>NZ_JBIALS010000108.1:0-1026 GCF_042873655.1 Streptomyces sp. NPDC004609 | reverse complement strand
AAGACAGACAAGCCCTCGATCAAGTAGACATGAACAAGGTCAGGACCTGGGGAATTACGTGGCGGCGGGCCCGGGGAATTACGTGATCGTTCACACCTCAGCATCCTGCTGGACGGCGTAGGCAACCAGTGTCAGTAGTTCCAGATGCGCGGTGTTCGCCTCGACAGCGTTCGGAATGTCTCCCGCAGCCGCGAACGGCAGGAACCGCTGACGAGCCACCTCGATCAGCCGGATCGCGTCGAACCGCACCACGTTCTCGACGAACTCGTCGACCGCCGCGGTGAATGCCGCATGGGTAGCCGCTGCAGGATCTTCTCCCTCAAGGGTGGCCATGAGCGCAGTCAACTCCGCTACGGAATTCACCAGCATCTGTATGTGCGGGTCAGTCACAGGCGGCGCGGAACTGGAACGACGACGCTTCTTCTTGTTGCGCACCTCGCGGCGCTTCGATCGGGACCCCATGATGCAAGCTCACCACACCTCACCACCGGCAGACGTGCACTTTGGTCCACTGCCTGCGCAACAGCCTCACACCGCTGCCCCGCGAAGCGGCTGACGAACCAGCGGCGGCGGGCATGAACAGGCCGTGCAGCATGTACACCTCGTAGAACGCGGCCGCAGGCCGGTCGGCACCGCCCTCGCCCCCACCGGATCCCCGTCATCGCCTCACGCACCGGCTCGCGCCTCTCCACCACCCTGAGCAGCTCCCGTGGCACTGGCGGTGCCTACTCGGCGGCTGTTAGTGCCCGCGGCCGACGTGGATGGCGTCGAGTTCGGTGCGGGTGATGTTCTCGGTTCCGGTCAGGATTGCGAGGGTGGCTGCTTGGCAGATCAGCTGGGACAGGGCGAGGAAGTATCCGCCGGTGCGGTTGTGGAGGTACTCGTGGTGTTCGGTCAGGGCATGCTGGCTCAGCTTGTGCAGGCTGAGGTGGGGCCTTGACCCCGAATCCTGAACACGGGTTATGCGGCTGATGCCAGCGTAGTTGGTGGTGCTTCGAGTGTGGCTTCGTAGGTGATGGGGCTGCG
>NZ_JBIALS010000107.1:0-1085 GCF_042873655.1 Streptomyces sp. NPDC004609 | reverse complement strand
TCGGACGTGTCAGGGATCTTGTGTAAGTCGGCTGGTGTCATTGGACGCTGAGCCGGTCCTCGAAGAACAGTGAGAACTGGTTCAGTGCCTCTTTCCAGTGTGCGGCGACGTGGTTCTTGTCGCGCGCTTTCGGGTTGATCTGTTCTCGGACCGCGAGGTAGAGGACCTTCAGCGCGGCCTGTTCCGAGGGGAAGTGACCGCGGTTGCGGGTGGCCTTGCGGAGCCGCGAATTGATCGATTCGACCATGTTCGTGGAGTAGACCACCGTCCTTATGGCCGGCGGGAACGCCAGGTAGGGCGTGAACTCAGGCCAGGCCGACCGCCAGGCTCGGACCACCGCCGGGTAGCGTTCACCCAGGTCAGATGCAGCGAACGCGTCGAGGGCCTGTTCGGCGGCCTGCTCCGTCGGGGCCGTGTAGATCGCCCGGAGGGCCGGGACCAGCTTGGGGTGGTCCCGTACCGAGGAGAGCCTGAGCGAGGCTCTGGTCAGGTGGATCACACAGGTCTGGACGGTGGCTTTGGGCCAGGTCGCGGTGACCGCGTCGGGCAGGCCCTTCAGCCCGTCGCAGGCGACGATGCAGACGTCCTCGATGCCTCTGTTCCGCAGTTCGGACAGCACTGCCATCCAGGTGGTGGCGCCTTCGCCCTCGGCTCCGACCCACAGGCCCAGGACGTCCTTGCGGCCGTCCATGTCGACGCCGACGGCCAGACAGACCGGCTTCGAGGTCACCGAACCCGACCGGATCTTCACCCACAGCGCGTCGATGTAGATGATCGGCCAGACCGCGTCGAGGGGCCGGTTCTGCCAGGTCACCAGCTCGTCCACGACAGCATCGGTGACCTTGCTGATCAGGTCGGGACTGACCTCGACGCCGTAGATCTGGGCCAGATGGGAGCGGATGTCGCGCACGCTCATCCCCCGGGCGTACAGGGAGAGGATCCGGTCGTTGAACCCGGCGAGGCGGCGGGCGTTCTTCGGGACCAGACGCGGTTCGAACTCGCCGTTGCGGTCCCGCGGCACCGCCAAAGCGACCGCCCCCGCGTCGGTGAGGACCGTCTTGGGCGAGGTCCCGTTGCGGGAGTTC
>NZ_JBIALS010000106.1:0-1103 GCF_042873655.1 Streptomyces sp. NPDC004609 | reverse complement strand
CTAGGGAGCGTATTGCGTCTTGATCAATCTGCGGGATCTGCCTTCGCGGCAGGGTCTGGACGGGTAGACCTTCTTGGGTGACGCGAGTGCAACTGACGGATGCAGAGTGGGAGTTCATCGAGCCGTACGTGCCGATCGGCGAGTACGGCCCGTACCCCGGGCGGCTGCGGCAGCAGTTCGAGGGTGTGATCTGGCGATTCAAGACGGGCGGGCAGTGGCGGGAGATGCCAGCGGAGTTCGGCGCCTGGTCGACCGTCCACAACCGCTTCCGGCAGTGGCGTGACGCCGGGGTCTTCGAGGCCCTGATGGAGGGCCTGATCGCGGAAGCCGCGAAGCGGGGTGAGGTGGACCTGTCCCTGGTCAGCATCGACTCCACCACCGCCCGGGCCCATCACGACGCTGCCGGCATGCACCTGGACGAGGACGTCCTCACCGCCCTGGAGAAGGCTGCCGCCGAGGCGGAGAAGACCAGGTCAAAGGGGGCGACTGCGACGAACGAACCGGACAGGAGGCCGAAGACGATCCCGAGCGGGAAGAACGACGGCGCATCCGGCGACGGCGGAAACTCCGGCTGAAGGCCGCCCTCCTCGGACGCTCCAGGGGCGGGCAGACCAGCAAGATCCATGTCGTCGGCGACCGCAAGTGCCGCCCGCTGGCGTTCATCCTGACCGCGGGACAGGCCGCCGACAGCCCGCAGTTCATCCCCGTCCTGAAAAAGGTACGGGTGCGTGGACCTGTCGGCCGACCCCGCACCCGGCCGGGCGCTGTCGCCGGGGACAAGGCCTACTCGTCCCGCGGCAACCGAGCCCACCTGCGCAAACGGCGTATCAAGGCGGTCATCCCGGAGAAGAAGGACCAGGCCGCCAACCGGAAGAAGAAGGGCTCCAGAGGCGGCCGACCCGTCAGCCACGACGCCGACCTCTACAAGGAGCGGAACACCGTCGAACGCCTGATCAACAAGCTCAAGGCCTGGCGAGGCATCGCCACCCGGTACGACAAGACCCCCGACAGCTACCTCGCCGGCCTCCACCTACGCGCCTCGATGATCTGGCTCAGAGATCTCACCCGGACCACTTGATGATCACGACGCAATACGCTCCCTA
>NZ_JBIALS010000105.1:0-1109 GCF_042873655.1 Streptomyces sp. NPDC004609 | reverse complement strand
CACGAACCGCTCATGCAGAGCGTCCAGCTCACCCGCCCACAACCTGACACCAGCAAGGTCCCCACCCATAACTGCATCAACGACCGAGCCTGCCAACAGTCACGCCAAACACCGTTGCAGTACTAGGAAGCGGGCGGGGGCGCGTACAGGAACTTCGCCGGGTACGCGGGGCTTCCGGGCTGGTCCAGCGTCACGTAGATCTCGTAGCCCTCGTCGAATCCCGAGTCCTCGAAGGCGAATCCGAGCGAGGCGTCATCCCGGTTGCCCGGCTCCACGTCGAGGATGAAGAAGCCGGCGCCCTCGGAGTCCTCCCCGGGAAGCCAGTCGACCTGCTTCATGGACTTGCCGTTGTCATGCCGCTTGACGGTGACGTGCACTCGGCCGTCCACCTTCAGCGGCCGGGTCCCCTCGTTCGTGATCTGAATGAGCACGTACCTGCGCTGAGAGCCCGCGGGCGCGACCACCCCGCTCGAACTCCCGGCTGCCACGACATCCGTGACGCTGATCAGCACGTCGTTCGGCATGGGGTAGCCCTCGGTGAGTTTGATGAAGTGCTTCGGGGGCTTCGAGGATGCGCCGGACGGCGTGCCCTGCGATGACGGTTTGACGGCCGTCGGCTTGCCGCTCGGGTACGTCGAGGGTTCGCCCGCGGCACCGGAATCAGCCGCTGAAGCCGTCGGGGCGGCCCCGGAAGGCGTGTCCCCGCCATCGATCGCCGCCGTGTCCCGGCACCCGCTGAGGACCAGCGCCAGGAAAGCCGCTGCGGCCGTGATGACAAGACGGTTACGGGTACGGCTGGTGGTGCGATTCGCAGTGCGCATCGGTCTGCTCCCCCTGGGCCGCTCCCGGAGAGTCCGGGAACACGGTGAAGGACACGCGCTCGGCGTCCGCCGGTTCGCCGCTCCATGTACTCGTTGCGTCCAGGGATTGTCACCGCCATGCCACAGCGTGCCGTCCAGCCCGTCGAAGCGTCCCCTTCTCCGATACAGGCCCACCGGACATGACCACGTCCGTCTAGGGAGCGTATTGCGTCTTGATCAATCTGCGGGATCTGCCTTCGCGGCAGGGTCTGGACGGGTAGACCTTCTTGGGTGACGCGAGTGCAACTG
>NZ_JBIALS010000104.1:0-1129 GCF_042873655.1 Streptomyces sp. NPDC004609 | reverse complement strand
CTAGTGACCTGAGTCGGAGATTCGTTGGCAGTATGCGGCGACTTTGTCGAGGATCTCGTCGGCTGTCTTGGTCCAGACGAACGGTCTGGGGTGTTCGTTCCAGTCGGCGAGCCAGGACCGGATGTCGCGTTCGAGGGCCTGGACGGAGCGGTGGACCCCGCGCTTGAGCTTCTTCTGCGTGAGTTCGGCGAACCACCGCTCCACCAGGTTCAGCCACGACGCGCTGGTGGGCGTGAAGTGCAGGTGGAACCGGGGGTGCGCCAGCAGCCACTTCTTGATGTCGGGTGTCTTGTGGGTGGCGTAGTTGTCGAGGATCAGGTGGACCTGGAGGCCGGCCGGGACTTCCCTGTCGAGCTTGGCGAGGAACTTCTTGAACTCGACGGCCCGGTGGCGGCGGTGGAGGGAGCCGATGACCTTGCCGGTGGCGACCTCCAGGGCGGCGAACAGGGTGGTGGTACCGGCACGGATGTAGTCGTGGCTGCGGCGTTCGGGAACACCGGGCATCATCGGCAGAACCGGCTGGGACCGGTCCAGTGCCTGGATGGAGGATTTCTCGTCCACGCAGAGGACCAGTGCCTTCTCGGGCGGGTCGAGGTAGAGGCCGACGATGTCGCGGACCTTGTCGATGAACAGCGGGTCGGTGGACAGCTTGAAGGTCTGCGCCCGGTGCGGCGCGAGTGCGAAGGCTCTCCAGATCCGTGAGACCGTCGACTGCGACATTCCCGTGGCTGCGGCCATAGACCTGGTCGACCAGTGGGTGGCGTTCTTCGGTGTCTCCTCCAGCGTCTTGACGATGACCCGTTCGACGTCGGTATCGGTGATTTTCCGGGGGACACCCGGGCGCGGGTCGTCGCACAGGCCGTCCGGGCCACGTTCGAGGAAGCGCCGCCGCCAGGTGCGGACCGTGTCCGGCGCGATCCGCAGCCGGCGGGACACCTCCATGATCGAGTGCCCCTCGGCGCACTCCAGCACGATCCGCGACCGCTGGGCCAAGGCCTGGGCCGTCATGCGGCGACGCACCCAGCCCTCAAGCACCGCCCGCTGGGCATCAGTGACCGACAACGGCGGAATCTTCGGACCCGGACGACTCATGCCCAACTAACGATGAATCTCCGACTCAGGTCACTAG
>NZ_JBIALS010000103.1:0-1262 GCF_042873655.1 Streptomyces sp. NPDC004609 | reverse complement strand
CAGCTACCTCGCCGGCCTCCACCTACGCGCCTCGATGATCTGGCTCAGAGATCTCACCCGGACCACTTGATGATCACGACGCAATACGCTCCCTAAGAGTCCGTGGGCTTCCCGTCGTGCGGACCGCCGAGGTCCTCGACCGTCTCGGCCTGTTCACCGACGACCGGGCCTCCGCTGTCGACCGGTGGCTGGAGCGCAAGCTCGGCGAGATGGCGCCGGCGATCCATCGCGCCGTCGAAGCCTGGGTTCGCACTCTCCTCGACGGTGGTCCGCGATCTGAGCCCCGCTCCCGGCATACGGCGTGGGCCTACCTGGGAGAGATCCAGCCGGTGCTGCTGGCGTGGTCCAGCCGCTACGACCACCTGCGAGAGGTCACCCGGGAGGACATCATCGCGGTCCGGGACGCTGTTACCGGCAAACAACGCGAGAGCCGGATCGTCGCTCTGCGGTCGCTGTTCCGACACGCGAAGAAGAACGGCCAGATCTTCCGCAACCCCACGATCCGCATCCGCGTCCCCCGCCAGACCGGCGGCGTCCTCCAAGCTCTCGACCAGGCGGACATCGACGAGGCCATCGCCACCGCCACCACCCCGGACATCCGGCTCATCATCGCCCTGGCCGCCATCCACGCGGCACGGCCGAAGATGATCCGCACCATGCAGTTGGAGGACGTCGACCCGGGCAACCGACGCATCACCGTCGGCGGCCACGTCCGCCCGCTCGACGACCTCACCCGCCGGGCGGTCCTGGACTGGCTCGACCACCGCCGCAACCGCTGGCCGAACACGGCCAAGGCGGATTCCATGGGCCTTCGTCATGCCCCGGGAGCTTTCCTCCCGGTCGCTGCTGTCCGGGATCCGGCTTCCGGCCCTACGGAGTGAAGAAGCCGATCCCGCCAGTACGAGACGCAAGCACCTGAGTCCTGCCACTGTCCCGCTCCCGTCCGAACTCATACCGGAGGCAGAACCGATGACCACCCGCCAGGCACCCGGGGCAACACCCGCGCCGATCGCCGCTACGCTGAACACCGCCACCCTGGGTCGGGCCGAGACCCCACAGGGACGCTCTCAGGCAGAGAGCCGCAGCAGGACCGCCGACCGCGCGGCACAGACACACACCCCCGCGGACGACACCACGCAGGTGTCCGCCGTTTCTGCTCCTCCGCCTTCTAGTGACCTGAGTCGGAGATTCGTTGGCAGTATGCGGCGACTTTGTCGAGGATCTCGTCGGCTGTCTTGGTCCAGACGAACGGTCTGGGGTGT
>NZ_JBIALS010000102.1:0-1313 GCF_042873655.1 Streptomyces sp. NPDC004609 | reverse complement strand
GGGGGTGTGGTCCGGGTTGCGGGCATACGGAACGGGCACGATCCCGGTGATCATGTGAGTGTCTACGTCCCATGATCACGCTGGAAGACCGTGCCCGTCACTGCATCTTCTCCCATTCCCGTTGTACTTGGCCAACTTGCTCCCGCCCCGACTCTTGCCGAGCAGGAGTGTCCTGACCTGCTGTCCGCTCTGGCGCAGGTCTCCGACCCGCGTGATCCGCGAGGCCGGCTGCACCCCCTGACCGCAGTGCTCGCCATTGCTGCCGCTGCCGTCCTGACCGGGGCGACCTCGCTGCTGGCGATCAGCGAGTGGGCCGCCGACGCACCCCAGGCGGTGCTGGAACGCCTCGGAGCCCGCCGTGATCCGTTCAGCGGACGCCGGCAGGCACCGTGCGAGACGACCATCCGCCGGATCCTCGCCGAGATCGACGGCGACGAACTCGACAGGGCGGTCGGCGGCTGGCTCGCGGCTCGCCGCGCTCAGATCACCGGCATCCCGTTGCGTGCCCTCGCGGTAGACGGCAAATCACTGCGGGGCGCAGCCCGCGCCGACGGCCGCAGGATCCACCTGCTGTCCGCCGTCGACCATGCCACCAGCGCTGTGCTGGGGCAGGTTGACGTGGAAGACAAGACGAACGAAATCCCGCGCTTCCAACCCCTGCTGGACGACATCGACGTCAAGGGAACCGTGGTGACCAGCGACGCACTCCACACACAGCGCGACCACGCCACCTACCTCCTGAATCGCGGCGCCCACTACATAGTGATCGTCAAGGGCAACCAGAAGAAGCTCCGCAAACAGCTGAAGAAGCTTCCCTGGGACAAGATCCCCCTCCAGGAACGGACCCGCGAACACGGGCACGGACGCGGCGAAATCCGCCGGCTCAAGGCCTGCACCGTCAACAACCTGCTGTACCCCGGCGCACTCCAGGCCATCGAGCTCAAGCGCCGCCGGGTGAACCGCAGAACCGGCAGGATCAGCTTCAAGACGGTCTACGCCGTCACCAGTCTCACTTCCGAACAGGCCGCCCCCGCCGAACTCGCCTCCTTGATCCGAGGGCACTGGCAGGTAGAGGCCCTGCACCACATGAGAGACACGACATTCGCCGAGGACGCCTCCCAACTCCGCACCGGCAACGCACCCCGAGCCATGGCCACCTGGCGCAACCTCGCCATCGGAGCCCTCCGCACCGCCGGTCACCGAGGGATCGCCGGGGTCCTCCGGCACAACGCCCGCGATGCCACCCGCCCTCTCGCGATCCTCACCATCCCGTGATCAAAACCAGGACACACCGGCTTCACGCCGAAGCCCTG
>NZ_JBIALS010000101.1:0-1411 GCF_042873655.1 Streptomyces sp. NPDC004609 | reverse complement strand
CCTGCCGGGCGACCGCATCCCGAAGCCGGTCTGGCTGTGGTCCTCGGCCACCACCGCCACGCCGGCCGATGTGGACCGCTGGTGGCAGTCGTTCCTCCGCCGCTTCGACCTGGAACACACCTTCCGGCTGATGAAGCAGACCCTCGGTTGGACCGCGCCCGAGGGTCCGCCGCGCCGACACCGCCGACCTGTGGACCTGGCTGATCATCGCCGCCCACACCCAGCTCCGCCTCACCCGCCCTCCCGCCGAGGACCTTCGCCGCCCCTGGGACCGGAAAGCCGAGCCCCGCCGCCTCACCCCCGCCCGGGTAAGGCGGGGGTTTCGCACCATCCGGGCGACGGGGCGAGGCTGTCGCACGGCTCTCTTCGCTCGGGGATCAAGAGCGATTCGTTGTTCGGTTCCAGAGATCACAGGGGGTGTCGGAATCTTGGCTGGTGGGGCGGAACTTCTTGTCGTGTGGCAGAGAACGTGAGCTTGGGATGCCGCGGGATGTGCGGGATTGGCTGCCGCCCGAGCATCTGTGCTGGAAGGTGCTCGACGTCGTCGAACAGCTTGATCTTTCGGCGTTTGAGGACGGCTACCGCGGTGATGGCCAGGGAGGGGCGGGCTACCATCCCGCGTGCCTGGTCGCGCTGCTCCTGTACTGCTACAGCAAGGGCGTACGTTCCTCACGCCGTATCGAGCAGGCATGCTGGGACGACGTGGGCTGCCGGATCATCACCGCGGACCGCAGGCCGGACCACTCCACCGTCGCACGGTTCGTTCGACGCCACCGTGCCGCCTTGAAATCACTGTTCATACAGGTGCTGTCGCTGTGCGGCCGACGTGGCCTCGTGGATCTTTCGGCGGTGGCCGTGGACGGTTCGCCGATGGAGGCGAACGCATCACGTGACGCCAACCAGCGGCTTCAGCGCCGGGAAGAGACCATGTCCACGTGTGAGAACGAGATCGACTCGCTGGTGAAGCACGCACTCGCCCATGCGCGCAACGCCGAGGCCGATGAGTGGATCCGGGACGACGGCGAAGAAGCCGACGACTGGCCTCGTCTGTCCCGGTTGTGCGACCTGCTCACCCGGGCCCGCCTGGCCAGGGACAGACTGCACGAACGGGCGATGCCCTCACCCACCGAGACCAGGATCAAGGTCGAAGCCGCCGAACGCATGGTGGCCCGCGCTGAGAAACGTCTGGCCGCCGAGACAGCAGCTCACCAGGAGAAGCTGAGGAAGTACGAAATCCGTGCCCGAGAAGACCGGGCGGCGGGCCTCCGTGGAGCCAACGGACGGCCGCCGGCCTCGATGGACAGCAAGACCGTCCTCGTCCGGCAGCGAATCCGGCTGGAGAAGGCACGGGCTTGGCTCGAACGGGCCCGCACACCACGGCCTGTCCCCTCACCGGACTCCCGCGCCTGCC
>NZ_JBIALS010000100.1:0-1788 GCF_042873655.1 Streptomyces sp. NPDC004609 | reverse complement strand
GCTACCGGGTCTAATCGCAGTGCACCGGGCTTTGGCCCGGTGGTGGAGCGATTCTGAGAAGTGCTCTGACTCGCGCTGTGCGCACGGGTCCGCACGGTCGACCTCAGCTCAGACGGGCCGGTTCTGCTGCTCGATGTACTGCTTCACGATCGACAGTGGCGCCCCGCCGACCGACCCGGCGAAGTACGAGCCGGACCACAGCCGCTGTGCCCGCCAGTAATGTCGGACCAGTTCCGGATACTCCTGGCGGAGCCTGCGAGAACTGACGCCCTTGAGGCTGTTCACCAGTTTGGACAGGGCAACTTTCGGCGGGAAGTTCACGAGCAGGTGGACGTGGTCGTTCTCGCCGTTGAACTCGACCAGCTCGCATTCGAAGTCGGCGCAGACGGCCCGCATGATCTCTTCCATGCGCCTCAGGTGGGCGTCCTTGAAGACCTTGTGCCGGTACTTCGTCACGAAAACCAAGTGGGCGTGGAGGACGAAGGTGCAGTGTCGGCCAGTGCGAATGTTCTGATACTCAGCCATAAACCAATTGTAGTAGGGTGATCGGTATGCAGTTGAGGTACAGCTTCCGCCTGTATCCGAACGGTCCTCAGCGCTCAGCGCTGGCCAGGGCGTTCGGGTGTGCGAGGGTGGTCTACAACGATGCGCTTCGCGCCCGTGAGACCGCCCGCGCCGCAGGCGAGGCGTTCCCGAAGACCGGGGACCTGTCCAAACTGCTGATCACCGAGGCCAAGCTCACCGAAGAGCGCGCATGGCTCGGCGAGGTGTCCGCCGTCGTCCTCCAGCAGTCCCTCCGGGACCTGGACATCGCATACCGGAACTTCTTCGACGGCCTCAAGGGCAAGCGCCCCCGCATGGGAGCGCCCCGGTTCAAATCCCGCAAGGACAACCGGCAGGCAGTACGGTTCACCGCGAACGCCCGATGGAAGATCACGACCGGCGGGGACCTGTCCCTGCCGAAGATCGGCGACGTGCGGGTCAAGTGGTCCCGCAACCTCCCCTCCGCGCCGTCCACGGTGACCGTGATCAAAGACGCTGCCGGGAGATACTTCGCGTCCTTCGTCGTGGAGACCGACCGCGAGACGCTGCCCGACGTGACATCCGCCGTCGGCATCGACCTGGGCCTCGGGCACTTCGCGGTCCTCTCCGACGGCACGAAGATCGACGCCCCGCGCTTCCTGCGCCGGGCCGAGAAGAAACTCAAGAGGGAACAGCGCCGTCTGTCCCGCAAGGCCAAGGGATCGAAGAACAGGGACAAGGCCCGCATCAAGGTAGCCCGCGCTCACGCGCAGGTGGCCGACGCACGGCGCGAGTTCCACCACCAGCTCTCAACAAGGATCATTCGCGACAACCAAGCGATTGCCGTTGAGGACCTGGCGGTGAAGGGGCTCGCGCGTACGCGCTTGGCCAAGTCCGTCCACGACGCGGGATGGTCCGCGTTCGTGACGATGCTGGAGTACAAGGCCGCGAAGTTCGGCCGCAGCTTCCTCCGCATCGGACGGTTCGAGCCGACCTCCCAGGTCTGCTCGCAGTGCGGCGTCAAGGACGGTCCCAAGCCCCTGCACATTCGCGTGTGGGAATGCAGGGCTTGCGGAGCCGTCCTCGACCGGGACATCAACGCGGCGGTCAACGTCGCCAAGGCCGCCGGACTGGCGGTGTCAGCCTGTGGAGCGCAGGTAAGACCGGTACTCGTACCGGCCCAGCGCGGGGAAGCAGGAACCCACCGAGACGGTCAGCCGACCGTGGTAGGAATCCCCGGGCTTTAGCCCAGGGAGCGGAAGTCAA
>NZ_JBIALS010000099.1:0-1944 GCF_042873655.1 Streptomyces sp. NPDC004609 | reverse complement strand
CCGTGGCGAGCTGTTGGTGCTGGTGCTCTCGCGCTTGGCAGTCAGGATGGCTGGACTTGGTCGAAAAGGGCGAGGGCTTCGGCGGGGTCCGGGCTCACAAGGCGTTCCAGACCGGCCGTCGTGATCTTCGCCCACCTGCCGGCCCGTGCCCACATCCGTTCCTCGAAGGCGCGGACGGCGTCGTCCAGATCTTCGGGGCCGACGGTGGCGATGGACTCGGCGAGTTCGGCGCCTTCCAGCATCGCGAGGTTCGCGCCCGCCCCCAACGGAGGCATCAGATGGGCGGCGTCGCCCAGTAGCGTCACCCCGGGGACGTGGGTCCAGGTGTGGGACACGGGCAGGACAAAGAGGGGGCGGTGGACGAAAGCTGTGCCGTGGCGGAGGAGGTTGAGGACGGGAGCGGCCCAGCCGTCGAACAGAGCCAGCAGGCTCGATCGGACGGCCTCGGCGTCGGCCAGGTCCAGGTTCATGTGCCAGTCCAGCGGCGCGCGGAACTGGGTGTACACCTTGACGTGGCCGCCGCTGTTGCGCTGGGCAACGAGAGCTCGGTTCACGCCGTACACGGCCACGGAACCGTCGCCGATCAACCGGGCGAGGTCGGGGTGACGGGTGTCGACGTCGTCGAGGAAGGTCTCGACCGAGGTCACGCCGGTGTAGTGCGGCGTCACAGGTGAGACCGCCGGGCGGGTCCGGGACCAGGCGCCGTCCGCGCCGATCACGAGGTCGAACGTCTCCTGTCGCCCGTCCGCTAAATGGACCAGTACGCCACCCCGGGTCCCCGGCACCACCAGTGTCACGTCCCGGCTCCACTGGACGTCGAGAGGGCCGAGCAGCAGGTCACGGAGTTGCCCACGGTCGATCTCGGGATTGGCCCGGTCATCCGGGCGGGGTTGCCAGTCGCGCAGGACGGTCCCGTCCGTGTCCAGGATGCGCATGGCCTGCCCCTCGGGACGGGACAGCGCCTGGAACTCCGCCAGCAGCCCCGCCTTGTCCAGCGCGAGCTGGCCCAGCCCTTCGTGCAGGTCCAGGGTGCCGCCCGGGGGGCGGGCGTCGGGGGCGGGATCGCGTTCGAGGACGGTGACGAGGTGGCCATGGCGGTGCAGGACGCGGGCGAAGGTAAGGCCGGCAGGACCGCTCCCGACGACTGCGATGCGGTGTCTCATATCGATACACTGTATTTCCTCATTACGATGCATCGCAACGGTACGGTGGGACTATGACTGTGTGGGACCGGCCGGAGCCGCCGACTCAACCCGTGCCGCTCGACCGGGAGCGGATCGTCGCCGCGGCTATCGCGCTGGCCGACGAGGGCGGGCTGGGGGCGGTGTCCTTGCGCAAGGTGGCCGCCCGCCTGGACGCCGGCCCTATGCGGCTGTACAGATACATCTCCACCAAGGAGGAGCTGTTCGACCTCATGGTGGACGAGGTCCAGGCCGAGATTCTCCCCGAGGAACAGCCCGGTGACTGGCGGGAGGCGCTGCGCATCCTCGCCCAGCGCACCAGGCAGGCCGCTCTCCGTCACGAATGGCTGGCCGACCTGCTCGGCGGCCGCCCGGCCCTGGGTCCGAACGGCCTCGCCGTGACCGAGGCCAAGCTGGCCGCCTTCGACGGCCTCGCCGATGTCGACACCGTCATGCGCGCCGTGGAAACTGTCAGCGCCTACTTCATTGGCGCGATCAGGCGCGAGATCGCGCACCTGCGGGCCGAGCACGCCACGGGCCTGTCCAAGCACGACTGGCAGCGCGCCCACGGCCCGCATGTGACGAGAATACTGGCCACCGGCCGCTTCCCGGCGCTGGCCAAGGCCGTGTACGACGGCACGGACGTGGACGCCGAGACATCCTTCGCAATCGGACTGGACTGGGTCCTCGACGCCGTGGCCGCCAAACTCACCCGACCGCCGACGTGACGCTCAGCCCCTGCCGAATGTCAGCGAGGTCAGGG
>NZ_JBIALS010000098.1:0-2118 GCF_042873655.1 Streptomyces sp. NPDC004609 | reverse complement strand
ATACCCGCCCCCTCGAACGCCTCCCACGACGTCTCCAACAACAACCGCTGCTGCGGATCCATCGCCAACGCCTCACGCGGCGAGACCCCGAAGAACTCGGCATCGAACTCCGCCGCGTCGTAGAGGAATCCACCCGACCGGGTGTACGACTTCCCCACCGCATCCGGATCCGGATCATAGAGACCCTCGACGTCCCAGCCCCGATCCGCCGGCCACGACGACACGGCGTCGCCCGCCGAGGCGAGCAGGCCCCACAGTTCCTCCGGTGAGCGCACGCCACCCGGGAACCGGCACCCCATACCCACGATCGCGACGGGCTCGTGGGCGTCGTCCTGCAGCTTGCGCAGGCGCTCACGGGCGTCGTGCAGATCCGCGGCAGCCTGCTTGAGGTACGAGCGCAGCTTGTCCTCGGTGTTCACTTTCTCCCCTTGCCTGAAATCCTGAAGGTCCGTCGCCTGGCTTCGCTGTCAGATGCCGTTGTCGAGGAAGTCGAAGAGCTCGTCGTCGCTGGCCGCGTCGAACCGGTCCGCACCGGACGGTTCGTCAGCGCTCGCCGGGTCGGCACCGAGGTGCTTGGCGACGAGTTGCCGCATCCGGCTCAGGACGCGGTCGCGAACCTGCTCGTCGGGAGCCAGGGTGGCGAGCGCGGACTCCAGCTCGTCGAGGTCGCTCAGCACCCGGTCCGCCAACGACTCCTCCTCCGGCCGCAGTGCCTCCCACAGGTGGTCGGCGAGGGCGGCCGGTGTCGGGTAGTCGAAGGCCAGGGTGGCGGAGAGACGCAGACCGGTGGCCCGCATCAGGCGGTTGCGGAGTTCCACCGCGCCCAGGGAGTCGAACCCGAGCTCCTTGAAGGTCTGGTGCGGCTTCACGGCGGTCGCCGTAGCGTGGCCGAGGACTCCGGCGGCCTGCGCGCAGACCAGGTCGCGAAGCTGCTCGGTCCGCTCCGCCTCGGGGGCGGCCGCCAGACGCTCGGCCAGGGTGGTGGTGTCCGTGGCCGGACCGTTGTCCGCCGTGGCCACCGTCCGCTGCGCGGGCCTGCGGACCAGTTCCCGCAGGATGGCCGGCAGGGTGCCCGCGGCGGCCTGCTCGCGCAGGCTCGCCTCGTTCAGCACGGCAGGTAGGACGAAGGGCTGCCCAGCGCGTACGGCCGCGTCGAACAGGTCGAGTCCCTGCTCGGACGTCATCTCCGCGAGGCCGATCTGTGCGATGCGCCGCATGGCGATCGCGTCGAGGTGTTCCGTCATCTCGCTGCGCTCGGCCCAGAAGCCCCAGCCGAGGGCAGTAGCGGGCAGCCCGCCCGCGGCTCGGTGCGCCGCGAGCGCCTCCAGGAACACGTTGGCCGCCGCGTAGTGCGCCTGGCCGGAGCTTCCGAAGGTGGCCGCCGCCCCCGAGAAGAGGACGAAGGCGTCGAGGTGGCGGTCCCGGGTGAGGTCGTGCAGGTTGAGCGCGGCATCGATCTTCGGGCGCAGGACACGGTCGAGTTGCTCCGTTGTCAGCCCGGTAACCACGGCATCGTCCAGCACACCCGCCGAATGGACCACCCCGGTCAGCGGCCGCTCCTGCGGGATGCCCGCCAGCACGGCGGCCAGCGCCTCACGGTCAGCCGCATCACATGCCGCGACGGTCACCTGCACACCCACCGCCGTCAGCTCCGCGACCAACTCCTGCGCGCCCGGCGCTTCCGGTCCCCGCCGGCTGGTCAGCAGCAGATGCCGCACACCGTGTACGGCGACCAGATGCCGGGCCACCAGAGCACCCAACGTGCCGGTACCACCCGTGACCAGAACCGTGCCCGTATTCCCACCGAAGCTCACGGCCGTGTCGGGCGACGACGTGCCGTTCCGTACGAGCCGCGGCACGAACACCGCACCGTCACACACCGCCAGCTGCGGTTCTCGCTCCAGCGGCAACCCGGCGACCGCGTCCGCCTCGGCACCGTCCACCAGCCAGAGGCGGTCCGGGTGCTCGCGCTGTGCCGATCGCACCAGCCCCCACACCGGGGCGTTCACCAGGTCCACGACATCGTCGCCCGGCCGTGCCGCGACCGCGCCGTGGGTGAGGAACACCAGCCGCGTCGAAGCCAGACGCTCGTCGGCGAGGAACTGCTGAAGGAGCGTC
>NZ_JBIALS010000097.1:0-2143 GCF_042873655.1 Streptomyces sp. NPDC004609 | reverse complement strand
CAGTTGCACTCGCGTCACCCAAGAAGGTCTACCCGTCCAGACCCTGCCGCGAAGGCAGATCCCGCAGATTGATCAAGACGCAATACGCTCCCTAGTCGCGGTGACCTCGATCATCGCCCGTGTCCTTCGCCTGGTAGCCCGTATGGAGATGATCGCCGTACCTGGGCACTGGCTCCATGCGTGTTTTCCTGACAACCAGTTCAGCCTCGTTCGGCAGGTTCCTGCGCGGCGGACTCCACCGGTGAGGAGCAGGTCACACAGCACTGACCGGGCACCACCGCCGCGGCGAACAGCAGTCGCTTGCCGCACGCACCGGCGCAGTCGGCGATGCCGATGGTCTGCCCGCACTCGAAGCACAGGGCGGCTCTAGCCTCAGGATCTGCTGCCGTTCCGATATCCAACACGACAGCGGCAGAATCGCACCGCGGACACAGAACCGGGCCCGCGATACCGCGCGGCTCCCCCTGCTTCGCGACGTAGCTCACTGCGGCGTGCTCGGGAGAATTCCATCGTACGAAGCAAAAGCGGCAGGCGATGTCGGGGGTACCGGTGACGAGGGCCGGCTGCTGGCAGTAAGGGCACACGACGGTTGAGGAGGCGAGCGGGCCGAGCTCTCTGGCAAGGTCGGCCATCCGTTTGGCCACAAAATCCGTAAGAGCGCTGAGACGGTTGCGGATGGAATTGAAGGTCTTGCGCTCCTGCGGATCGAGGGTGACATACAGCTCCTCGTCAATGAACCACAGCAGGAAGCTGAGCACCTTGGCGGCCTGACCTTGGATCGCCTCGGCCGTCTGGTCAAGTCCGTAGTGCTGCAGCGCGTTACGGGTCTCGCTCAGGTCTTCCAGCGCCTGACGGTGTTCTTCGAGGTCGATGTCCGCGACCTGCTTGAGGCGGTCTAGGGTCTCACTCAGCCCGATGGTCTTGAACCTGCCGAGCTTGAACTGGGTGCGTGTGACACCAGTCCCCTGCTTCGTCTTGGGCAAGGCGTCCTGGACGACCAGGGTCCAGTGCTCCAGTTCCAGGCGCGCCTTGAGGAGCACCTCCGCACCGGCCTGAAGGTGGAGGATCGCGTACTTGAGATCGCGGGCGTCCACAGGGCTGCCGTCTGACGCCGGGGTGAGGCGGTCGACCACGTCGTCGAGGTAGTCAAGGCCATTGCGGAGGGGCCGAAAGGTGACCCTGTGAGCGGCTGCCTGGTGGGACGTGCCGTGGCTCTGGTCAGGCTTTTTATCCATCTGCTCCCCCATGTTGCGGCCACCGAGGCATGTCTGCGGCAGGAGTGCTGGTCGAAGCTTCCCTCTCTGCAAGCCGAAGTACAAGGCACTTCCTACCCTGCCCACCTGGAGGAAGAGTGCATGGCAAACGAGGTCGGCGGCTGCACCCTCCGGCAGGCCAATACCAGCTCGCGTGTCAGACAGCACGGCCCCGAGCGCGGACGCTGGGCTCATCCTTACCGGGCTCGTACTGATCCTCGACCTCGATCGGCTCCCACTCGGGGTGGAAGTCGGGGTGATCGGCGTACGCCGCAACGAGTTCGTAGATCACAGGGCTACGGAGGTCCCTCGAGTACGAGGCGTAAAGGTCCCCGGCCACCCTCTGCCAGAGGACTCGCCCCCCCGTTGTCCTTCGCCCTCCGCGGAAGCTCCTCCACCCAGTCCATGAGCCTCCGCTTCGCCTCGACGTCGGCGAGGACCCGGTCTCGCAACCGCGCCACGTCCTGGTTCTTGCCGGGTTTCAATGCCCGAGCCGCAGTTTCATCCTCATGCAGACGGGCCCGGAGGAACTCCATCATGACCGGAAAGTCGTCTCGTCTCACCGCTAATACCCCCCTTGTCGGCAAGCGCTGAAGAACCATCATCCACTACGGCCGGGAGGAACCCGTCATCCTGCGTGGCAGCGACGGGCTCCTCGTAGGGATCTCAGGTCAGCCGGTTACGGAGATGCCGAGACAGACTTTCATCGCGGCCAGAGCATCGGGCTTGGGCTGTCGGATCCGCTGGCGGTCCGCCTCCACCGCCCCCAAGACGATGGAGGGACGGGTCGGCTGGCTAGTACTGCAACGGTGTTTGTTCTGATTGTTGGGCAGTTTTCAGGGGCTGTGGCCTCGTTGTTTGTAGTGGCTGAGGCGGGCTTGGTGCTGGCG
>NZ_JBIALS010000096.1:0-2269 GCF_042873655.1 Streptomyces sp. NPDC004609 | reverse complement strand
GAAAGAGGCACTGAACCAGTTCTCACTGTTCTTCGAGGACCGGCTCAGCGTCCAATGACACCAGCCGACTTACACAAGATCCCTGACACGTCCGACAGGGCCGTTAAATTGACACACCCCAGTTCGGGGTGAGGTCGGTGTGCTGGTCGGTGATGGACCACTGGGCGGTGGTGCCGTCGGTCATGGCCTGGAGTTCACCGTCAGGGGTGCGGGTGAAACTGCTGGTGCCGTCACTGGTGAGGTTGTTGGAACCGCCGTCGTACGCGAAGGACGTCGTGCCGTGCTGGCGTGCCTGCCCGTCTTCGCCCATGCCGCAGGCCATGGCGAGCTTCACTCCCTCGCGCAACGCCTCCTGTTTGGTGGCGTAGGCGCACACGTCCAGCCGTCCGATGCCGCATGTGCCAGAGTCGACACCGCCGGGGCCGCCGTCCGCGCCCGCTCCGCCAGGCGGTAGACGACACAGACGCCCACCTTCCGGATCGCCGACTTCCACCACGTCCTGCGCAGCTCGAACAGCTACCTCGCCTCGGGCGCCTCCGACGGTCTTCGATCGTGGTGTGGCAGCGTTCTGGCTCCAGCTTGTGCGGAAGCTTGCGGAACAAGCGGCCGGTGGCGACTGCCTGCGGGCCGTGGTCCCCGGCGGCCTCTGCCAGGGTCCAACCGTTCTTGCACTTCGTCCCGCTCAGCAATCCCCGCAGGTAGGACACCATCCTCCGTCTCGGCTCCGCGCGCCCGAACCCCGCGAACCAAGCTACGAAATCACCGAGCAGAACTGACTACTCGTCAGCTTCCTGCCACAACGAAGAACTCAACGACACCGCACGCGACACAACACAGACGTGACGTTGCAGAATGCTGTCAATAGGTATCGACCTGGCCGATTCGCTCAAAGGACGGCTCCCCCTCGATCACAGGAACTTCCAAATCCTCACGCAAGGCGTGCCAAAGAAAATCTGTGAAGCCCATTTCCAAGAGAGCCCAACCTCCCATTTCCACCGCGACTTGCCATTCCCTCCCCCCTGACCCCGGTGGGACCAGGAAGACATGATTTCCCGACGTTGATCTACCAATCGGAACAAATCCGCCCCTCGCGGGATGAATGGGATAGGGATATGCCTCAGGATCATCCCGAGACAATTGCTCGTAGGTCTGCGACGCCTGTTCCCAGAGCAACCCAAGTCGCAGTCCTTCGCTCCCCGAAGCGCGGGGGTGGAAAATATAGAGTTGATCGTTTACGCAGCCAGGGCCATAAGCCGAAACGAATTTCTTGTAGTCATCTGGTAGATGATCTCCATATATCGATTCGAGAGCATCCCAGTCACTGGAAACATCACTGTTGACTTGAGGCACTCCAAGAAAATCACGGAACTGAAAGATCTCCACCCGATGTCCTTTCTGAGCAAGAAAAACCGCCGGTCGACCTATTGTAAACCGTACAGTTCAAACTATATCCACCATCGCCGACAGCATACATCTTGACCTCTGTCGGGATGGCCGGATCAACTCCGCCGTAAACTGGAACAACACCAAGAGTCACCCTCTGGCCCGACCTTACATCATTTGTTACATCATTCTCCAATGTTCTCATATGGGGCGAGTCCGCAGGTTTCTGGTAGCCGGCCACGAAATTACTCAATGTGTCATGCGCACCCCCCATCTGATTGCCAATCAAGTGGAGCGCAGCCCGATTATTGACTGGAAGTCGGTGAAATCCTTCCGGCTTCCATTTCGGATCAAGTCGCCAGGGGCGCAGGTCAGATGCGTCGATCCACGCAACTGCACCAGTCGCTCGGCATTCATTCACTCCTGGACCGAATCGCGTCATAGGAGCGTAGTAGAACGCCGAATCCGTGGAGGGGAGATCTCTAGAACAAGTACTCCGAGTTCGTTTTGCGGAATGGTCAGCCCCTGTTCCACCAAATCCGGCATCGACATCAATATCCAACTCTGGAAACAATTCCTGGATATCTTCAACACCTGTTGCATCAACCGGAGCGAACGGATCGGTCGACCCAGTTGTCATTTCGGCCAGGACTTGCGTGCTGTAGAAGATTGCCTGGTCAATCGCGCTCTGTTGAATTCGGGCGACATCGACCTGTGGCCGGGGAGCTGGCCTGGTCGGTGCCACCCCAGGGTCCCGGCATGAAGTCGCTCTGGGGTGAGTCGTCCGGTCTGGGGGTGTGGTCCGGGTTGCGGGCATACGGAACGGGCACGATCCCGGTGATCATGTGAGTGTCTACGTCCCATGATCACGCTGGAAGACCGTGCC
>NZ_JBIALS010000095.1:0-2627 GCF_042873655.1 Streptomyces sp. NPDC004609 | reverse complement strand
TGTGAACGATCACGTAATTCCCCGGGCCCGCCGCCACGTAATTCCCCAGGTCCTGACCTTGTTCATGTCTACTTGATCGAGGGCTTGTCTGTCTTGTCGGTGCCTCCTCCTCGGGGCCGTTTGTTGGGCCTGTAGCTGGGCCCGTTCATGATCACCTGGTGGCTGGTGTTGATCAGCCGGTCCAGGAGCGACTCGGCGACCACGGGGTTGGGGAAGAGCGGATACCAGTCGCTCGGCGCCCGGTTGCTGGTGAGGATCAGCGACCGGCCCTGCCGCTCGCTGACCAGTTCGTAGAGGTCGTCGGCCTGGGCTGCGGTCAGCTGGCGCATCGCGAAGTCGTCGAGGATGAGCACGTCGGGACGTACCAGCTCGTGGATCCGCTTGTCCCAGGTGCGGTCCGCGTGGCCGCCGGCCAGGTCCGCGAGGATGCGGCTGGTCTTGGCGAAGCGGACGTTCGCGCCCTGCCGGATCGCCAGGTGCCCGAGGGCCTGGGCGACGTGTGTCTTCCCGACGCCGACCGGCCCGAACAAAATTACGGACTCCCCGGTGTGGAGCCAGCGCAGGGCCGCGAGGTCGCGGATCTGGGCCGCGGGCAGCTTCGGGGAGGCGGCGAAGTCGAACTCCTCTAGGGTGACCTGCTGCTCGAACTTCGCCCGGGCAAGGCGGCGTTGAAAGGAGACGGTGTCGCGTCGGGTGATCTCGTCCTGGCAGAGCGTCTGGAGGAACTCGAGGTGTCCGAGTTCGCCGCCGTGGGCCTGGGCCAGGCGGGCGTCCAGGGTCTCCAGCATGCCGGACAGCTTCAGCGCACGCAGTGCGTCGCGCAGGGCGGTGTCCATGATGGTCATCACGCCACTCCTTCGTCGTGACGGTGGTCATCACGGTCGTCGTTCGTCATGTCGGGGGTCGCGGCGGTCGCGAAGAGCCGCTTGGGGCCGTGCAGGAAGGCCGCGGCTCCGCCGTCGCCGCTGGTCTCGGGGGCGGGTTCGGTCTCGGTGCCGGCGACGAGGATGCCCTTGATGGTGCGGTAGGACGGGTCGCCGACGAGGGTGGCCTTGGCGCAGGCGGCCTCCAGCCGCACGTCGCCGAACTTCTTGCGCAGTCCCAGGACTGCCTGGGCGGCGCGGAGCCGGTAGAGCGCGTTGACCTCCAGCAGCCCGTCGATCACTTCGCGGCAGGCCGGGCCGACCTGGGCGGACTGGGTGCGGCACCAGGCCGGGGTCCGCATATGGAAGGCGATCTTCTCGGGCGGGTAGTCGCCGCTGTGAGTGCGTTTGCCCTGCTCAAGGGCCGCATGCGTCTTGACCAGTTCACCGTCGTGGAAGACCTGCACGAACGCTTGGGTGGAGCGGACGTCGACGCGCTGGCCGATCAGTTTCCACGGCACCGAGTACAGGGTGCGGCCCACCTTGATGTGGATGTCCGGCCCGACCGTTGCAGTTGACCAGCGGGCCAGCACGAACGGCGTCTTCGGCAGCGGCAGCAGGGTGCCTGCCTCGACGGCCTCGAACACCGACAGCGGAGACGCGCCGCCCAGCGGTCGGCACTGCCTGCGTCCCGCGACCTCGCTTGACCAGCGGACCGCGTCGGCCTGCATGTGCTCGAGGGAGACGAACTCCCTTCCCCGCCACCACGAGTCACGTATATAGGGCATGGGTCGCTCGACCCGGGGCTTGTCCTTGGGCCGGCCTGCGCGAGCCGGGTCCACCAACGCGCCGTAGTGGGTGGCGAGTTCGGCATACGCCTTGTTGATTTTGGGGTCGTAGAGGTCGGGCTTGTCGACCCCGGTGCGCAGGTTGTCCGGGACGAGCCGCTGGGTGACACCGCCGAAGAACCGGAACGCTTCGACATGGGCCTCGGTCCAGGCGTGCTGGTCGAGGCGGATCACGGGGCGGACGAACATGTGCCGCGAGCAGGCCAGGATCATCACGAAGGCCCAGATCCGGTGCCGTTTCCCGCTGCGGGGGTTGGTCCACTGGCCGAGGAAGCCGTAGTCGATCTGGGCTTCCAGGCCGGGCTCGACCTCGTCGCGCAGGACGGTGACCTGCGACCTTCTCGTCTCCTCGGGCAGTGTCGCCGCTATCCACCGTCGCAGACTCGACACCGACACGGTCAACCCGTGCTCGTCCCGCAGCCGTTGGTGGATCGTGGAGACGGTCACCGTCCCCAGCAGGCTCTTGATGTAATCGCCGTGCTTGTCGATCTCGGGCCAGGTCACCTGCCGCAACCGCCTGTCGGCGAGTTCGGGGAACCAGCCCTTGATCAGCCCGGCCCAGTCCTGCTCGGTCATCGCCGGGCCGCCCGGGGCCATCCCGGCGGCCTCCGCCGGGGCCAGGTACTTCCTGATCGTCTTGCGGTCCAGTCCCAGCGACGCGGCCAGCTCGCTCTTGGAACGGCCCGCATACCAGTGGACGTAGATCTCGGTCACATCGACCACGTTGAACGTTCTCCTCGCCATCGCGCGCTTCCCTCGATCTCGAACCACTGATCGAGGAAGCGTCCGTCGTCTCGACGGCCAGGACTATGACCCCCGCCACCCGTCGTCCCCATGGGGAATTACGTGACCGCGGGGGTGGGGAATTACGTGACGCGGAACCCGCCCCACCTGGGGAATTTCGTGATCGCCCACA
>NZ_JBIALS010000094.1:0-3669 GCF_042873655.1 Streptomyces sp. NPDC004609 | reverse complement strand
AACTCCGGCGGGTAGTTCTTCATGACCACGAGATGTCCGTTCTCAGATCCTCAGGATCCAGTTTCTCGTGTGTTCAGGATTCGGGGTCAAGGCCCACACACCAAACCAGCCAGCTCCCCGCACACCAACAAACCCCCCTCCGAGCGTCACCAAACCCGGCGAGGCGCAGCGGGGCCGGGGGCAGGGCTGTGCCGGGGCGGCGGGGGTGTCACCTTCGTGACAGTGGGTGTCCCGGCCTTGTGCCAGTGGTCCTGGTCACAGCAACAGTGGGAGCCAATCGACTTCGCCGACGTGGCGGATACGATGGACGAGCTCTTTGACCGTCTGGACTGCTGAGCCCGGATCCACCGGCTTGATGCCTGTGGACAACATTTCCGAAAACGAGGAAGTGCCCTGTGACCTGCGATGATGGGAGTTCTTCACGCTTCCAGCACGCACGACCACGAGGGCACTTCCGAGATGCAATCTTCCCATGCCGCAGCGAGGATCTCCGCACGGTTTGATGATCCGAATCTGGTCGGCTACGGCGGGCTGGCCCCGGTGGTGCGACTGGCCGAGCGGTGCGGACTGCCCGCACTCGTCGACGAGCACGTCCGGCTGCCGGCCTCGAAGGACGGCACCGGGGCCTTTCCCGCGGCGAAGCTGATGTCGCTGGTCGGTGGCATGGTTGCCGGGGCGGACAGTATCGATGACATGGACCGGCTGCGGCACGGTGGGCTGCCACGGCTGTTCAGCGGGGTGCGGGCGCCGTCCACGCTGGGCTCGTTCCTGCGCTCCTTCAGCCACGGACACGTGAAGCAACTGCACGCGGTGGCCCGCCGGTTCCTGCCCGCGCTGGCCGCGCGTACCCCGCTGCTGCCCGGCGCCGACCACGTGGCCTACGTGGATATCGACGACACGACCCGGCAAACGTACGGCTACGCCAAGCAGGGCGCCGGATACGGATACAGCAAGGTCAAGGGCCTGAACGCGCTGATCGGGATCGTCTCCGCCCCGCTGGCCGCTCCGGTGATCGCCGCCACCCGCCTGCGCAAGGGACCCTCCAACTCCGTTCGCGGTGCGGCTGCGTTCGTCGCCGAATCGATCCGCACCGCGAGAGCGTGCGGCGCGAGCGGGCTGCTGGTCGTGCGGGCCGACTCCGCGTTCTACGGTGCCGATGTCGTCAACGCCTGCCGGGCCGCCGGCGCCCGGTTCTCGGTCACGGTGCGGATGAACGCCTCCGTCAAGGCCGCGATCGCGGGCATCGACGAAGCCGCGTGGAAGGCGATCAAGTACCCCAGGGCGGTATGGCACGAGGAGGGGCAGTGCTGGATCTCTGACGCCGAGATAGCCGAGACCGCCTACACCGCCTTCACGTCCAAGCCGAAGAAGCAGCAGGTCACCGCCCGTCTGATCGTGCGCCGTGTGAAGCGGCTCAACCCGGCGGCGGTGCCCGCCGGCCAGGGCGAGCTGTTCACCACCTGGCGCTACCACGCCGCGTTCACCGACTCTCCGCTCGCCCTCGCCGATGCCGAGCGTGAGCACCGGCGGCACGCGATCGTGGAACAGGTGATCGCGAACTTGAAGAACGGACCGTTCGCCCACGCCCCCTCGGGCAACTTCCAGGCGAACGCCGCCTGGCTCGCGCTGGCCGCCCTCGCGCACAATCTGACCCGCGCCGCCGGCGCCCTGGCGTCCGCCTTCCACGCCAAGGCCACCACCGCAACGATCCGTGACCACCTGATCAACGTGCCCGCCCGCCTGGCCCGCTCGGCCCGGCGCCTCACCCTCCACCTGCCCGAACACTGGCCCTGGGCCGACGACTTCACCCACCTCTTCGACCTGGTGCACGCACCACCACCCACAACCTGAAGAGCCCTGACCACCCCGCCCGAAAGGGCCCGAGACCGCCGACCATGTGGAAGAGCTGGGCAGACCAGCGGATACTCCCTGCCCGAACAGCCAGATCAACTCGCCGACCGCCAGGACACCCCCGAAACGATCACTCCGGAATCAAGCGGGTGGATCCGGGCTGAGGTGACCTGTGGGTGAGATCCGGAGCGGGGATGTCTCGTACGAGACAGAAGAGCCGGCGCAGGATGACGCACCGACCGGCGTGGTCGTTACCTCCCGCGACCCCTTGATGATGGAGCACGGTGACGACGGCCCATGTATGGAGCCGTCGACGCTTCATAGCTCCAAGGTTTCCCCTTGATCGCTTCTGTTGTCGACGTTCACGTAATTCCTCAGCGGCAGGGTCAACTTCCCCGCCCAGATGTTCGATCCCGCTAGGAGCGTGGGTCGGTATTCGCCGTCGTGTCGGTCCAGGCAATCTCGAAGTACCTGACGCGTGCATCTTGTCCGGTCGGCCGCATGCCGGCTGCCATCATGACGTGGTGGGACGCGATGTTGTCGTGGTCGGCATCGCCTTTCACGCAGGTGACGCCGCGTGCCCGCGCGAACAGCAGCAGTCCGCGGAGTGCTTCGGAGGCGTATCCCTTCCCTCGTGCTGACGGGATGAGGCCGTAGCCGATCGTGACGCTGCCGTTCGCGTCCGCGGGTCCGTGGAAGCCCAGGCCGCCGATCGCCTGACCGTCCTC
Source organism: Streptomyces sp. NPDC004609 (assembly GCF_042873655.1). Classification (NCBI taxonomy): domain Bacteria; kingdom Bacillati; phylum Actinomycetota; class Actinomycetes; order Kitasatosporales; family Streptomycetaceae; genus Streptomyces; species Streptomyces sp. NPDC004609. The sequence goes on along the minus strand of NZ_JBIALS010000094.1, from coordinate 1,090 downwards.
GCGGCGACGGATCTCATAGTTGCCGAACGGCTGGGGATCACCGGTGTTCGCGCAGGTGCCCAGGAATCGCCTGGCGGCGGACACGTCCCCCTCGGTGGGGTATCCGGGCGCCCATCGGGCACCACTGTCCGGCTCGCCCGCAACCACTTGCTCAGCCTCGCTGACGGTCATCGGATGAAGTACGAGCCGCGCAGTCACAAGATCGCCCATGGCGGGGAGGAGTATCACGCGGGGCGACCAGACCGCACTTGAATTATCCGACCGGGCAGCGCCTCACCTCCGGTTGGTGATCGTAAGTACGGAAGAATCGCGGTATGCGCGGTGGGGATGGGCTGTTCGAGGTCGAGCCGGCAGAGAAGCAGCAGCCGAAGAGCGGTCCGGTGGGGGTGGACAAGCGGTTCAGGGCGTTCGACCCGCACCAGGTCCTGCTGCTGCCCCCGTCGCTGGACGACTGGCTGGCCCAGGACCACCCGCACTATGACCCAGATCACGCCGGCGCGTCCGCAATTCATTGCCGGTGGTCCCGTACCCCGGGGCCGAGAGGTGAAGCCCCCGTTCGAGAAGCAGGGCTCCGGTCCCCGGTGCCCGCCCGGCCGCAAGGGCAGGTCTTTCATCCCCGACGTGGAGCGCCGCACCATGCAAGCCGCAGCCAGCCAGACGCGCCTGTGCGAGGTCCTCACGCTTGACGTGTGGGAACGGGCGTGGGAACTCCTGCCGGGGTACACGAGCGCACCCCGCGATGCACACTTCGTCCGCTGGCCGTCAGCGCCGAGCCGGACCGCGTCTGGATCGGCCCCCGGCCCTTCAATCCCATCCGGTTCGACAGCTGTCCCGTGCCCGAGCTGGTTCGGGCGCTGAAGCTCCGCGGTCGTGCCCTCAGGGCAGTCGAGTACTTCACCGGCAACACCGAGTTCTCGCTCGACAGGTGCCCGGAGACGGTGGACGCTTTCGTTATCTCGGGCGAGAAATGAGCGTCAGGCATGTGAGGCAAGTAGCCGGGCCTTGACCCCGAATCCTGAACACACGAGAAACTGGATCCTGAGGATCTGAGAACGGACATCTCGTGGTCATGAAGAACTACCCGCCGGAG
>NZ_JBIALS010000093.1:0-3676 GCF_042873655.1 Streptomyces sp. NPDC004609 | reverse complement strand
GCTGGAGCGCGAGACGAGGGACCCGGTGTACGGGCATGCGCTGAGCGTGCACGCCATCGACCTCACCGAGTACGAGGGCTGAGACCGGGGCGGCCCGCGCCCCCGCGCGACAGGGGCCGCCCCCGGGAATGCGCGGTCAGGCCGCCCGGCCGTCGTCGCCCTGGGTGGCCGTGTCGTCCACCTCGTAGCCGAGGCGGTCGACCACCTCCACCACGCCGTCGACGCTCTCGCACAGCCGGACGACGACCGGCAGCATGCTCCGGTGCTCCACCGTGCCGGAGAGGGTCACCCGTCCGTCGGCGACATCCACCGACAGCGCGGCGGGGGACACCCCGAGGATCCGGGTGAGCACGTCCTCAAGGATCTCCTCCTGGATGGCCCGGTCCCGGCGCAGGAACAGCTGGAGCAGATCGCTGCGGCTGATCACCCCGGTCAGCAGACCGGAGGCGTCCACGACGGGAAGCCGTTTGATCCGGTGCTGTTCCATCACCCGGGCCGCCCGGACGGCGCTCCACTGCGGCTCGGCGACGACGGCGGGGCTCGACATCATGCCCTCGGCGGTGCTCGGGGTCGCCTTGGAGGTCTGTCTGCGCAGCAGATCCGCCTCGGAGACGACACCGACCGGCCGTCCCTCGTCGTCGACCACCGGCACGGCCGTGATGCCGTACTCGTCGAGCAGTCGTGCGATCTCCTTGAACGCGGTACCGCGCTGGACACTCACCGCTGTGGGTGTCATCAGGTCGGCGACCCTGCGGTTTCTCATTGGCCCGCCAGCCCCTTTCCGTACGTACCGGTCAAGTATCACCGATGTCCGGCATCCGCTGACCAGCGTGTACACAAGGGAGATTCCCCCCAGGGACCTTCGACCCCCGCCGGGGGGACCAAAGGCCCGGGCACACACGGTCATCGACTTCGCCGGGCAGATCCTCACCGACGACCATGTGGATGTCGCCGATGTCCTGCGCCGACTGGAGGCGGTCGGCGTGGGCCAGGTCCTCGATGCACAACCCGGTGCGCCCGTCCATCGTGTAGTGCCCACCGGGGACGGCCATGGTGCGCACCGCGCGCACCTCCGCACCGCGCCGCGCATCACGGGGCGCGCCACCACACCGCACCAGACGCGCGCCGCGCGGCGGCGAGCCGTGTAGCACACGCCCCCTTGTCCGCGACCTGATCGACGGCCGATACCGGGGAGAGTGAAGCTTCCCTTTGATCTTGGACATCTGGAAACTGGGACGTGAGAGCCCAGGGGAAGCAGTGCCAGGTGGGAAGCAAGTACACGAAGCGGTACTCGGACGACTACAAGCGGGACGCGATCGAGCTCGTGCGGTCGTCGGGCCGGACGGTGACCGAGGTCGCCCGGGAGCTCGGAGTCCCTGCGGGGCTGGGGGAAGGCCCGCGCCGCTCAGGACACCGGATCCGGTCCCGCGGCCGGGCGGGCCGGGCAAAGTGCCGACGACCGGGACGAGGAGCTGAAGCGGCTGCGGAAGCGGACCGTTGAGCAGGCGAAGACGATCGAGATCTTGAAAAAGCGACGGCCTTCTTTGCGAAGGAGAGCGACCGGTGAGCGCGATATGCCGGTTCATCCACGCGGAGAAGGTGAACTACCCGGTCACGCTGCTGTGCAAGGCGATGAGGACCGTGCGGTCCACGTACTACGCGTGGGTGGCCGGAGGGGAGGCCGAGGTAAGCCCAGAGGCCGCCAGTAGTTGATCTCGGGGCTCACTTCGGCGACACCCCCTTGAAGCCCTCGGGCGCCTGGTGATCACGCATTCCGTCATTGTTCGCACTCAGCCAAGCCACATCGGCCGTCTGGCTTTGTCGAGCAGTAGTGACGTCACCTTTCGATGAGTTTGGGAGGCGCCCCGAACCACGGTCGGGTGATGTTGATGAGTTTGGGAGGCACGGTGGCTTTGCCAGGGCAGCATCGGGATGCTCTTGGAGAAAGGTGCTGGTCATGCCGCAGATGTCGAAGGTCGAGCTGTACGCGGCGATCCGACGTGACCATCGCGGCGGCATGTATGCGGGATCTTGAGCGCAAGCACGGCGCGACCTGGCGGACAGTATGCAAGGCGTTGGACTCGTCCTGGCCGGAGCATCCGAAGAAGCTGCCGCCCCGGGTCACCAGGCTGGATCCGTACAACGAGTCCTTCGGCGCTGGACCAAGACCTTCACCGATCCCGCCTCTGCGCGGCCATCGTCGACCGCCTCACCTTCACCGGCACCTTCATCGAGACCGGCACCGAATCCTATCGGCTCGCAAGCACCCGAGCCCGGGCCGCGGAACCCGCCAAGGTCGGCTGACACATCTGCTGGCCCGCCGCCCTGGCGGCTCACCGCCCTCACGGGCGGCGAGCCGTCATCAGAAAAGCAGCCGGCCCGACACGCGGTCTTCCCGTTTGGGCCTTCAGCGCTCCTGGATTCCGATCCCTGGCGTTGCGGGGTTGACGGTTCCACGAGCGTGTCCTATCCATTCGCCAGGAACTCGTCGAACGTACGCGGCGCGCGCCCGGTCAGGTCCCGCACCGCCGTCGTCACCTCAGACATCGTGCCGGCTGCCATCTCTGCGTAGAGCCGCAGAAGGTCATCTACGAACCAGCCGGGCAACCCCTGTGCCCGTAGACCCTCAGCTGCCTCCTGAGGCGTCAGATCACGGAACGGAATGGCGAGCTTGGCGGCGATCTCCTCATCCGTCAGCGCCTCCGGCCCGGTGAGCGCATAGGTTTCGCCGCCCCCGAGCGGGCCTGTCAGCAGCACTGCGGCACAGGCGGCGACGTCGTAGGCGTCGATGTACGCCACACGTCCCGCACCGTACGGACCTTCCAGGGCACCACTGTGGGTGAAGCCGCCCTCGCCCGTGAAAAAGTTCTGCATGTAGCCGGTGGGCTGCAGCGACGCCCGCCGCAGCCCAGACGCCTTGAGGTACTGCTCGATCTCCCAGTGCGCGCGTACGGACAGCTTCGCGTCCGGACCGGGTTGCCACGCCGATACCTTCGCCACCCACGAGACCCCGACAGCCCGTGCCGTGTCGATGACGCCGGTCTGCTGCCGGACCATCGGCTGCTGCCCATCCACGGGAAGCGCGCCGCCACTGTTGAGCAGAAGACGGTCGACCCCTTTCAGGGCGGACACCATCGACACCGGATCGTCGAAATCCCCGACCACGAACTCGCAGTTCAGCTCCTTGCCCTTGCGCGCCTCCCGCACCAGCGCCCGAAAGGGCACGTCCGCCTCCGCAAGAGCCCGTACCAGGTACCGGCCAATGGTCCCGGTCGCACCCGTCACAAGAATCATCCTGTCCCCCACCGTCCGAGAAGGCGTCAAGAGTCCTCGCCAACATTACCGGAGGATCCATCCGTTTACCGAGTCAAGGGACGCACCGCCGAGCATGTTCATACCCGCGCTCAGGGGTATTCGTCGGTGCGCCTCAAGGGCTGGCAGACCTGACTGCGAGCAGGCCGCCCCGCGTTCCCGGCCACGTCACTGCCGTCATTTCTCATCGACATTCACCAGCCAATTGATCACCAAGTGACTCCGGAACCCCTCGACAAACACTGTCCCAGAGATGAACGAAGCCAGCCGTGGGCCTTGACCCCGAATCCTGAACACGGGTTATGCGGCTGATGCCAGCGTAGTTGGTGGTGCTTCGAGTGTGGCTTCGTAGGTGATGGGGCTG
>NZ_JBIALS010000092.1:0-3746 GCF_042873655.1 Streptomyces sp. NPDC004609 | reverse complement strand
GTGCTCACCGCTGCCATCGAGGAGAGCCTGGAGGAAGCGGACACGTCCGCCGTGGTGCTGGGCACCCTGCGCCGCAACGAAGACGAACAACGACGTCTCACCCTGGCGCTCGCCGAAGCCTTCACCGCCGGACTCCCCGTCCAGTGGCCGGTGACCGAGCGGACGACAGACGTGCCGGAGCTGCCGACGTACGCCTTCCAACGCCAGCGGTACTGGCTCGACGGGTCGACCGCCACGACACCCGAGGATGCTGCCGATCCCGAGCAGAGCCGGTTCTGGGCGGCCGTCGACGGTGCCGACCGCGGCGAACTCGCCGAACTGCTCGGCGTGGACGACGCATCCCGGCTGGAGGACGTCATCGGCCTGCTCGGCCCGTGGCGCCGCGACAGCCGTGAGCGTTCCGAGGCGGATGCCTGGCACTACCGCGTCGAATGGAAGCCGGTGTCCGACCCGCGGTCTGTGTCGCTGAGCGGTCCGTGGATGCTCGTCGTACCAGACGTCGACACGGCCCACCCGTGCGCTGAAGCAGTGGAGGACGCCCTGTCGTCCGCCGGTGCTCAGGTGATACGTCTAACCGTGGGAGCGGACTGTGACCGGGACACGCTGGCCCGACGCGTCGCCCAGGCGGTCGAGGCGCTCGACGGTGCCGTACCGGCCGGGGTGCTGTCCTTGCTCGCCCTGGACGAGACACAGCGCACGGACGACCGGACGCTGACGGCCGGACCGGCCGGCACGCTGCTCCTGATCCAGGCGCTCGGCGACACCGCCGTACGCGCACCGCTGTGGTGCGCCACACGCGGAGCCGTACAGGTTCCCGGCGCGGAGACAGCGATCCGCCCCGAACAGGCGCAGGTCTGGGGGCTCGGTCTGGTGGCCGGGCTGGAGCACTCCGACCGGTGGGGCGGTCTGATCGACCTGCCCGAAACCCTCGACCCGCACTTATTACGCAGACTGTCCGGCGCGCTCGCCGGGAAGCAGGGCGAGGACCAGCTCGCACTCCGACCGTCCGGAGTCTTCGCCCGCCGCCTGGCGCGCGTGGCCCGCAAGTCCCTGCGCGACCGCCCGGAGTGGCAGCCGCGTGGCACGGTCCTCATCACCGGTGGCACCGGTGCCGTCGGCGCCCGGTTCGCCCGGTGGCTCGCGGCCAACGGCGCCGAGCACCTCGTGCTCACCAGCCGGCAGGGCCTCTCCGCGCCGGGCGCGGGGGAGCTGGAGTCCGAACTGACGGCCCTCGGCGTACGAGTCACCCTCGCGGCGTGCGACGTCGCGGACGGGGACGCACTGGCCGATCTCGTCGCCGGGGTCGCCGCCGACGGCGAGCCGATCCGCGCGGTCGTCCACGCGGCCGGTACGACCGACTCCGCGCCGCTGGCCGAGACGGGCCTGGACCTGCTGGCCCGGCTCACCGCCGCCAAGGTGCGCGGCGCGCACCTCCTCGACGACCTGTTCCAGGACGCCGACCTCGACGCGTTCATCCTCTTCTCCTCCGGGGCCGGCATCTGGGGCGGGGGCGGACAGGCCGCGTACGCCGCGGCCAACGCCCACCTAGACGCGCTTGCCCAGCAGCGCCGTGCGCGGGGGCGGACCGCGCTCTCGGTGGCGTGGGGTCTCTGGGGCGGCGGTGGCATGGCCGACGGCGAGGTCGGGGACCGGATCCTCAGCCGCGGCGTACGGGTCATGAACCCGGACCAGGCGATCGCCGCGCTGGCCCGCGTCACGGCGGCCACCGAGACGACGCGGATCGTCGCCGACATCGACTGGGAGGTTTTCGCTCCCCAGTTCACCGCCGTCCGTCGCTCTCCGCTGCTGTCGGACATCCCCGAAGTGCGGGCGGTGCTGGAGGAGGCGGCCGGCGCGGCGCAGGAAGCTGCCACCGACTCCGCCCCATCGGCGCTGCTCGACGGCCTGACCGAGGCAGAGCAGTACCTGGCCGTGCTGGACCTGGTCCGCGCGCAGGCCGCGGCGGCGCTCGGCCACGGCACACCGGATTCCGTAGCCCCGGACCGCGCCTTTCGTGAGCTGGGGTTCGACTCGATGATGGCGGTGGGCCTGCGGAATCGGTTGAACGCGGTCACGGGGCTGCGGTTGCCGAGCACGGTGGTGTTCGATCACCCGACGGCTGCTGACCTGGCGCGGTTCGTGCGGGCGGAGCTGTTGGGGCTGTCCGGGGACGTGGCGGGGGAGTCGGAGTCTTCGCCGGTGGTTGTCAGCGGTGAGGTGGATGCCGAGCCTGTTGCGATCGTGGGTATTGGCTGCCGGTTCCCGGGTGGTGTGGGGTCGCCGGAGGAGTTGTGGCGGTTGGTGGTGTCCGGGGCGGATGCGGTGTCGGGGTTCCCGGTGGATCGTGGGTGGGATCTGGATGCGTTGTTCGATCCGGATCCGGATGCGGTGGGGAAGTCGTACACCCGGTCGGGTGGGTTTCTGTATGACGCGGCGGAGTTCGATGCCGGATTCTTCGGGATTTCTCCGCGTGAGGCGTTGGCGATGGATCCGCAGCAGCGGTTGTTGTTGGAGACGTCGTGGGAGGCGATGGAGCGGGCGGGTATCGATCCGGTGTCGCTGCGCGGCAGCCGTACGGGCGTCTACGTCGGCGCCATGGTCCAGGACTACGGCCACCGGCTGCACCAGGGCACGGCCGAGACGGAAGGCCACATCCTGACCGGCACCACGGGAAGCGTGGTCTCGGGCCGACTGTCGTACACGTTCGGCCTGGAGGGCCCGGCGGTGACCGTCGACACGGGATGCTCCTCCTCCTTGGTGACCCTGCACCTCGCGATACGGGCGCTGCGCAGCGGCGAGTGCTCACTGGCCCTGGCCGGGGGCGTGACGGTCATGCCAACCCCCGGTCCCTTCATCGAGTTCAGTCGGCAGCGTGGGTTGTCTGTGGATGGTCGGTGTAGGGCGTTTGCGGAGGGTGCGGATGGTACGGGGTGGGCTGAGGGTGTGGGTGTGCTGGTGGTGGAGCGTTTGTCGGATGCGGTGCGGTTGGGGCATCGGGTGTTGGCGGTGGTGCGGGGGAGTGCGGTTAATCAGGATGGTGCGAGTAATGGTCTGACGGCGCCGAACGGGTTGTCGCAGCAGCGGGTGATCCGGCAGGCGCTGGCTGATGCGCGGCTGGGTGCCGCGGATGTGGATGCGGTGGAGGCGCATGGGACGGGGACGCGTCTGGGTGACCCGATCGAGGCGCAGGCTCTCCTTGCCACCTACGGTCGCGACCGTCCCGGCGAACAGCCCTTGTTTGTCGGTTCGTTGAAGTCGAACATCGGGCATGCGCAGGCGGCTGCGGGTGTGGGTGGGGTCATCAAGATGGTGATGGCTCTGCGGCATGGTGTGTTGCCGAAGACGCTGCATGTGGATGCGCCGTCGTCGCATGTGGACTGGGCGGCGGGTGCGGTGGAGCTGCTGACGGAGCAGCGGGCGTGGCCGGAGCTGGACCGGCCGCGACGAGCCGCCGTCTCCGCCTTCGGCGTGGGCGGCACCAACGCGCATGTCGTGATCGAGCAGCCTCCTGTGGTGGCACACGGTGGCTCGGCTTCCGAAGACGCCGCACTCGGCTTGGTTCCGTGGGTGGTGTCGGGCAGGAGTACGGAGGCGTTGCGGGCGCAGGCGGGGTTGTTGCGTGCGTTCGTGGCCGGACATGACGAGTTGGATCTGGTGGGTGTGGGTTCTGCGCTGGTGTCGGCGCGGTCGGTGTTCGATCATCGGGCTGTGGTGGTGGCCGGTGATCGCGGCGAGCTGTTGGACGG
>NZ_JBIALS010000091.1:0-4237 GCF_042873655.1 Streptomyces sp. NPDC004609 | reverse complement strand
TGGCCCCGCGGCCGCTACTTGGCGGCTTCGCTGGTGCGGGCGGTGAGCTGGGAGATGCTGGGTAGGCCCAGGAAGACGGGGGACTGCTTCTTCTCTTGCTGGGCTTCGATCTGGGCGATCTTGTCCTCGGCGGCGAGGCTGATGGACAGTCCTTCGACTTCGCCAAGCCATCCTTCGCGTTCGGCTTCGGCGATCCTGTCTTTGAGGTTGTCGCGGATCTCTTCCAGGCGGGGCTTCTCGTCGAGGGTGACGATCAGGACGGGGCAGCGGACGCAGGCTTCTCTGAACTATCGCTTGGTTCCCGCCGAATGAGCTGTCGAGCTCATCCATGCCGGTAGGCGCGGGCCTCACGACTTCAGCACATCTTCCCGATCTTCAATGCTCGCGCCCGCTCTCCACTGTTCTCCGGGCGGATGCGCTCGGCCAGGCAGTGCCGGTGGGAGATGATGGTGTGGCTTCCTGGACCGTCGCTGCTGCGCGAGTCCAGGACGAGGGCGTTTCCACCTGGGCCCAATGTGATCGGTTCACCACAGAAGTCGCAGCTCCAGACCAGCGACTCCAGGTCAGCAGGTCGGATGGTGAGCCGCACTGATACCGGCGGATGCCAGCGGTGGATTTGCTCGATCACTGCTTCGATCTGTGAACCGATGGGTGGAAAGAGCGCGAGTAGTTCGTCGTGGCTGCTCGTGGTCTGGGAGAACTGCTGGATCATGTCGATAGAGGCCGACAGACCAGCGTTCTCGTAACCAACGATCTCAACGAGCACACCCCATGGGTGATGGCTGAGGATCCTGGCCTGCACCTTCTGGCCAGGCATGAGCGCCAGACTCTCCGTCTCGAATCCTTCCATGAACGGCTTCCCCATCCCTTAGCCCAGCGGGCCGCGCCTGGTGGCGCTCATGCGCGCGTGTCGTCGACGTCGGAGCCGATCTCCGCGCTCAGGGCGTGCAAAGCGTCATCGTATTGGTGACGGTCGAACTGGAACGGCCCGAATGCCACATAGTCGCGGGCCTTGCGGTGCGGTTGCTCAAAGGCGTCCCAGGTCACGAAGTCGGCCGTCGCGGTGATGCGGGCCATGAGGGGCCAGCATCCCCACTCGCCGCATTCACAACCGAGAACGGGTGTCTTCGGCCCCATCGTGTTGGTGGACCGTCCGAGGAAGTGATCCTGCATCGGGCCGAACCGGAAGAACTCCGGGATCAGACCGCTGTAGGCGTCGCCTGCGGGCTGCATCCCGGCGGCGATCTCGAACCCGTCGACCAGCTCGGTGAGTGGTGCTCCGTCGATGCGGGGGACGATCACGAGCGGGCCGCCGTCGCCACGGTGCTGGCAGTCGAACCGGATGTCATTGCTGGTCATCCAGTGATTGTGTCAGCGAAGTCGTTCCCTCCGCCTGGGTGGGTTGAGCTGCGGCTATGCGCGGCATGCCGAGGTCGATCGCCGTACCGCCGGAAGTTCGTCGGTCCATCTGAGCAAGCTTGTCTTCGGCTCTAGCCTCGAAGTTTCGTGACGGTCCGCCGACGGAGTCGGTGGACCGTTTTCGTGCCGTGGGCTGAGGCTGTGCAGGCCGAAGACCCGAGTGTCGCCTCGGGATGGCGCCGGATTCCACTGCTCCAGGTGTTGAGGTGCTGTCGAAGGGGCGGGGAATCCGCTGGTCAGCCAGGGTCGGGCAGTTGGATGAGCCGGTCGAGGGCTGCGGTGATGTGACCGGTCCAGGGCCAGTGCCGGGCCAGGCGGAGGATTCGCCGACGGCCGGTGGTCACGAACTGTCCGGCCGCGGTGAACAGGCGGAGCCGTAGTCGGCGGGGCTCCCAGAGCCTGGCCTTGCCGGTCAGGGCGAGCATCGGTATCCAGGCCAGCAGGTCGAGAGCGATCTGCACGATCTCCAGCCAGATCCGGTTCTGGGCCGTGCGGTGCAGGGGCAGGTTGCGCAGGCCGGTGGCCCGGGCGGCGCGGATGCGGTCCTCGGCCCGGGCCCGCAGCCGGTGACGGAGCTCGAGCTCGGCGATCGGCCGGCCCAAGGTGTTGGTGGCGAAACAGGTCAGCCGCATGCCGTCCGCATCCGTGAGCCGCAACTGGGCTCCGGGGTGCGGTCGTTCCTTCCTGACGATCAGCCGCATGCCCTCCGGCCAGCCGTCCAGGACGTCGCCGATGAGTTCAGCGACCCAGGCGCCGTCGCGGATCGCGCCGTCCGCCTCGACGGCCGGCGTCCAGGCCGATGCCGGAACCTTCAGCACATGCTGGTGGACCTGCTCGGTGATCACCATGCCGACCGAGTAGGACAGCCACCGTCCCCGCCGGGCGATCCAGGCGACGAAGTCGTGGGTGCCGCCCGCGGAGTCGGTGCGGATCAGGGTCCGGCGCCCGCGCCGGTACTTCTTCGGCAGCTGGGCCAGGGCCAGTTGGGCGGCGGTGATGTGGTCGGTGGCCGTGTTCGATCCCGCGTTGCCCGGTCTGAGCAGGGCCGTGACCGGTTCACCCGTGCCGCCCGGTCCGTGGTCGACGAACCCCATCAGGGGGTGGTGGCCGTAGGTTCGCTTCCACGTGGGTGCGGCGTCCTCCTTCTCCGAGTGCGCGATCACCAGCACCCCGTCGAGGTCCACGGTCACCGTCCCGCCCGCGTCAGGCGCATCCCGGTCGGCCAACCGCCAGACATGTCGGCGGACTTCAGCCCGCGCAGCACGGATGGCCCGCAGCGCTTTCTCCCCGGAGACTGCGAGGGTGTCGATGAGGCGGGAGACCGTCGGGTCGGAGGCCACCGGCCCGAACACGGCCGGCTCGGCCCTCAGCATGGCGACATCCGCGAGGCAGTCCCCGCCCAACGCGACCGCCAGGGCCACGTCCAGCAGGATTTTGCCCGGATCGTGCACTGCCCGAGCCTTCCGCCACGGCGTCAGCGCCGCTGATATCGCAATGTCCAAGCCGGCCCTGCGGACCGTCTCGACCAGCAGCACGCCTCCGGCCTGCGAGACCACCGCCCGGCCGCCGCCCTCGATACGGACACGCGGGTACGACCCGATACGCTTCTTCACCTGGAGAGTGCTTCTTTCCGTGCAGCCAACAGGACCCTAGACAAGTCCCATCGTTGCAGGTCAGAAGCACTCTCCATCTATCTGATCAAGACCCGGATCAAGCCCGCTCGCAAGGGCGCGAAGTCAGCCGTTTTCCCGGCCCGGCAGGGGCGCGCCCTCCAGGAAGGCGTGATAGGTCTCGACGGCTTGCGGCTCGATTTCAGGGTCGGAGGGGCCGTAGCGGGTGTCGGTGCGGTCCCGCTTCGGCCCGGAGACCCAGAACTCCTCGTTGGTCTGCACGTCGTAGAAGTTCGCATCGAACATCCCCCCTGCCCGGCGCAGTGTCCTCCCGCGAAAGTACGCGGTGCTCCAGGTTTTCGAGAAGTCCACCCACCCGATCCACGAGGGTCCGCGGTCGGTGTTGTAACCAGTCTTCAACTGCACGAACATGAGACGTCGAGGCATACGCTCAGGGTCCTGCACAGACCGCACCCGTGACCAGTCATTTTGCGGGCGCCTACGATACCCGCGGCACCGCCGACAAGGGCTCGGACAGGTGGGTACGGCCCGATGCGCTCGTTCACCCGGAGAGTGCTTCCTTCCTTGCAGCGGACAGAACCTCTGACAAGTCCCATCCTTGCAGCCCAGCAGCACTCTCCGCTTATCTGATCAAGACCCGCACAATCCCGCTCGTGAAAGCCCGAGGCTGACAGACCCCTACGTGCTTGCCAGGCTCGCCGCCACCCTGCAGCGTGACCCCGGCCTCGCGTACGTGCAGCCCCGCATCGCTGATCCGGACACGGGCGTCACCTTGCGCCGCTGGGTGCCCCGGCTGCGTGCCTCCGACCCGGCACGGCCCGGTGACGTGACCGTCATGGCCGAAGGCGTCGTCATGATCCGCCGCAGAGTGTTCGACGCCGTCGGAGGCTGGCCCGGCCACTTCTTCCTCTACCACGAGGGCATCGACCTGGCCTGGCGGCTCTGGAACCACGGAGGAACCGGCCGCTACCTGCCCGACATCGTCGTCCATCACCCAGCAACCGACCCAGCCCGGCACACGGCGTTCTACCGGCCCAACGCCCGTAACCGAGTCTGGCTCGCCCGCCGGAACCTGCCGCCACTGCTGGTGCCGGGTGTGTCTGAAAGATCGTGTAAGTCCATGATGTGACAGCCTGGCCTGGGGCTCGGCCTCGGGCTCTCGGGCCGGGCGGATCGGACGAGTCATG
>NZ_JBIALS010000090.1:0-4717 GCF_042873655.1 Streptomyces sp. NPDC004609 | reverse complement strand
GTTCCCCTGAGCCCCGCTGAGTCCCCGTGTCCGTGGCCAGGGGTTGTTCCCCCTACTGCCCAGGTCGGCATCGGGCTCCTATCCCCAGCCGCGCGGTGTGGAACGCTAGGCCGATGATCACTGGTGCACCGGGTGACGCGGAATCGCTTGCCGTCGGGGCCCTTGAGTGGCTGATGAAGGCTGCGCGGGACATCGACGATGGTGTGGCCTGGCCGAACACTCTCTCCGACGAGCAGGTCACGCCGACGCTGTACAGCGGAACTTCGGGAGTGCTGCCGGCTCTCCTCGATGCATGGCGGTATTTCGCCGACGATCGGTACGCGGACATGGCTTTGCGCGGTGCCCGCAGCGTCGCTGACGCGGTCGAAGACTGGGTGGACAGCGGCCTCTACACGGGAGTGGCCGGCATGGCTGTCGCCCTGCGGGGCGTGCACCGTGTGCTCGGTGACACCGCGGCGGGGGCGTCCGCCGACCGTGCTCTGGACATCCTGCGCTCCCGCTACGACGGCGCAGGATGGAACGACTGGTTCGAACTGATCGCCGGCAACGCTGGCAAGTCGAACTTTATCGATGCGCTGCGGCTGCTGACCGATCCGCTCGACGGGCGGCGCAACCGCTGGTGGGAACCCGACGATGTCCATCCCTGGGCGGCTGGCGGTGCGCAGCTGGCTGCGGTCTACGCGGGACTGGAGGACGTCGAGGCAGCAACGCATTTGCAGGCACTCGTTCCCGCGAGCGAGGAGCCGGACCTGCAGCAGGGGCACCACGCTCGCTACTCGGTCACCTTCGCCCGCCCGGCCGGAGGCGAACGAGCCCCGCGCCCGGTTTGGTCAGCGGGGCGGCTGCTGGACGATCCGGAGCCCGAGGCACGTCGCGCGGTCCGCCATGTGTATCTGCCGCCGATGCGCAACGCCCAACAGGAGCTGGCCTCCAGCTCGGGCAACCGGCTGCGGCTGATCCTCGCCGCCGAACTCGGCGGCGAGGAAGCGATCAAGGCGTTCGAGCAGGAGCAGGCCAAGCACTTCCGTGACCTGGAGCAGCACGACAAGATCAAGGCTGTCCGCGGCCGGATCAACGATCCGTTGAACCTGCTCACTGTCGGTGCGCACCCCCAGCACATGGGGCTGTCGTTCGCCGATCCGACTCTGGTGTCCATCGCCCGGGCGCTGCGGACCCGCATGAGCGACGAGGGCCTGGATGTCGAGGACATCGCCCGCTCCGGTCTGGGCTACGCCAACCTCCTGTACATCGCCACCGTCCTGGCCGAACTCGAAGCCGCGCGCGGGGCCGGCCTGACGCTGTTCCTGGTGGAGGAGCCCGAGGCGCATCTGCACCCGCAGCTGCAGAACCTGCTGCTGGAGCACCTCAAGAGCCGGGCACTGCAGTCGCAGATGTTTGAGCCGGAGACCGAGGGCGCGCCGCTGGGCCGCATCCAAGTGGTCATCACCACGCACTCGCCGGTACTGGCCGCCACCACCGTGAGGGATCTGGTGGTCCTGAAACGGCGCCGGACCCCGGCCCCCGCGGCCCAGGCTGTTCAGGACATCGCCGTACCCGAGCCGCCGACCACCGTCCCGGAGGCGCCGCCGCAGCCGCCCGAGACGGGCTTCGCCTTCACCACGGCAGCCGTGCCCGTCGCAGCCATTCCCTTCGCCCGGCACGAGCCCGCAAAACTCGACCGATACCTGGACATCACCAAGAGCGCCATGCTCTTCGGTACTCGCGTGATCCTCTTCGAGGGACTGGCCGAAGCACTGCTGATGCCAGCCTTCGCCCACCTCGTCCTAGACGCCATCCCAGACGAGCGGGCACGCACCCGAGCCAAGGCGGTCTTCAGAGGCAGCTGCATTGTGGCCGTCAACGGCGTCGACTTCACCCCCTACCTGCGGGCCCTGCTCGCCGACGTCAGCGGGGTACGCATCGCCGACCGGGTGGTCACCATCACCGACCAGGACCCCACGAAGAAGAGAACAGAACCAGACAACGAGGATACCGGCCCGCAACTCCCGGACACCCCCACGACCGACACTGCCGCAGAGGACCAGGCCGAGACCGAAGAGTCCGACTTCAACCGTGCTGCCTTCCTGACCAAGCACCTGCAGGACTGGTGAGGTACCCGAGGACCGCTACCGCATCGCAGAGAGCAGACCCACCCTCGAACCCGAACTGATGCGGCCCGAGAACCGGGCACTCCTCAAGGACGTCTTCCTCGACCTGTGCCCCAAGTCGGCACACCGATGGAAGCCGGTCGACGACGCCACCACACCCGACGAGCAGGCAGGCGCCTTCGGCACCCTGTTCACCGTCGGCAACAACAGACTTCCCAAGGGTGACTACGCCTACCGCCTTGCGGAGCGCCTGGCCACCCGGCCCGACGGCTTCCGTGTGCCTGAACACCTGGCCGCCGCGATCCGGTGGATCGCGGACGTCGACGGCGGCGGCCGATGAACCTGATCGACATGCGCCGCGCGCAGGCCGAGCAGCGCCAGCAGCAGGCCGTACACGCCCCGGCGCCCCTGTTCCTCCGCGCCTGCCCCGGTGCCAGCAAGACTCGCGTCCTCGTTGACCGGCACTGCCTGACCCCGCCCGGCCCCCGGCGGGCCGGCAGAGCTCTGCTGTCCTTCACCAACGTCGCGTCTGACGAACTCCGTGATCGCTGCTCCGGCAACCCGGCCGGACCTGACGTCCTTCCCGCACTTCATCGGCACCTTCGACAGCTTCCTGTGGCGCTACCTGGTACGCCCATTCCTGCCCGCGGCCCCGCCCTGGCAGCACGTCCTGTCCTGGGACCAGGTCCCAGCCGCCGTTGTCGGCCCGCGCAAGGTACCGCTCTCGTCCTTCCGCTTCAGCTACGATCCCGCCACCCGGCAAAGCGGAGGGCAGTGGCCCGCAGCGGCAAGGTTGCTGGTCAACTCGCAACTGACCGAGACGGACTACCTCCGGCTCGCCCAACGACGGAGTGACGACCTATGGCAGCGCCGCGGCTACATGACCGGTCACGAGGTGCGTACCGCAGCCCTCGACCACGTCAGGAACCCGACCGCCACCGCTTCTTCGAAATCGTCGTCGACGAGGCCCAGGATTGCTCCGAACTCGACCTCGCCATCCTCGAACAGATGCACCGGGCAGGCCTGCCTTTGGTCGTGGTCGCCGACACCGATCAGGGCATCTACGAATGGAACGACGCACGGCCGCAAGATCTGCACTCCTTCACCCGGCGCCCGCCCACCCACCTGGAACTGAACGGCAACTGGCACAGCAGCCCACCGGTGTGCCAGCTGGCAGCCACCCTGCGGCCCACCGCCCGCAGCATCCCCGATGACCCGGTGGGCGACCACCACGACACGGCCGTCCCCCTGCTGCTCCTGCCCTACGGCCGTCACGGAAGGAAGACGTCAGGGCTGCTCGACGCCAGTGACGCCGGCGAGGCATTCGTCGGCCATGCCGCGCGCGTGGACATCGCCGCAGCCGACTGCATGGCTCTGGCCTACCGCAACGACGCCGTACCCAAGGCACGTTCGCGCCCCGCACTCAACCATCCCAAGGGCACCGACGCCAGGGCACTGGCATGGGCCGCAGCTGTCTTCACGGCCGCAGAAGCCCCCGCGGCCGCGCGCAAGCACGCGCTGGCCATCGCCAGTGCGCTACTCAACGACTACTGGCACCCCGACACCGAGGAAACCCTCGCCGACAGCCTGACCGCTCACGGCATCGCTCCGGCCATCATGCGACGCCGGGCGGGGCAATTCCTCACCGCGCTGCCCCTGGTCGACGCGACACCGGCCCGCGACTGGCGCAGCACCGCCCGCTCGGTCCTCAGAACCCAGCTTCCGCCCTCAGGGATCCAGCCGACGGCACCCAAAATCCTGTCGCTGACAGCCAAGCAACTGGACCAGCCCATCGGCTCGCTCATCGGCGTGCCCCAGACTGACAGCGAAAGCACCCCCGCCGCAGCCATGCGCAGTCCACCGTTCACCAGGCGAAAGGCAGCGAGGCCGACGCGGTCCTCGTCCATCTTCCCAAACCCCAGAGCGTCACCGAACTACTCCAGGCATGGGCCGATCCGCTGACGCACACGGAAAACAGCGAACTACTGAGGACCTACTACGTCGCTATCACCCGCGCGCGCCGCCTCGTGGCGCTGACCTACCCCTTCTCCAAACACTGAAAGGTCACGACTCATCTGGAGATGATGAAGGTCGACTACCGAATGGAGACCGCGCCCCCCTCGCCTGAAACGTAGAACGCAAGCCAAGGCAACCGGCCTGACCAGGACGCCCCGCCGACTGAATCCGGAGGCGGTGGGTGTGTCTGAAAGATCGTGTAAGTCCATGATGTGACAGCCTGGCCTGGGGCTCGGCCTCGGGCTCTCGGGCCGGGCGGATCGGACGAGTCATGGCAGACAAGACAGAACCAGCCGCCTCGGCGGTGGCCGGGGACACGATGGTCGACGAGGTTGTCGAGCGGCTGCTCGATCAGGCTGATGCCTCGGGGGCGGCTCTGCTCGGCGAGGGCGGGCTGCTGACGGAGATCACCAGGGCCGTGCTGGAACGGGCTCTGGAGGCCGAGATGAGCGAACACCTCGGTTATGAACGCGGAGATCCGGCAGGTCACGGGTCGGGGAACTCCCGCAACGGGACCTCGCCCAAGACGGTCCTCACCGACGCGGGGGCGGTCGCTTTGGCGGTGCCGCGGGACCGCAACGGCGAGTTCGAAC
>NZ_JBIALS010000089.1:0-4757 GCF_042873655.1 Streptomyces sp. NPDC004609 | reverse complement strand
TGGCCCCGCGGCCGCTACTTGGCGGCTTCGCTGGTGCGGGCGGTGAGCTGGGAGATGCTGGGTAGGCCCAGGAAGACGGGGGACTGCTTCTTCTCCTGCTGGGCTTCGATCTGGGCGATCTTGTCCTCGGCGGCGAGGCTGATGGACAGTCCTTCGACTTCGCCAAGCCATCTCTCGCGTTCGGCTTCGGCGATCCTGTCTTTGAGGTTGTCGCGGATCTCTTCCAGGCGGGGCTTCTCGACCAGGGCGACGATCAGGACCGGGCAGCAGACGCAGGCTTGTCCGAACTAGTCCAGACGGCCTGGCGGGGTCGGATCGCAGTCGAGTGGCTCAAAGTAGTGGGCAACAATCCTGGCGCCAGCGAGCATTGGGCGTGTCGCGCCGCCAACTCCGGTCGGCCTGGTCGCCGTTCAACGGGCGCCCGGAGACGGGGGAGAATGCAGCACATGGATGACGCGTTCACACTGCTTCGGCAGGCCGTCGATCTGCTGCCGGAGGACGCAGCGGCAGAGAACGGACAGACGGTCGGGGATGTGCGCGAGGACATCGTGCGCCAGGAGTGGGAGATGGTGCTCGGCGTTCTCATCGAGATCGGGGATGTCCACCCCGTGTCCGCTGACTTCTGGGAACTCCTCGCCGAGGCCGCTCGCCAGATGATGCTCGACCGCAGCCGGCGTTGGTGCGAGTGGCGGGGCTGGGAAGTCCGACACGGCACCGTCCGGGCGACCCTGAGCCTGGTGGGTGCGGAGGAGGGCCGACGCCTGACTGCCTTTGCCGCAGACGGGCGGCTCCGGCCGATGTGGGACATTGGCAACCGCACCGCTGGCGGGGAGCAAGAACTGAACATCGCCCGGCTGTGGGTGGAGTATGCGCAGGAGCTCGGCCCGGGAGAGACCGCCGACGTTCGACTGGCTCCTCTGAGCCCCGAGCAGTGGAGGCACCTGAAGTGCGGCGATGTGATCACCATGTACGAAGCCCGACCTGTTTCCGGAACGGCCACCGTGATCGAGGTCCTGTCGCCGCGCGCCTGAGCTCATCTCGCGTCAGGCGGGCTCCGGCTGCAGCCAGGTGATCTTCGAAGACTGTCCGAGCTCAGATGGCGGGACCAGTACTGTTCCGGCGTCGGGGAACAACGGAGCAGTGGTTAACGGTAGCGACGGTTCCGCTTGTGGGTCACCAAGACCTTCACCGACCCCCGCCTCTGCGCAGCCATCGTCGACCGCCTCACCTTCGGCGGCAACATCATCGAGACCGGACCGACTCCTACCGCCTCGCCACGACCCGGGCCCGAGCCGAACACCAGCCTGCCAGCTGAAGTGAGACGGACCAACACTCACTGGGCATCGCCGCAGACCCCGAAGACACGAGCGACCCACTGATTCAATCGGGCCTCGAAGTCCGACGCTGAGGCGACGCCCGAGTCCGGGAGGGAACCCGCGTCGTCGAGGTCGGCGCTGAAGTCCACGTCGGCCCAGCCACCCCGGAACAGCACAACCGACAGCTCGGCCTCTCCCGGACCAGAGATGACCAAGCCAACCGAGTCGCGGTCATGCACCCGAGCCCTGTCGGTCTCCAGAGGCTGGGGCCACGACGCCTCAGCATCCCTCCAGGTCACCTGGCCCACTTCGAGGCCGGCCGACCTCCGGCCTACCGTCCGGCCAGCCAGAACCGCAGCCACCTCATCAAGATCAACAACTCTGTCCATGAGGGGATCACCCCTCATGGACGAACTCGGCGGTCCAGGAAATCCGGCACCGAGCCCCCGAGACAAGGGCGTCAGCCTGTTCCTACTTCTCACCGACATTTCAGGGCTGCCGACCTGCGAACGTTCTCGGAACCTACCGACAACCGTTCCCCTTTCTGACCTACGCAGCCAGCGTGTGACACCCACGGCTGGAGGACGCCGGACGGCTGTGACTGGGGCGCTTCTGCTGGCGGATGAGAGGTTGAGCTGGCGGGGCCCGTGCGTCGAGGTTGACGGGTGGATCTGAGTCCGGCTTTGCCCTGCTGTTTCCGTGGGGTGATCGGCTTGGTTGGGCGGTGGCGCTGCGCCGGATCTATGCCCCGTTGGACTCAGGTACCAGCTCCGCCATTACGGCCGGTGGCAGGGACGGGTTGGCGGCAGCGGCTTCCACCACTTGCCAGTCGTGGTCGGCGAGTAGTTCGACGATGACCTCTGGCGGCAGGGCCCGGTGCCCGGCAGCCACCCGCCGTGCTTGCCCGTCCGTCAAACAGGCGAGCAGTGCCGGGCCGGTCGCGTTGGGGTGCCGGGCGATCTCACGCAGTGCCTTCTGAACAGGCGGTATGTGTCTGGTCAGGTCCTCCAGCAGGGCGGGCGGGGTTTCCGGGTTGGCCGCCACCTTGGCGACGACCCGGGCTCCGTGGCGTTCGACCATGGACCGCAGCTGAGTTTCCGAGAGGCCGGGGTGGCGCGCGATGGACTTCACCACCTTCGCGTCGGGGTCGTCGGCCAGCACGTTGCGGGTCTCCGGCGGCAGATCACGCCGTTCGGCCAGGAGTATTCGCATCACCGGATTCGACGACCTGGACAGGTCCTCGATCTCGGAGGGAGAAGCGGCGGCGATCCGCGGCGGTAGGGACGGGCCGATCTTGGTGGCGGCGGCCAGGTCGGAGAGTACGTCGAGCGGCACGCGGGGGTTGTGCGCCAGTCCGCGCTGCACGTCGTGGCCCCGGTCGGCGGCCAGCACACGGATCAGGGCGTCGTCGATCGTCGGGTTCTCTGCGAGTTCGGCTCGAACGCCGGGAATAGGGTCACCGGTGAGCCGCGCCGCTGACTCCGGCGGCAGGTCGGGGCGGGCGGCGAGCTGGCAGCGCAGCAGTGACGAAGGGTGGTCGGCGAACCCGAGGAGAGCCCCGACCGGTGTGGCGGGGTTCCGCAGTGCCTGCTCCGCCTGCTCGTGGAGGGTGGACTCGTGCGAGCCTGCGCACGAGGCACCCGACCGCAGGTCGCAGTCGAGCCGCGGACAGTACGGATCGTGCGTGTAGGGCGTCTCCTCGCCGTCGCAGACCAGGCACCGCTCTGCCGGTGGCAGCCCCTCGCCGGTGATCAGCATGGCCAGGACCTGCGGTGGTGTCGTCTCGTTGGCCGCCACCGCGCGCCGGACCTCGGCATGCGGGTGGCGCGCGAGACGGGCCGCCAGGTCCGCCGTGGTCCACAACGCGAGTTCCGCGACGACCTGTACGTCCTGGTCAGCGGCGAGCGTCTCCCTCACATCGGCCGGAAGTCCGGGACAGGCGGCCAGCTTCGCCCGGCGATCGGCGTCGGGGTCCTGGGCGAAGAGCCGCGCCCACTCCGGGTCGCCGGCAAGCTCGTCGAGCAGGGCGAGCGCGGCTTGCGGCTGTGTGAGGGGGTTGATGTCGGCAGCGGTCAACCGGCCCTCGTACACGAGTCGCACAGTGCTCTCCTCGACCCGCGCGGCCAGGTCGACCGCCTGCTCGCGGCTGAGGTCCGCGCGGCCGGCGAGGCCATCGGCGATGTCCGCGTCCGCGACCGCGATCAGGCGCCCGACCAGCTCGAAAGGCAGAGCCTCATTGACGGCGAGGCCGTACAGTACATGATTCACAGGAAGACATCCTGCCGGACTGCGGTCGAACGGCCGATGGATTTCGGCCCAGGGAAAAGACCGCCACAGCCGCGAAGCGGCTGATCAAGGCGGCGGCCCAGAAGTTGATCGGCGCCCTGGCCGGTACCTGACACCCGTCAGTCCTCCGTGCCGTCCTCGTCGTCATCGAGTCCGGTCGCGTCGGGGTCCCGCAGCGGGCGCAGGTTGCCGCCCGCCGGCTGGGTGGCGGTGAATCCAGGCTCAGCCCGGCCAGGACGTCCTCGCGCACCGCCTCCCAGCCCTTGCCGTCCAGCAGGCGGGCGCGGGGGTCGGACCAGCGGTGCGAGGGGGAGGCGAAGATGTCGCGGCGCTTGAGCGCGCGGAACAGCTGCTCCAGCACGCACACCACGTACGCGTCGCGGTCCACCGCGCCCTGCGGCAGTTCGGCGAAGGTTATTTAGGGTGCGAAAGCGGTATGCGCGGTTCAGAGCACTGTTGACCTTGAAGGCAAGTAAGGCAAGTGATCGGGCCGGTAGGGTGTCGAACGTGATCGAGCAGGCAATCGTGGTCCACGGTCCAGCGGCTGGTCAGGTCGTCGATGTCGAGCTCAACGCGATCAGGTGGCCCCCGGGCTACCTGATGGTGGGGCGCCTGCCGGACGGGAAGCCCGCCGTTGCGGTGCCGCCCAAGCTGTCGAGCGAGGTTCCGCTGTCGGAGCTGGAGACATACGTGCTGGCGGTATACCGCAGCAACGGCCACCCGGCGAAGGACGAGAACAGGCGCTGGTACTACCTGTGGCGCGATCCCAGGCAGCGCGTCGGCGGTCCGCTTCGGTGACGGTGCAGCGGGTGGAAGGCCAGAACACAGCCCGGTCTATCTAGGACTAGAGCGCACCATACGCAGGTCGGATCGGGTGCTAGGCAAGTGTGACTTCGGAAACGGTTCGGTCGAACCGTTTCCGGGGCGATCGTTCGAAGTGCGGCAACACGTCCAGGAAGTGGTTCGGTCGAACCAAAGTCGGGCGCCGGTGTCGATGTCCCGAACATGCCATACGTGCCTGAACAACCGGGAGATATCTGTCAGGCATGAGCCCCGGAGGCGGGCCTTGACCCCGAATCCTGAACACGGGTTATGCGGCTGATGCCAGCGTAGTTGGTGGTGCTTCGAGTGTGGCTTCGTAGGTGATGGGGCTGC
>NZ_JBIALS010000088.1:0-4842 GCF_042873655.1 Streptomyces sp. NPDC004609 | reverse complement strand
CTCCGGCGGGTAGTTCTTCATGACCACGAGATGTCCGTTCTCAGATCCTCAGGATCCAGTTTCTCGTGTGTTCAGGATTCGGGGTCAAGGCCCCTTCCCCAGAATCTGCCTGGATGATTACGCCGGATGTCGGCCTTCGGGCACTCTGGGAAGGTTGCCACCGGCAGGCCGGAACGCCACAGCTGGACGACAGACCGAGCGCGGAACGCTACCGTGCACCGCTTGTAGGTGTGCGCAAGTCCGCGACGAGTTGGTGCGCGTACTCATCCTCAGGTCCAAGGTCCTGAACCGTGCGACAGGCCTCCTGGGGCCGACCTGTCTCGTACAGCAGCCGCACGAGTCGATACAGGGCATCGCGGTCGCCGTTATCGGCACGGTTGCGCAGTACCGTCTCCATTCCGCGCTCGTGAAGCGATCTGTTGAGTCTCCGACGTGCGTGGACGTCTGTGAGCGCGAGTTCGGTGAGTTGGTCGAACCGCTCCGCACGGACGAGCAAATCCATGTGCCATAGGTGGTTGTCGTGCGCGTAGAAGTCGGCGGAGTAGCACTCGGCACGAGCGCTCACCAGCGAGATAGCTGTATCCCAATCACTGATCTGCTCTGCTGCCTGTGCCTGCTCGTGCCACTCCACAGGACGAGTATCGCGCAGCGCTGCCCACAACAACACCGAGAAACAGTCGGAAGCGAACGTCCGTCAGGTTGGTTCCGAAGCGGGGGATCGTGTTTCAGGTACCTCGCCAGGTTGGTGTTGATTCTTGGGTGAGGCGGCGGGTCATGAGGGCGATCACCGCGAGGTGGATCACGGCGCTGGAGCGGGTGGGGAGGGCTTCGTAATCGCAGCCCAGGCGGCGGTGGTGCATGAGCCAGCCCAGGGTGCGCTCGACGACCCACCTGCGGGGCAGGACGGTGAAGCCCTTGGTGCCGGGGGTGCGGCGGACGACTTCGAGGTCGATGCCGAGGCGGGCGGCGTGGTCGACGAGGTATTCACGGTAGCCGCGGTCAGCCCAGCCCTTGCGGACGCCGGGGTAGTCGGCGGCGAGGCGGTTGAGGAGGCGTTCGCCGACGACGGAGTCCTGGATACTGGCGGCGGTCACGAGCACGGTGAGCATCAGGCCGGTGGTGTCGATGATGATGCTGCGCTTGCGGCCGACGATCCGTTTGCCTACGTCAGCGCCCTGCTCGCGGGCGGGGACATTGGTGGAGGTCTCCACGCTCTGCGCGTCGATGACGAAGCCGCTCGGCTCCGGGGTGCGGCCCTCGTCTTCGCGCACTCGGCGCCGCAGCAGGGCGTTGAGCTCCTCGAAGATCCCGTCACGCTCCCACCGGCCGACGTAGCCGTAGACGGTGTTCCAGTGCGGGTAGTCGTGCGGGAGGTAGCGCCAGGGGATGCCGGTGCGGGGCCCGTAAGGGTCGCGTCAAGGAGGTCACGCAGGTTGTGCTGGGGCGGGGTGCCGATGTCGAGTCCGTGACGGGCCTTGTCGTCCCCGCCAACTCGTCAACAGCGGTTCCACCAGGGCCCATCGGGCATCGGAAAGCTCGCTGGGATACCGCCGACGTTCGCTCATATTGCCAGGAGGCGGCAGGCTCTGGCGGCCTGATAGGGCGCGCGAGGCCGAAGCTGAAGCATTCGGAGTGAACTGGTGCTCATTGGGATTAAACAGGATCAGATGGGGCGCAACAGCGACTTCGCAGCCCCCTCCGCCCCATCCGAACCGTTCCCTCCCGCCTACTCGACCGGTGTCCGCCGACCACCCGGGCCTGCGCAAGGTGTGGGTCGACGGTGGCTAGCGCCAGCATCTCGTCGAGCACGCAGCAACGCTCGGCATCCACATGGAGATAGCCGCCCGCACCCCCGGGACCAGGGGATTCACCCCCATTCCGAAGCAGTGGGCGGTGGAACGGACCTACGGCCGGCTGACGCTCCACCGCCGCCTCCCCGCGACTACGAGACCCTGCCCGCCCGCTCCGAAGCCGTGATCCACCTCGCCATGACCGACCTCATGGCCCGCCACCTCACCGGCGAAGCCACCATCTCCTGGCGCGACCCGACACCACAAACCAAACACCCGATAGCGGTATAAAACACCGGGATAAGACGACCCCTGACCGTCGCGGCGGTGCTCGTCGTGCTACCGCAGCCCGCTGTCGATCGCAGTTAGCAGTTCACCGTCGTCGGTGTCGCCGCGGAGGTCGGAGAGAAAGGCGCCGCCCAGGCCCCACTTCTTGGTGTAGGCCATCTTCTCGGCCACAGAGACCGGGGTGTCGTACGACCACCACTCATGCCCGCAGTGAGAGTACGCGGCACCGCCGACCACCTGGGGCCCGGGGCACTTGGTCTTGATGGTGCGGTAGTCCTCCATACCTCTGCCCAGGGAGCCGTAGGCGGGTCCGTAGTCCCGGTCGTTGGGGTTGGAGGTTGGGACGCCTTCCCATCCCCGGGCGTGGGAGGGGACACCGAAGACGATCTTGTTGGGGTGCACCCCCCGTGCCGTCAGCTCCCGGTAGGTGCGGTGGCCGTCCCCGCCCGCATAGTCCCACCAGCCGCCTTCGCCGTGCAGGGTGGAGTGCATGAAGGCGAGTCCCCTGCCCTGGGAGCCCGAGGTGGGGGTGTAGTAGTCGTAGGACTTGACGTTGATCCAGTCGAGGTACTGGGCGGCTCCGGCGTAGTCGGCGCCGCGGAACACCCGGCCGGCGTTGCCGTGGATCGTCGCGGTGAGCAGATTGTCTCCCAGCGCGGCACGGGAGGCCTGTGCCAGCGTCCTCAGGGCGGCGTGCCCGCCGGTGTCGCAGGCGGCGGTCACGGGGCATGTGCCGGGGAGTTCCCAGTGCAGGTCGATGCCGTCGAAGACCTCCGCCCACTGGCGGTTGTTGATCATCTGGGCGCAGGACGCGGCGAACGCGGCCGGGTTCTGGAGGGCCTGCGGGAAGCCCGCCGAATACTCCCTGCCGCCGAAGGACCAAAGGATCTTGAGGTGCGGATGCAGTTCCTTCAGTTTCCGCAGCTGGTTGATGTTGCCGCTGACCGCCTGGGCGGAGGTGTCGCGCCAGCCGTCCATACTCAGCTCGGCGGGGACCAGGCGCTGCAGCGCCCGGTAGGGGTCACCGAAGGTGCACTTGCCATTCCGGATCTTGCCGGACGCATAGGTGAGATGGGTGAGCCTGGAGACGCTTCCGCTGGTCACCACATTCTTGACCTCGAAGTTCCGCGGCCCCTGGTCGTCCTCGGGAAACACTCCCATCTTGACGGGGCTCGCGGGCGGCGCCGGAACCGTTCCCGTCGTACGGGCCTTGAGGTGGGGGCCCTGATAGCTTTCCAGCCCATTGTTTCCTCTGGCGACCACAGTGAAGGTGTATTCCGTGTCCACATTGAGCTGGGTGGCGGTGAAGCTCGTCTCCGTCGTGGTCGTGGGTTCCCGGTCGCGCCCGCCGACACTCACCGTGTAGTAGGCGATGCCACCGGGCGCGGTCGAAGGAGTCCAGCTGATCGTGATGGTGGTGTCGGTGACCGCCACCGCCTTGAGGTCACTGGGCCAGGTGGGCCTGTCCGGGTCTGTCGCCGCTGCGGCCGCCCGGGTCTCCCGGTCGGGTGTGGCCGCCTGTGCGGAGGCGGCCACACCTGCCAGCAGGACCAGCGGAAGCGCCACCGTCCAAAGAGCGCGGGCCCTGCCGCTTCTCGACCGGGCGGAAAATAAGCCAGCTTTCACTGTCACTCCTCTATCGAATGCGCATTACCGAAAGGAGACGTGGGAAGCCGCATCGCCAAGTGGACCAGGGGTCCGGCGGTGGCGTGCCGAAGACGACAGAGGCTTCGCCGACCGCCCCAGCAGACATGCGACGACAGTGCCGAAGGCCCGCGCCCTGTATGACTGGCCGCCGGCCTGCCGGCCTGCCGACCATCGACATGATCGACGGAGACCGCCCCACCCACCAACGGTGGACGCAGGCCCACCTGGCCCGGCCCGATCGCCTCCTGCCCCGCCTACGCACCAGGCGTCGCCGCTCCGGGCCGGGTTGCCGGCGGCTGGGCTGCCGAGGGTGGAGATCAGGGGCGAGCCATCACGCCGGCTCCGCTGATCGCGATGACCGGCCGGGGACAGGATGGCGTCGGTCAGCAGATGACGCCCACTTGGGTCCAGGCCAGGGTGAACGAGCTGTTACCGGGAAAGGCGTGCGCGTTTGTGGCAGGCGGGGCGTACAGACAGCCGATCATCCATGTTTCACGGGGGACATAGCGATAGACGACTTTGAAGCGGAGGTCGCTCGATGTGTTATTGACGATCGACAGGCCGGATGCCGAGTACAGGTCGTACAGGTCTGTGGTGGACTGCCAGGCGGGAGAGCCGGAGTAGGTCCCGTTGTCCCAGACACATATGTGCTCCTCGGGACAATCACTCTTATCGGCTGCCGCCGAGGGAGCGAACACCAGGCCCATGGCGCACAGAGTGAGAAAGACGGCACCCATCGCCGCAGTTCTCCGCGAGTTCCCCATCGTGATCCTTTCCGGTCCTGCTCGAATGGCACCCTGCCAGTCAGCATGCAGGGCCGCCCGAAAGGCCGGAAGACAGCATTCCGGCCGTACCCCCAGTGGCCGGAACACACCCGCTTGTCACCGGAGGCAGCGGCGGAATCGGCAGGGCAATCAGCTCACGGGGGTGTCGGTCCACCAGCATTGAGGTGGTGGAAGTTCATCGCGGAAGCCGTGACACGACGTCGGGCGCCCCCCCCCCCCCCCGGGGGGGGGGGCGGCGGTTAGTTGAGCCCCGAATTTGCCCACAGGGTGGCGGGCATTAGGCGGGGGGGGGGGGGGGTGGCACTTGTATTGCAGGACCGGCACGTGGCGGG
>NZ_JBIALS010000087.1:0-3216 GCF_042873655.1 Streptomyces sp. NPDC004609 | reverse complement strand
CTTGTGTTGGGGGTGGCGGGTGGTTGGTCGTTGTTTGAGAACTGCACAGTGGACGCGAGCATCTGTGGCCAAGTTTTTAAGGGCGCACGGTGGATGCCTTGGTACCAGGAACCGATGAAGGACGTGGGAGGCCGCGATAGTCCCCGGGGAGCCGTCAACCAGGCTTTGATCCGGGGGTTTCCGAATGGGGAAACCCGGCAGTCGTCATGGGCTGTCACCCGTGCCTGAACACATAGGGCATGTGGAGGGAACGAGGGGAAGTGAAACATCTCAGTACCCTCAGGAAGAGAAAACAACCGTGATTCCGGGAGTAGTGGCGAGCGAAACCGGATGAGGCCAAACCGTATGTGTGTGATACCCGGCAGGGGTTGCGCATGCGGGGTTGTGGGATCTCTCTTTCATAGTCTGCCGGCTGTGAGGCAAGTCAGAAACCATGGTTGTAGGCGAAGGACATGCGAAAGGTCCGGCGTAGAGGGTAAGACCCCCGTAGCTGAAACGATCATGGCTTGCTTGAGAGACACCCAAGTAGCACGGGGCCCGAGAAATCCCGTGTGAATCTGGCGGGACCACCCGTTAAGCCTAAATATTCCCTGGTGACCGATAGCGGATAGTACCGTGAGGGAATGGTGAAAAGTACCGCGGGAGCGGAGTGAAATAGTACCTGAAACCGTGTGCCTACAAGCCGTGGGAGCGTCGGGATGGAGCTTGTCTCCATTCTCGTGACTGCGTGCCTTTTGAAGAATGAGCCTGCGAGTTTGCGGTGTGTTGCGAGGTTAACCCGTGTGGGGGAGCCGTAGCGAAAGCGAGTCCGAACAGGGCGTTTTAGTAGCATGCTCAAGACCCGAAGCGGAGTGATCTAGCCATGGGCAGGTTGAAGCGGCTGTAAGAGGTCGTGGAGGACCGAACCCACCAGGGTTGAAAACCTGGGGGATGACCTGTGGTTAGGGGTGAAAGGCCAATCAAACTCCGTGATAGCTGGTTCTCCCCGAAATGCATTTAGGTGCAGCGTCGTGTGTTTCTTGCCGGAGGTAGAGCACTGGATAGGCGATGGGCCCTACCGGGTTACTGACCTTAGCCAAACTCCGAATGCCGGTAAGTGAGAGCGCGGCAGTGAGACTGTGGGGGATAAGCTCCATGGTCGAGAGGGAAACAGCCCAGAGCATCGACTAAGGCCCCTAAGCGTACGCTAAGTGGGAAAGGATGTGGAGTCGCAGAGACAACCAGGAGGTTGGCTTAGAAGCAGCCATCCTTGAAAGAGTGCGTAATAGCTCACTGGTCAAGTGATTCCGCGCCGACAATGTAGCGGGGCTCAAGCGTACCGCCGAAGTCGTGTCATTGGCACATATGCCCCTAACGGGGGTGCTGATGGGTAGGGGAGCGTCGTGTGCCGGGTGAAGCCGCCGTGTAAGCGAGTGGTGGACGGTTCACGAGTGAGAATGCAGGCATGAGTAGCGATACACACGTGGGAAACGTGTGCGCCGATTGACTAAGGGTTCCTGGGTCAAGCTGATCTGCCCAGGGTAAGTCGGGACCTAAGGCGAGGCCGACAGGCGTAGTCGATGGACAACCGGTTGATATTCCGGTACCCGCTTTGAAACGCCCAGTACTGAACCTTCTGATGCTAAGGCCGTGAAACCGCCGGGTGCGTCTTCGGACAAGCTCGGAGTGGTGGAGCCGCTGAACCAAGGTGGTAGTAGGTAAGTGATGGGGTGACGCAGGAAGGTAGTCCAGCCCGGGCGGTGGTTGTCCCGGGGTAAGGGTGTAGGACGCACGGTAGGTAAATCCGTCGTGCATAAAGTCTGAGACCTGATGCCGAGCCGATTGTGGTGAAGTGGATGATCCTATGCTGTCGAGAAAAGCCTCTAGCGAGTTTCATGGCGGCCCGTACCCTAAACCGACTCAGGTGGTCTGGTAGAGAATACCGAGGCGTTCGGGTGAACTATGGTTAAGGAACTCGGCAAAATGCCCCCGTAACTTCGGGAGAAGGGGGGCCATCACTGGTGATCCGATTTACTCGGTGAGCTGGGGGTGGCCGCAGAGACCAGCGAGAAGCGACTGTTTACTAAAAACACAGGTCCGTGCGAAGCCGTAAGGCGATGTATACGGACTGACGCCTGCCCGGTGCTGGAACGTTAAGGGGACCGGTTAGTCATGCTTTCGGGTGTGGCGAAGCTGAGAACTTAAGCGCCAGTAAACGGCGGTGGTAACTATAACCATCCTAAGGTAGCGAAATTCCTTGTCGGGTAAGTTCCGACCTGCACGAATGGCGTAACGACTTCTCGACTGTCTCAACCATAGGCCCGGTGAAATTGCACTACGAGTAAAGATGCTCGTTTCGCGCAGCAGGACGGAAAGACCCCGGGACCTTTACTACAGTTTGATATTGGTGTTCGGTTCGGCTTGTGTAGGATAGGTGGGAGACTGTGAACTCTGGACGCCAGTTCAGGGGGAGTCGTTGTTGAAATACCACTCTGGTCGTGCTGGATGTCTAACCTGGGTCCGTGATCCGGATCAGGGACAGTGTCTGATGGGTAGTTTAACTGGGGCGGTTGCCTCCTAAAGGGTAACGGAGGCGCCCAAAGGTTCCCTCAGCCTGGTTGGTAATCAGGTGTTGAGTGTAAGTGCACAAGGGAGCTTGACTGTGAGACCGACGGGTCGAGCAGGGACGAAAGTCGGGACTAGTGATCCGGCGGTGGCTTGTGGAAGCGCCGTCGCTCAACGGATAAAAGGTACCCCGGGGATAACAGGCTGATCTTCCCCAAGAGTCCATATCGACGGGATGGTTTGGCACCTCGATGTCGGCTCGTCGCATCCTGGGGCTGGAGTCGGTCCCAAGGGTTGGGCTGTTCGCCCATTAAAGCGGTACGCGAGCTGGGTTTAGAACGTCGTGAGACAGTTCGGTCCCTATCCGCTGTGCGCGTAGGAGTCTTGAGAAGGGCTGTCCCTAGTACGAGAGGACCGGGACGGACGAACCTCTGGTGTGCCAGTTGTCCTGCCAAGGGCATGGCTGGTTGGCTACGTTCGGGAGGGATAACCGCTGAAAGCATCTAAGCGGGAAGCCTGCTTCGAGATGAGGACTCCCACCCCCGTTGAGGGGTTAAGGCTCCCAGGAGACGACTGGGTTGATAGGCCGGATCTGGAAGGCGGGTAACCGCTGGAGGTGACCGGTACTAATAGGCCGAGGGCTTGTCCTCAGTTGCTCGCGTCCACTGTGTT
>NZ_JBIALS010000086.1:0-5280 GCF_042873655.1 Streptomyces sp. NPDC004609 | reverse complement strand
AACAAGCACCGGGCCACACGCCACGACGTCGGCAAGACAGTCAAACGCGCCGAGTCGACCAAGGAACACCAAACCCGCCGAGGATAAACGCCAAGCTTACAACAGGCCCTAGCACAAACTTGGAGCGCCAGCCGGAGTGCTGATCCGCCAGGGCCTGGATGCAGGCGTCTGGACCGCGAAGTCGTGCCGTCCATGGGCGGTGTCAGTGTCCACAGTGGGGGCAGCGTCCGCTGGGGCGGCCTCTCGTCTCGATCACGACGCCTTGGTCCCGCATCCGCCGGAGGTGGTAGTGGACCGAGGACAGGGATGCGAGCCCCGACTGCACAGCGAGCTCGCGCAGCGAAGGCTCCTCCCCGTGTTCGGCCACCCATTCCCGTGCGCCGCGGGCGATGCGGACCTGCCGGTCGGTCAGCACACCTCATCACTCCCTTCTTCAGCTTCCGCCCGGGCGAGTTCCTTGATCCGCGCCGACAGCGTCCCATCCGGAGTCTGCCAATACCGGTGCCCGGCGATCCGGACAGACAACCGGTGCAGCCGGCGCCGCGGTGCCGCCCGCCGTCGGTGAGGTGGCCGCGAGCTCCTGGTAGGTGATGTACCAGGCGGTCTGGGCCTCCAGGGGATCCGAGAGGAAGGTGTGTCGGTTCCTTCTCGAATGAGATCACGCGTTCGAATCCTGCTCCAAGGTGCAGGCGTGTGGAGACACCACGGTGCTGTGCCTGAGCCTCCCACTGTGCGACATCCCGTGAGTTCCCCTGAGCCCCGCTGAGTCCCCGTGTCCGTGGCCAGGGGTTGTTCCCCCTACTGCCCAGGTCGGCATCGGGCTCCTATCCCCAGCCGCGCGACGCCTCGCTGGGCCGAGCGAGTGAGGTCCGGAGTTCAGTTCCTCATCGGCGCTGGGGCGTTCGCCGGTCCGGCCAGGTACTCGGGTTCGAGCACGAAGACGGGGATCACGCGGTTGGTCTTCTCCTGGTACTCGGCGTACGGCGGATACGCGGCGACCGCACGCTGCCACCACTGGGCCTTCTCGTCCCCGGTGACCTCACGGGCCGCCATGCCCTGGCGTACAGAGCCGTCCTGGAGCTCCACATGCGGGTCGGCCTTGAGGTTGAAGTACCAGACCGGGTGGTGCGGGAAGCCGCCCTTCGAGGCCACCGCCGCGTACCGCCCCTCGTGCTCCACGCGCATCAGCGGAATCTTCCGGATCTTGCCGCTCTTCGCGCCACGCATCGTGACAATGACGACCGGCAGACCCGTGTCCCAGAGCGTCGTGCCCTGCGTGCCACCCGAACTCTCATACAGCTTGACCTGTTCACGCACCCACTGCGCCGGACTCGGCTCGTACTCGCCCTCAAGAGGCATCGGATTCACCCCATCGTCACGTACGGATCATGTCGCGCAGTCCAACACAAGCCTCGCGCGAAGGCGAGACCACCGTTCCCACTCTGCCGACGCGCCGCTGCCTTGTTCAGCTGCTCCCCAGCAGTCGCAATCCGCTCCCACGGAGCATGCGGCTCTTCGCCTTCTCGGTCCGCTCCCGCCGCGGACCGTAGATCCCTCATCATGCTGTTGGTTTAGCGCGTCGCTCGTGGCGCGAGCGTGCGAGGTGATGGGCCGCTTGCAGCAGCTCACGTGTTGACGCGTCAGTGCGCTCGCCCGGGTTCACCACTGCTAGTGCTCTGACCGTATGGGTTCGCCGGGTCGGCCGTCGTGGCGGTTGGATGTGAGGTGACGTCCGATCCGACCGCTGGAGGCGCGGTGGCCGAGCCTGTCCGTGTGCGCAGACTGACCGACCAGGAGGGCCAGCGGCTGCAGCAGATCGTGCGCCGGGGCAGCACCAACTCGGTGCGCTACCGGCGCGCGATGATGCTGCTGGCCTCGGCCGCCGGGAACCGGGTGCCGGTGATCGCCCAGCTGGTGCAGGCCGACGAGGACACAGTCCGCGACGTGATCCACCGGTTCAACGAGATGGGCCTGGGCTGTCTGGACCCTCGGTGGGCGGGAGGCCGTCCCCGCCTGCTCACACCTGATGACGAGAACTTCGTCGTCCAGACGGCCACCACCCGCCCCACCAAGCTTGGCCAGCCTTTCACCCGCTGGTCGCTGCGCAAGCTCGTCGCCTACCTGCGGAAAGTCCACGGCCGGGTGATCCACATCGGCCGTGAGGCGTTACGCTGCCTGCTCGCCCGCCGCGGTGTCACCTTCCAGCGCACCAAGACATGGAAGGAATCCCCCGACCCCGACCGTGAGGCGAAGCTGGACCGGATCGAGGAGATCCTGGACCGCTTCCCGGACCGGGTGTTCGCCTTCGACGAGTTCGGCCCGCTCGGAATCCGGCCCACCGCAGGCTCGGGCTGGGCCGAACTCAAGCACCCCGACCGGGTACCGGCCACCTACCACCGCACCCACGGAGTCCGCTACTTCCACGGCTGCTACTCGATCGGCGACGACCGCTTGTGGGGCGTCAACCACCGCAGGAAGGGCACCGGAAACACGCTGGCCGCGCTGAAGTCGATCCGCGCCGCCCGGCCCGACGGCGCACCGATCTACGTAATCCTGGACAACCTGTCCGCCCACAAAGGCACCGACATCCGCCGCTGGGCGAACAAGAACAAGGTCGAGCTGTGCTTCACCCCGACCTACGCCTCGTGGGCGAACCCGATCGAGGCGCACTTCGGACCGCTGAGGCAGTTCACCATCGCCAACTCGAACCATCCCAACCACACCGTGCAGACTCGGGCCCTGCACGCCTACCTGCGCTGGCGCAACGCCAACGCCCGCCACAGCGACGTCCTGGCCGCCGAACGCAAGGAACGCGCCCGCATCCGCAGCGAGAAAGGCATCCGCTGGGGCGGACGCCCGCTCACGACGACAGCCTAACCAGGCAAACCCGACCGAACCGCTCCTCCGCGGCGGAAACGCCTGAGACTATGCCCGGGGTGTGCCGTCCCAGCGCCATGTGGTGAGAGGGGGGTGTCCGGGTAGTTCGGCGCGTCCGGTGGCCCACAAAGGGTGGGCCAGGGATCCGTGGACGACGGTGCGTCCGGAAACAGCCGAGCGAGCACCCGAGAGCACAGATCGGCAGGCGGGCTCCATGCGAGACCGAGCCCTTGTGCCAGGTCGTGCGTGTGCACCAAGGTCTCCACGATGCCCATCGCGGCAAAGCCCTCGGGGTCCGAGACGCCGAAGACGTGGTGAGCGCGGGCCTGCGGAGGCGTCGTGCGCACCATGGCGACCAACAGCGCGCCGCTCGCTTCCAGGACCTGCAGCAGGCCGGCGGGCCCCGCCTCGCGGTCCGCGTGAATGGCGTTAGCTGGGCCGCCGGGACGTCGGCTCTCCCATACGAAGGGCACCTCACCATCCAAGGGCGGTGTCTTGGGGCCCAGTTGCGCAGCGTAGGCGAAGAGGTCGTCACTGAGGTGCTCGACGGTTTCCCAGCAGTCCCATTCCAGCGAACCGGCCTTGCCTTCCCACGCGGCTGAGGGCGCCTCGCGAAGCACTGCCACAGCGAGTTGCACGGCAAGGCCGAGGTCGTCCGCGGTGACGGAGGGCCGGGAGAGGGCAACATCGGCTGATCGGGACATGGCAGGACCGTACCGCGACTGGAGGAAGCCACCCCTCCTTTTTGATTACCGCCCAGCAACCCGGCGAACCTATGCGGTCAGAGCACTAGCCAGCCGGCGGTGCCGTAGATGGGGTGCGCGATCACGGTGTCGGTGGCGCTGGGGTCGACCTCGGTGGAGGCCGGTTCGCGTGGTGCGTGACCGGTCCACTGGATGAACGCTTCCTTCCCGGCGGCGATGTTCACGCGGAAGGTGTCCGGCCGGTCCAGACGCGATGCCTCGTCGCCGGGGTAGTTCTTGGTCACGACAGTCGCGAACGGCTGGGTCGCCGTCGGAGTGACGCCGTCAGGTGCGTAGTAGAAGTTCGTGTCGCCCCAGCTGATGTCCGGTGTGCCGTCGCCGGGTGCGGGCCTGAGGGTCAAGACGCCGGCGAGGGCGTCCACGAAGCTGATGATCTCTTCACTCGTCATGGGCTCCAGCGTTCCATTAAAGTGCTAGTGGAGACTTTGGGGCTCAGATATAGGGATTTCAGGATGGCAAGTCTCAAATCAGGGGGTATGCGCACTGCTGATGTCGCGCGGCGTGTCGGGTGCTCCGTTCAGCAAGTTCGCGATCTTGAGCGCGACGGTGTGCTTCCGCCCGCGACGCGCACGGCCATGGGCTACCGGATCTATGGGGAGGTCCATCTGCAGTCCGCACTGGCCTACCGGGCCCTCGCCGCGGGCGTGGGGCCGATTGAGGCCAAGAAGATCGTTCGGGCCTTCCACCAGTGCCCCACTTCGCAGGCCCTGGCCCTTCTCGACTCGGCGCACGACCGGCTCGACACAGAGCGCGCGGATCTGAGGCAGGCCAAGGAGGCCGCCCACGCGATCTCCAGCGAGCCGATCGACGACGTGCGCGCGTCGGACTCGATGAGCATCTCCGAACTCGCCGCCGCCCTCGGTGTGCGCCCTTCGACGTTGCGGCACTGGCATGCGGAGGCTCTTGTCACCCCCGACCGCGACCTCGTGCGCGGAACGCGACGCTACACACCGGCTCAGGTGCGCGATGCGCGGATCGTTCACCAACTGCGCAAGGCCGGATACCGCATCACGCCCCTTCAAGCCCTCATGCCGCAGCTGCGGCGCACCCGCCGATCGGAGGACGTCGATTCGGCGCTGGCTGCCAGGGACATCAGCATCACCGCGCGATCCAGAGCCCTCCTCGACGGCGCCTCGGCACTCAGCGCTGTGCTCTCCCTGCGCGGGCAAACGGACTGATCCGGGATGGCCGCGAGTGCCCCGCACGGATCGGCGGCGCGTCTTGAAGCACGACGACCGCCCCCAGCGCTCGGCGGTCAGTGTCCCTCCTCTCCCTCGTCGTCTGCCGGGTACGAACCACCGTCCAGGTCAACGACGTTGGTGTCCGTTCCCGGTATATCTGCCCTTTCCCGCCGGGTCTGCGGTGTGAAGTGAACGAGTCCCGGACAACCTACGCAGCGAGCTGCCCCACCGGCCCGCGAGGAGGATCGAACCGGATTCTGGCGGGCGGATTGAGGCCGCGTTCAGCGCAGGCGTCCGTGCGTTCGCCTAACGGCGCTGGTTTCGCCGGAAAGGGCCGCGGCGGTGCCGTACTACCTCGTGGAACCGTGGCGAGCTGTTGGTGCTGGTGCTCTCGCGCTTGGCAGTCAGGATGGCTGGACTTGGTCGAAAAGGGCGAGGGCTTCGGCGGGGTCCGGGCT
>NZ_JBIALS010000085.1:0-5370 GCF_042873655.1 Streptomyces sp. NPDC004609 | reverse complement strand
CTGGACGACTACCAGGTCCGCCGCTACCCCGGCTGGCACCGCCACATGACCCTGGCCATGGCCGCCCACGCCTGCCTGACCGTCCTGCGGGCCCGCCAGCTGGACACGGAGAAAGCAGAAACGGATCCTCCCAGCTCATCCACTACAGCCTCGCCGAGATCCGACGACTGATCACCCGCCTCACCGACCGCCGCCCCACCCCGGCCGACCACATCCTGCACTGGTCGACCTGGCGCCGCAGGCGCCAGCACCAAGCCCGCCTCAGCCACTACAAACAACGAGGCCACAGCCCCTGAAAACTGCCCAACAATCAGAACAAACACCGTTGCAGTACTAGTCGCTGAATCCGCCGTCGGCCGGATCGGCCGACGGGTCGGGTGCCGGGTGCGCCAGTCGGAGGGAACGGGACCCTGGTCCCGTGTGGAGTGCTCCCGAACGGATATCCGTATGTCGCCGGTCGTCCGCGCGGAGCAGCCGGCGGACAACCCCGGCGGAACCCCCGTCGGGCCCCCACAGCACACCTACAGCAAAGGACGCACACCGTGGGCATCATCGCCTGGGTTCTCATCGGCCTCATCGCGGGCGCCATCGCCAAGGCACTCACGCCCGGCAAGGACCCGGGCGGCTGCCTCGTCACGATGCTCATCGGCATCGTCGGCGGTCTGCTCGGCGGCTGGCTCGGCAAGGTGATCTTCGACGTGCACTCCATCAACGGCTTCTTCCACCTCTCGACGTGGATCGCTGCGATCGTCGGCTCGGTGATCGTGCTTCTGCTGTACCGCCTCTTCACCGGGCAGCGTTCGCGCTGACCGCGACCGGCGCTCCGCGTCCGTCCGTAGCCGGATTCTTTGCCAGCCGTCTCCCCGGGGGCGTCGAATCCTGAGCCGACCGCGCTGCGGGCGGGCACTGCGTTCCTGAGCTGCGGCGGTCCATCTCGCTGGCACAGGTCAAAGGCGGTGTCCGCCCGCGGCTCCTGCTGGGTTCGGCTTGCTGGACCTTCAGGGGGTGGGCGGGGCCGGGGTTCGATGTCCGTGGGCGTGGCTGAGCAGATACAGCGCGGCCTGGAGGATGAGCGCGACGCGGTGTTTGGGCGGGGTGTCGACCAAACCGTGGCAGACGTCGTTGCGCAGGTTCATGCCGCGGTCGGGGTCGACGAGGAGCAGCTCTAGGGCACGGCTCCAGTCCCGGGGATACCCGGCGGCCGGCATGCTGCGGATGAGCCCGCCCATCTGGTCGACGGTCCCAGGCGACTGGACCTTGGCCACGGACACGATCGGGACTCGGGGGCGCAGGAGCTGTCTGAGGATCTGCTCGACCTGGGGCAGCGCGATGCACACCGCCGCGTCGAGTTCCCCCGGCCAGAAGTACCCGAAGGCATCGGCCAGGACCCGGGCGCGCGCCGGCGGCAGGACGGCTTCGTGGGCCAGGGCGCCGATCAGCTCGGCCTCGTCCGGTTCACAGCGCTCGTGGATGCGGTCGAGCTGCTCAGCGGCGAGGTGCCCGACGAAGTCCATCGCGAGGACCTGCAGTCCGACGATGTGGTCGTCGTCGGCTTCGACGGGCGGGGCGACCTGGATGGGGCCGACGGTGTTGATGCGCGTGCGCGGGATCCGGAGCAGACCGTCCAGTGGGCGCGCGTCGTCGGTGTCCTCGAGAACGTGAGCGAGCGCGGCTGAACCCGTACGACGGCGAGCCGGCCGGGCCGGCGCGCGCCGTCACCCGAGCGGCCCCGTCCAGCGGCGGCGGGCATGCGGGACGGGGGCCCCGCGCCTAACGTCGACAACGCACACCAGTGGCGGTGTCCGGACGGCTCTCACGCCGTTCGAGGATGCCGGTTCGGCGTGGGAGGCCGGTCAGCCATGAGACTCACCGAAGCACGCCGCCGAGGCCGGGACCGGGACCGCCCTCTGCTCGTCACCAGATGGCGTGAGACGGCGGACCGGCATCTGACCCCGCTGCAACGGTCGTTGCTGATCACGTGGATCTCCTTTGGGGTCACCTTCGGCACCGTCCGCGTCATCACGCACGGCATCCGGGGCGGCTGGCTGCCGTGGGGCAACATCTCCGCCGGTGGCGAGCACCTGCACCACTACAACATCGGCATCGCCACCCTCGCGGGCGTGGGCCTGATCGCCGTACGCGGTGACGAGCGCGCGGTGGGACACCCCGGCGTCGCGGCCGCGTACGGCTGCGGCACCGCCCTCATCTGCGACGAGTTCGCACTCCTGCTGGACCTGCAGGACGTCTACTGGGCCAAGCAGGGCCGGATCAGCGTCGACGTCTCCCTCGGAGTTCTCTCCACGCTGGGGGCCTATCTGACGGCGAAGCCGTTCTGGCACGAGATCGGCCGTATCACCCGCCACCACATCGTGGCCGCGGCCACGCGCCATGGCGCCACCGCCTGATTCACCCACCCGCCTCATTCCCGCACGCCCAACCGGAAGGGGGAGAGTTCTCCCCCAGTCCGGCGGCGAACTCTGTCCACAGGGCCGCGACCCGAGCATCGGCTTTCGAGGCCGCCGCGATCAGCGGGGCGGCCGTACGTTCAGGAGCCGACATACCCGACACCACGCCGCCCGCCCCGATGACCCCGCACGCGGCGATCAGCGCCTTCAACTACCTCCGGGCCGTGGCGGCCGGCGACACCGGTGCCGCCCGCGAGTTCGCCGGCACCGAACCGCGGATGCCCGCACTGCTCACGGATGTCGCCGAGCGGATCGTCGTCCCGGTCACCGCGCTGCCCGGCCCGGACGCGAGCGAGCCGTGCGAGGACACCTTCGCCCTGGAGGCCCTCGGGCGCGTCTTCGTGACCTCGCTGCAGATCTGGACGCAGGCCGGGCCGGACACGGCGGAGGGCATCGCCCGCGCGGTCATCGACTTCGCCGCGCAATTCCTCACCGAGGAACACGAGGACGTCGCCGACACCCTGCGCCAACTGGAGGCCGTCGGGCGTGGGCCAGGCCCTCGATGCGCACCCCGCACCGGCCAGCTCGCACCCAGTGCGCCTGACCGTCATGTAGTGCGCACCACCCGATGTCGGTGGTGCGCACCAGGTGCGGTGACGGCATCGGTGATGCGCGCACCGACACACCGCACCACCCATCGCGGTGCGCGCCACCGCCCCGCCGCACCGCGCCGGGCGCGCTCCACGACCGGGCAGGCTCCCATATCACACACCCCCTTGTCCGCGACCTGATCGACAGCCCAGACCAGCGCTGGCAAGGGGAAAGTTGCCGGATAGCGAACCTGGTCCAGGAAGGACGCGCGCCCTTCGAAACCTGGTCAAGGGGCGGGCCGACGGCGCGGCGCACCGGTGCGGTGCGGGACATCGGGTGCGCATGTGCGTGCCGGACATCGTCGGATGGTGCGCACCGGGT
Organism: Streptomyces sp. NPDC004609; assembly: GCF_042873655.1. Taxonomy (NCBI): domain Bacteria; kingdom Bacillati; phylum Actinomycetota; class Actinomycetes; order Kitasatosporales; family Streptomycetaceae; genus Streptomyces; species Streptomyces sp. NPDC004609. The sequence goes on along the minus strand of NZ_JBIALS010000085.1, from coordinate 1,993 downwards.
GCGGTGGCGGACATCGCGGTGCGCACCACGGTGGCGTCCATCGTCATCCGGCGCACCGGAGTGGAGTCCACTCGATGTCGTGCATCGCCACTGGATGCCGAGCATCTTGGGCTCCACTCGGTGGACGATGCCCGGCATGGTCACCCGCGTTGCCGATGCGGTTCTGCCGGGACCGGGGCGGGCGCGACTGCCCGGCGGCGAAGCGGCGCCGTCCGGCGTCCTGGAGCCGCCGCCGTTGCTTGCGCAGCTCCTGTTTCTTGGCCGCCTTCGACTTCGGCTTCCGGGGCCGCTTCCAGACCGGCTGCCACCCCAGGGGCTCATCGAGCTCGGGCTCCTGGTCCTGGTCCTGGTCCTCATCGAGCGCGGCGGTCATCTTCTTGGCGGCGGCGCGAGCGTGGGCAAGGGCTTCGTCAAGGCTGGGTTGTTCTTCCGGGGTGCTCACCCGACTCCTCCTGTGGCCCGGCCCGGCCCGGCGTGTGCTGGGCGTCGGGCTGCTGGGTGTGCGACGGCGGGGTCTTCGCCGGGGCGGGCTGTGGCCGGGGCCATGGGCGAGGGCACGCTCCCGGACGCCGTCCTGGAGCCTGGCGGCCATCTCGGCTACGGCCTCCAGCACACGGCGGGACTGCTCCAGAGCGGCGACGTCGGTCGTCTGCTCCCGACGGCCGCTCATCTTCCGGTCCGTATCGGAGAGCCGTGGGCGGGGCCTCGGGGTAGCGGGCACGGCGACGGTGCGCGGCCGGGTGCGGGATCCCAGGCGGTCCGCGCGGCGCACGGCGTGGACCCGGACCCTCAGTGCGTCGGCGGCGAGGCGGGCCCGCTCCTACGGGGACGCGGACCGGTTGCGGGTCAGCGGGCGCAGCACGGCCTGGTGCTCGGTGTCGCGCGGGTACAGAGCGCAGAGGTCGGCGGTCATCATCCGTCGGCCGGGCGGGTGTAGTCGTCGACGACGGTCTGCACGATCTGTTCGTCCAGGCCGGGCTGGTGGGGGCGGCCGCGCAGGGCGTCGGCGAGGTGGCGTCGGGCTTCGGCGAGCAGGTGCCGGCGGGCGAAGGCGCCGCGCATCACGTAGACCACGGCGACGGTGTCGACGGCGGCCAGCGTGATGTCGACCACCGGGCGGACTCGCGCCCACACCGCCGCGGCCGCTCCGCGAGCCGGTAGACGACACACGCGCCGAACGCCCGGATCGCCGAACGCCTCCAGCCGTCGCGCAGCTCGGACAGCGACCGCAGCATCTTGCGCTTGGGCGGGCGTGTCCGGTCGGCGGCCTGACGGTCCAGCGCGTAGGCGGCCCGCTCCCCCGGCAGGTGCCCATGCTTCTCCTCGTAGCCGGCCACCAGGTCGGGCAGCGCGTCCGCGATCTGCTGACGGCGGGTCGACTGCCAGCCGATAAGCCGCTGATCGATCCCCGCGATCTCCATGACCGGCCGCCTGCCGGGCGTCACCTCGCGCGGCTCCCAAGCCCACCCCAGCCGCGCGGACACCTCCTCCATGAACGAGAGGGTGTAGAGGGTGCCGGCCGCGACGACGTTCTCCAGCATCGAATCCGCTGACAAGTTCCCCCGCTGTAGGGTCTCGAGCTTCGTGGCATAGGCCAGCCTTCTGACCAGCAGCCTTCAGGCTGTCTCACTGTGATGGCATACCAGTCAGTCTCACGAGCGTGACATATCCTCGGGATGATGCGTTTCGCCTGTGCCGTAGAACCTGACCGGGCAAGGGGTCTACACCAGGGTGCCCGTCTGACTCTGGGGAGAACTACATGTCCGTTGACACCCGTCGGCGTTGGCAGGGCTGACGACCTGTTCTCTGGCATCAGTAGGTGCTTTCGAACCTGGAACGGCGGTTCACAAACCAGGGGTCGGGTCCCGTCTGTATCACTGCGTTCGATCGGACTGCCGGAGGGGCCTTGACCCCGAATCCTGAACACACGAGAAACTGGATCCTGAGGATCTGAGAACGGACATCTCGTGGTCATGAAGAACTACCCGCCGGA
>NZ_JBIALS010000084.1:0-5722 GCF_042873655.1 Streptomyces sp. NPDC004609 | reverse complement strand
GGGGGCCCGGGGGGCGCGCCCGGGGGGGGGGGGGGGGCCCCGGGGCGGGGGGGGGGGTGGGGGGGGGGGCGCCCGCGGGGGGCCCCCCCCCCCACCACGGGCACGGACGTCGGGGCGTGATCGGTACGGGACGCGGGTGCGGGATCCCGGTCGAGAGATACGGGCCGGCCCCGGGTCAGAGCCGGGGGTCCACCGGCTCCGACTCCAGGGCGAGTACGGCGAAGACCGCCTCGTGGATCCGCCACAGCGGCTCACCGTCGGCGAGCCGGTCCAGCGCCTCCAGCCCGAGCGCGTACTCCCGCAGCGCCAGCGACCGCTTGTGCGCCAGGAACCGGCCGCGCAGCCGCTGGAGGTTCTCCGGCCGGGTGTACTCGGGGCCGTAGATGATCCGCAGATACTCGCGGCCACGGACCTTGATGCCCGGCTGGACGAGCGCGCCCTTCTCGGTGCGGGCGACGGCCTGGAGAGGCTTGACGACCATGCCCTCGCCTCCCCTGGCGGTCATCTCCAGCCACCAGTCCGCACCCGCCCGCACCGACGCCTCGTCCCCGGTGTCGACGATCAGCCGCCGGGTGACCTGCATCAGTCCGGTGTGGTCGTGCTCGACGAGCCGGTCGAGCCAGGAGAGCTGCTCGTCGTGCGGCACGGCCGCGAGGGAGCGGCCCTCGCTGGCAAGGATCTGGAACGGAGCGATCCGCACACCGTCCAGCCCCTGGGTCGGCCAGCAGTAACGGCGGTACGCCTCGGTGAACGCGGCGGCGTCGGCCGCCCGGTCCCGCTGGAGGGCGAGCAGCCCGGCGACGTCGACACCGCGGGAGACGGCGGCTTCGAGGGCCGCGGTGGCCCCCGGGAAGACGGCGGCGGACGCGGCGCCGACGGCCGCGTACTGGGAACGCAGCAGTCCGGACGCCTTCAGCGACCAGGGCATCAGCTCGGCGTCCAGCAGCAGCCAGTCGGTGCCGAGTTCGTCCCAGAGCCCGGCGCCGGTGACGGCGGCGCGCAGCCGGCCGAGGATCTCCTCGGTGACGGCGGGGTCGTCGAAGAAGGGCCGTCCGGTACGGGTGTGGAGCGCACCGGTCGGCCCGTCGGAGCCGTCCGGGGCAACGGGGTCACCCGGGCCGCTGGGGCCCGCGGAGCCGCCCGTGCCGCTTGGACCTCGGGTGCCGCCCGAGCCGCTGGGGCCCGCGGAGCCGTCGGAACCGGTGGCGCCGCTTCCTACGCCGAAGCGCTCCCGCGCGGTCACGGCGTCACGGCACACCAGCACCACGGCCCGGGACCCCATGTGCTTCTCCTCGCACACGACCCTGCCGATGCCGTCGGAGCGGTACTGCGCGAACGCCTCGGCCGGGTGCTCCAGATAGCCCTCCGTCCCCGAGGTGGCGGTCGGGGCCATCGTGGGCGGCAGATAGAGCAGGACCCGGGGGTCGACGGCGAACCGGCTCATGACCTCCAGCGCCGCCGCCGCGTTCTCCTCGCGCACGGAGACCCGGGCCAGGTGACGGGTCTCGACGACCCGCCGCCCGTGCACATCGGCGAGATCCAGCGGCCGTCCCTCACGGGCTCCCGGGGCCTCGGCGAGGAGGGGCTTGACGGGTTCGTACCAGACCTTCTCGGCCGGTACGTCGACGAGTTCGCGCTCGGGCCAGCGCAGGGCGGTCATCCTGCCGCCGAAGACCGCGCCCGTGTCCAGGCAGATGGTGTTGTTGATCCAGGAGGTGCTGGGGACGGGGGTGTGGCCGTAGACCACGGCGGCACGCCCCCGGTAGTCCTCCGCCCACGGGTAGCGCACCGGGAGGCCGAACTCGTCGGTCTCGCCGGTGGTGTCCCCGTACAGCGCGTGCGAGCGGACCCGGCCGGAGGTGCGGCCGTGGTACTTCTCGGGCAGCCCGGCGTGGCAGACGACCAGCCGGCCGCCGTCCAGGACGTAGTGGCTGACGAGGCCGTCGATGAACGCGCGCACCCGCTCCCGGAAGGACGGGTCCCGGGCGTCCTCCCGCTCCAGCTGCTCGATGGTCTCGGCCAGTCCGTGGGTGTGCTGGACCTTTCTGCCCTTGAGGTAACGGCCGAGCTTGTTCTCGTGGTTCCCGGGCACGCAGAGCGCGTCGCCGGACGCGACCATGGCCATCACCCGGCGCAGCACCCCGGGGCTGTCGGGTCCCCGGTCGACGAGGTCGCCGACGAAGACGGCCGTACGGCCCCCGGGGTGGACGCCGTCCTCGTAACCGAGCCTGGTGAGCAGGGTCTCCAGCTCGGAGCTGCATCCATGGACGTCACCGATGATGTCGAAGGGGCCGGTGAGGTGCCTGAGGTCGTTGAAGCGGCGCTCGCGGACGATCTCGGCGTTGTCGGCCTCCTCCGCACTGCGCAGGATGTGGACCTTGCGGAAGCCCTCGCGCTCCAGGCCGCGCAGGGAGCGGCGGAGTTCGCTGCGGTGGCGCCGGATGACGCGGCGGGGCATGTCCGCCCGGTCCGGGCGGACGGCGTTGCGCTCGGCGCACACCTCCTCGGGCAGGTCCAGGACGACGGCGATGGGGAGCACATCGTGCTCGCGTGCCAGCCGGATCAGCTGTCTGCGGCTCTCCGGCTGCACATTGGTGGCGTCGACGACGGTCAGCCGTCCGGCGGCGAGCCGCTTGCCGGCGATGTAGTGCAGGACGTCGAAGGCGTCGCCGCTGGCGCTCTGGTCGTTCTCGTCGTCGGCGACGAGCCCCCGGCAGAAGTCGGAGGAGATGACCTCGGTGGGCGCGAAGTGCCGCCGGGCGAAGGTGGACTTGCCGGAACCGGAGGCACCGATGAGGACGACGAGGGACAGATCGGTCACCGGGAGGACGCGCTTGTTCCGCTCCTCGGCGGTTCCGGTGTCGTTCGTGCCGGTCATGCGGCCTTCGCCTCCTTCTCGCTGCTGTCCGCCGGGTGGGTGTCCGCCGCCGGGCGGGTACGGGCCCCGGGTCCGCCCCCGCCCGCGGCCTCGGTGCCCTCGCCCTCAGGGCGGGACTCCTGCGCGTCGGTACGGGTGAACACGGCCATCTGGGTGGGCGGTCCGACCTCGGGGTCGTCGGGGCCGACCGGTACGAACCGCACGCCGTAGCCCTCGCGCTCGGCCACATCCCCGGCCCAGGTGCGGAATTCCCGTCGAGTCCACTCGAAGCGGTGGTCGCCGTGGCGGACATGACCGGCGGGCAGGGACTCCCAGCGGACGTTGTACTCGACGTTCGGGGTGGTCACGATCACGGTCGCGGGTCTGGCGGTCCTGAACACCGCGTACTCCAGAGCGGGCAGGCGCGGCAGGTCGACATGTTCGATGACCTCGCTGAGCACGGCCGCGTCATAGCCGGTCAGCCGCTTGTCGGTGTACGTCAGGGAGCCCTGGAGCAGGGTGACGCGCGCGGCCTGGCGCTCGCCCATGCGGTCCAGCTTCAGCCGGCGCCCGGCGATGGTCAGGGCGCGTACGGAGACGTCGACGCCGACGATCTCGGTGAAGCGCACGTCCTTGAGGAGGGCCTGGACCAGCTGGCCCTGGCCGCAGCCCAGGTCGAGGACCCGGCTCGCGCCCGCCGTGCGCAGCGCCTCCAGGACCGCCTCCCGCCGCTGCTCCGCGAGCGGTACGGGCCTGGCCTCGGTGTCGGCCGTCTCGTCCACCGCGTTGTCGACGTCCTCGACACCGAGGTCGTCGGTCTCGGCGAGCCGGACCAGTTCGAGCCGCTCCATCGCCTGCCGGGTCAGCCCCCAGCGGCGGGACAGATAGCGGCTGGTGATCAGCTTCTGCTCGGGGTGTTCGGCCAGCCAGCCCTCGCCCGCGCGCAGCAGTTTGTCGACCTCGTCGGGGGCGACCCAGTAGTGCTTGGCGTCGTCGAGCACCGGCAGCAGGACGTACAGCTGCCGCAGGGCGTCGGCGAGCCGCAGCTCGCCCTCCAGCACCAGCCGGACATAGCGGGAGGCGCCCCACTCGGGGAACTGCTCGTCCAGCGGGACCGGCGGTGCCTCCACCAGGGTCCAGCCGAGCGGTCCGAAGAGCTTCCCGACCAGTTCCTCACCGCCGCGCGCGGGCATGGCGGGGACCTCGATACGCAGGGGCATCGGGGTCCCGGCCCGCTCGGGCAGGGCGGCGCACACACCGCGCAGCGCGCTCTTGAAGACGGTGCTCAGCGCGACGGCCAGCAGCGAGGAGGCGGCGTACGGACGGTCGTTGACGTACTGCGCGAGCGCGGTGTCGGGAGCGCCGCCACGGCCCTTGCCCTTGCCGCGCCGCACCAGCGCCACCGGATCCACCTCCAGCAGCAGTGCGGCGGTGCACCGGTCGGCGGACGCCTCGGGATAGAAGACGTGCGCCGTGCCGTGCGAGGTGGAGAACGTCTGCGCCCGGTCGGGATGCTTGTGGAGCAGAAACCCGAGGTCGGTGGCGGGACGTTCAGGGGTGCCGGTCGTACTGATCGTCAAGAACACACGTCCGAGTATCGGTGCCGCGAAGTCTTCGCGACACCTGATTTCCCCATCGGCCGACCACGGTTGTGCGGCCGGCCGGGGCATCGCACGGCCCGCTCCCGGACGACCGGGGTCGCCGCGGGGCCAGCCGTCGAAGGAGCTCAGCCGCCCCTGGCGACCTTCTCCCGGTAGTACGTCTCCGCGGCGTCGGCGAACTTCTGCAGGAAGTAGGCGTTCACCCCCGCCCCGGCCAGCGCGCCGATCAACGGGACGACTCCGGTGACGGCCTTGGACCCGAGAATCGCGGAGAACTTCACCGCGACCTTCTGGGCGATCTTCTGGATGAACGGCTTGCTCAGCTTGGCCAGGGCCTTGCCGCCCTTCTTCCCCGCGATCTTGGCGCCCACGGTGGAGACCCCCGCCCCGGCACCCGCGGTCAGCGCCTTGGCCATGACCGCGGCCCCGTACGTCGGGTAGGCGGCGTTGAAGACGATCCAGCCCGCGGACGCGCCCGCGCCGACGGACGACACGCTCAGCGCGTCGGGCTCCAGCGCTCCCGCCCACAGCCCCAGGATGACGGCGAGATCGTCCTCGGCGTCCACCGAGGCCCCCAGCTTGAAGCCGATCCCCCAGGCGCAGATCGACATCTTGTGCAGCAGAAAGCCGACATCCGCGGTGAGCGCGGCGAGATGCGCTCCGGGGACGGCCATCGCGGCCCCGCCGGCCAGGGCGACCTGGGTCGTCTGGGACGCCCGCCAGCCGGCGAGGGTGTCATATCCCGCGGCTCCCCTCCGCGCCATTTCGGTGTCCCGCCCCAGCGCGTTGAACGCGTTCACAAATATGTTCGCGGTGACTTCCGACCCCATACCCCCACCTCTCGGCCAGATCCGGTCCGGGCGGACGGGCGGCCTCGCCGCCCCCGTCCGCGGACGCACCGAATCGATGCCCGAAGGCCGGTCACAGAAAACACCCGACCACCACACTTCTCGTGGCAAGTCCCTTGAAAAGTAACGGAGTTGGCGATTCCACTCAGTCCGGGCGGCCCTGATCTGCCGATCGGTACGGATGGTGCGGACGTGACGGATACGTCGGGCGGTTCTGCTCCGCCGGACGGTACGGACGGTTCCGCTCGACCCCGTAGCCCCGGCTCGGACACCAGGGAGCACGGAGCCCGCCGGTAGGTTCCGGGGTGCTCGGGCCGCCGTCCCTAGGGCGTGTATCGAAAGTAGCGCCGTCCGCCCGGAGGGCGGGGCCTGCGGCGTCCGGTGCGTGCAATCGCAAGGCGGAGGGTCGCCCTCGT
>NZ_JBIALS010000083.1:0-5882 GCF_042873655.1 Streptomyces sp. NPDC004609 | reverse complement strand
CGCCCGCTGGGCATCAGTGACCGACAACGGCGGAATCTTCGGACCCGGACGACTCATGCCCAACTAACGATGAATCTCCGACTCAGGTCACTAGGAGAATCCCGATGGCTCGGGACCAGCACTCCCCCCGCATCCGCACACCCTGATCCACCCAGCACGCCCGGATCGGCCACCGGAGGGAAGCCGGCGCTCTTGTCGCAGCGCACTGCGCTGATCCTCTTCATAGCCGTCGGCGTCGGGGTCGGCTTCGGCGTGCTGACCTTCTTCGCCGAGAAGTCCTACCCCAAGGCGGTCATCGCCGGTGTCCTCGCTGCCGGGTGCTGCACGGTAGGGCTGCACAGCCTGATCGGCTGACTCCTGCGGGGTCGGGCAGGACCTTCCTGTCCGACCCCGTGGCGCGGACGTCAGGTGGCGCTGAACTCGTGGGCGGGGCCGCCGCGCCACTCCACCCACTGCGGGTCGTCCAGGACGGCCTCGGGATCGGCGACACCGGCGCCTTCGAGGAACACGACCAGGTCGTGGTCGCTGTAGGCGGTGCCGAGGATCTCGTTCCGGCCGCTGCTGTGCACGGTGACTCTCCGGCCGCCCGAGTGGGAGGGCCGGTGCACGACGATCGGCGCGCTGGTCACGCTCTCCAGCGTGCGCCGGGCCGGTTCGGTGGGCCAGTCGGCCCGGGGCGTCATGCGTCACCTGCGGAAGCGGGAGAGCCAGGTTCCACCAGCCTTCTGCTCGGGCAGGGAGGCTTGCTGTACGTCGATGACGTACCGCCGGTCGCAGTCTTCGCACAGAGAAGGGCGGGGCTCTGGGGAAGCGCCCCGGCCGACGTGCTCGATCGCCTTCCACCGTTCGTCGGTGAACGTGGCACCGCAGTCGGTGCAGGCAGGGCGGCGGGCCTCACGCTCGGCTGCCTTCTTCGCCGCCTGCTCCTGGGCCGCGCGGCGTACCTGTGCCTGGTGCTGCTCCTGCCGAGCCTTGGCCTCTTCCCGGGCGCGGGCGTCGGCCGCCTCGCGGCGGGGGTTGCCGATCGCCTCCCGCAGGGGCTCCATGTGGTCGCGGCCGAAGCGGAGGTACACCGGGCCGGTCGGCCCGTGCTGGCGCAGGTTGTTCAGCCCGGTCGCGATGATCGGGATCCTGCCGTCGTAGTGGTGGTGGCCGCCCTTCTGCCGCTCGCCCTCCCACAGGTGCCGGGTGAGGTCGATCAGGCGCGGGATGGTGAGGTTGGGGTTGCGCTCGCCGACGCGGTTGAACACCAGCAGGACGGGCGGGTGCGTCCTGTCGCCGGACCAGGTGTCCGGAGCGTTCCAGCGGGTGCGCCACATCGGGCGCTCCTTGCCGTCGGTGTCCTTCATCTTCCTGCGGAAGAACCGGGCGTACTTCTCCAGTTTGGCGGCGAGCTCTTCGGCGGTCTCGTGGCAGTTGTCGGCCTCGATGAACAGCAGCGGCACCTGGTCCTGCGGGGCGGTCAGCACGATGTCGGCCTGGGCGCCGCCCTTGCCGGGCGCGTTCCATGTGCCGGTGGCTGGCAGCGGGACCTCGGTCCAGTACGAGGCGATCGTGCCGATCCCGCCGGGTGCCTCGACGGCGGCCTGGGCGGCGGCCCGGACGTCGGGCGGGTCCTGGGCGAGCTTGGCCATGTTCGGCTTCGGGCGCAGCATCGCGATCACGGTCTCGTTGACGGTTATCGGGTGGGAGGCACCACTGGAGCCCGCGCCGCGTGCGGTGGAGCCCATCTCCGTCACCGGGCGCCGCAGCTCGTAGGAGGCGGCTTCCAGGCCCTTGAGGGTGAGGTTGCGAAGGGTGTCTCCCGTCTCGGTGGCGCCGCCGTTCTCGGACAGGCCGTGCTTGCGCATGTCGGAGAGCGCGCCGGTGTGCGAGGCGGTGCGGGCCTGCTTCTGCTTCGACGGCGGTTCCTTGTCGGCGTGCCGGAAGGTCAGGTGCGGAGCGCCGATCCGCTGATCTGATCGGCCGTGGCGACCTTCAGCACTCCGAGCACGCGCAGCACGTCGCCGCGGAAACTGTTCGTCGACCCCGCCGGGTTGGTCTTCCGCTTCCCCGCCATCAGCCCCGCTCCCTCATCACTCGCTACCGGCTACCGGCTGGGCGCCGGCCACGCCCGGCCGGGGAGGACGTCCGGGCCCCCCAGAACCCGATGATCTCCTCCACTACTGACATCAGGAGGAGAGAAGAGGGTTGTGACGGCGCATTCTTCGCGCCGATTCGCGGCCTGACCAGGGGATTTTCCCAGGCCCAGGGTGCCGGGCACCAAAGGGGGTTCCCAAGTGCCCTCCGAAGTGGGGCCCGCAGGAGCCTGGTTCGGCTTGCCCACTGCGGGTCGGCCTTCCGGCTCGGTCGGCCCGTCGGCTGTCGCAGCCGGGCCCTGGGGTGAGTTGTCGTCATCGTCTCGTCTCCTTCGCTGCCATATTCCAGGGGCCGTGATCCGACGAAGGAGCGTGCAGGAGCACCCCTTGTCCGCGATCTGACGGCCGCCGGTAGCGGGCGTGGACAAGGAGAAACACGGTGGGGGTCGGGGCAGTAGCAGACCTGGACAAGGGGTCATGGTCGGGCTCGTGGTCGGGCCAACCCAGGGTGGACAAGGCACCGGTGCGCACCACCGGCCGCCGGTGCGCACTACTCGGTGGGCGGTGCGGCCGGCGGCGCGGGAGTGGTGCGCATCGGGTGCACTCAGTGGCCGGCCTCCCGGCCGCGGTGCGCACCGGGTTGCTGCGGGCGGTGCGCCTGCTGGTCGTCCTCGCGCACCGGGTGCGGCCTCTCTGCATCGTCGCGGTGTGTGTAGCGGTCCATGGTGGCGCGGGCCCGGTCGGCCGCCGCAGTGAAGGCGTCCCCGAGGTGGCGCAGCCGCTCGTCCGTGAGATCGAGGGCTTCCACGTCCGTGCGGGACTTCCTCAAGGCCCGCAGCGCCGTGAGGTCGACCGCTTCCCGGGGTCCGGTCTCCTGGTCGTCGCGCTCAGGGTCGGGGGCCTCGGGCGCGAGCAGTTGCTCGGGCATCGCCGCCTGCTGGTGACGGGCGACGTCGTACGCCCGGCCCCGTAGGGCGGTGGCGGTGGTGGTGCGCAGTTGCTCCCGCACCACCGCGCCGGCGAGGACGGCCCGGTCGTACTGCAGCGGGATGCGGAGTGTCTCCCACTCCCCCGCATCCCGGCCCGGGGGCCGGGGCGCAGCCGGCTTGCCGGGATCGGCCGGGGGCTGCCGGTCCGGGTCGGGTACAGGGGTGGGTGGGCGGAGGGCGGGGAAGTCGGACAGGGACCAGCGGGCGGTGTAGAGGCGGTAGCCGGCCTCCAGGCCGCGCACGGTCTTCGGCTCGCTGATGTCCAGGCAGTGGGTGGAGATGGCGGCGGCCACGATCCGGTCATCCAGGCCCGGCTCGCGGCGGCGGCCGCGCAGGACGAGAGCGAGGTGGCGGCGGGCTTCGGCGAGCAGGTGCCGGCGGTGGAAGCGGCCGCCGCCGTTCATCACGAACACCGTCGCGGCGACGTCGACGGCCGCCAGGGCCACGTCGACCACAGCGGCGACCCGGGCCCGGATCGCTTGGGCTGCGGCGCGGGTGGCTGTGTCGGTTTCTTTGGGAGTCGTTTCGACGTGACTTCGGGAGTCGTTTTGGGGCGAGCGTCATGATCAATGTCGGTGACTTTTGATGTCACTCGGGTGCTGCGGAGCCTGCCAGTAACCACTCGGGATCGCGGGCGGCGACGGCACCCAGGCACGCGATCAGGCCCCCGGTAGCGAGCCGCCCTGGGGCGTGGCGGTTGTGTGCTGCTCAGCCCTGGGCAGCGGGATGCATCGTTTGAGATTGGCCGTACCTTCGGTCTTGCTCCTACCTGCTGGCCAGAGCGTCGGCTTCCGTACGGGCCCGCACCGCCTCCAGTGCAGCGTATTCCGCCTCCAGGATCGCGGAGCCGGCGTAGTCGATCGCGAACGACGCGTACCCCTCCGCATCATCCGCCTTGAGTTCGGCACGCTTCACGTCGAGCTCGCCCTTGCGCTCCCGGAGGTGGCTCTTGACCGTCGCCACATGCTCCTGCCACTTGTTCCTTGCCTCTTCCAGTGACGCAGCGGCAGCGGCCTTCTGCTCGGCTCCCTCACGGCGGAGTTGCTCTGCCCGCTGTTCCGTCTCCCGCTGAACCTGTTCGATTGCGGCCGACAGCTCCTCCTGGTCCTTCGCGATGGCACTCTGCACCTGCTCTTGTGCGTGCTTCGACCAATCCGTCAGTTGGGCGATGCGGTCCGTCATCTGCGTCATGGTCCTATCCTTCCGATCGCTCTAAAAGGAGTATTCTCATCAATTCGAACATATCCGGCGGGGGGTGCTACTCCCCTGGAAGGGCCATGGCAGGCAGTCGAAGACTTCCCGGGGTACTTGGACTCCTTCGTCGGCTGGATCAACCGGATGTTCCACACGGAGCTGTCGCGGGCCGACATCCAGGGCCGACTGTTGCGCTCCGACTGGCTGCGGACGTACGTACAGAAGAGCGCGGGCGGGGTGTTCGATTTCTCTGCTTCCGTGCTGGGCGGTCTGGTCCGGCTACTGACGATCTTCCTGTTCGCGTTCTACTTCTCCGCGGACGGCCCCCGGCTGCGCCGCGCGCTGTGCTCGCTGCTGCCACCGGCCAAGCAGACGAAGGTGCTACGGGCCTGGGAGATCGCGGTCGAATCGCCATTCCGGTGGTGGCCACGTTGCAGACGTTCTTCGGTGCGTATGTGAAGCGGTACGACGTGGCGGATGATCTGCAGGTACAGGAGGGCCGGCGTTACCTGCGCGGGGACGGTCCGTCACTGCGGGCGCGACTGCGTGGACTGCTGCGCCGCCGCGGTCGCTCCTGAGCGGGCTTGCGAAAGCCTCCGCCCAGATGAAACAGGGCTGGGTGTGGGTGACGATGGAGGTGCACTTGCCGACCGCGCTTTCCAGGAGGAGGCAGCGGCATGACTTATCCCTCCGATTCCTCGAGCACCGGCCCTCCGCGCGGCACCGCGCCACAAGACGCCCCCTTGACCGAAGGCCTGGGCGCCTTGGCGAACATGGGATGGCAGATCCTGCTCACCACGGGCCTGGCCACGATCGCCCTGGGCGTCGTGATCTTCGCCTGGCCGAACGAGACGCTGCGGGTCGTCGGCGTACTCTTCGGCATCTACCTGCTGGCTACCGGCGTCTTCCAGCTGGCCGCCGCCTTCGGCACACACATCCCCCGGCATCTTCGGGTGCTGCACTTCCTCACGGGCGCGCTCTCCGTCCTGCTGGGACTGATCTGCTTCCGGGGCACCGTGCAGTCGATCTTTCTGCTCGCCCTGTGGATCGGCTTCAGCTGGCTGCTGCGAGGCATCATGGTGACGGCTGCGGCTGCCTCCGCCGAGGACACGCCGGCACGCGGCTGGCAGCTGTTCTACGGGATCATCAGCACTCTGGCGGGCATCGTGCTGATCGTCTCGCCGTTCACCTCGATCGCCGCACTAACCCTGGTGGTGGCCATCATGGCCGTGGTCCTGGGGGCGGTCGAGGTGTTCCAGGCCATTAGGATGCGCGTCGAAGTCGGTCGCCTCGCTCCGGGCGGCACTGCCGCCGAGCGGCGGCCCCTGTTCCACCGCCCGCACCCCCAACACTGATCGCGGCGCAGACTCCGGCGCCCCCGCTCGTGCGGCGCGCGCCATACCGGGCGTCTGCGGCCGTCCATCTGCCCGGCTGCTGCAGCGCACGGATGTGCCGCCAACCGGCACTGACCGATGCCGCCGTCACGCCGCCGGGAGGCACCGATGTCTTACGTCAACGGCACCGCCGAACTCCCGCAACGGGACCTCGCCCAAGACGGTCCTCACCGACGCGGGGGCGGTCGCTTTGGCGGTGCCGCGGGACCGCAACGGCGAGTTCGAAC
>NZ_JBIALS010000082.1:0-7431 GCF_042873655.1 Streptomyces sp. NPDC004609 | reverse complement strand
CGCTCGGTCGAATTCGTCGACGCCCTGCCGATGTCAGCCGCCGGAAAGATCCTCAAACGCCAACTCCGGGACACCCACCAGAACTGAACACACCGAGACCTGAATCGCAGCGCCCACCACGATTCACAGAAACGAGTACCGTCAATGAAGCGCAGCATTTTCAACGAGGACCACGAGGCCTTCCGGTCGACGATCCGTGAGTTCATCGCCAAGGAGGTCGTCCCCCACTTCGAGCAGTGGGAGAAGAACAACCTCACCGACCGTGAGGTGTTCCGCAAACTCGGAGCCCTGGGCGTCATGGGCTTCGGTATTCCCGAGGAGTACGGCGGCCCCGGCGACATCAGCTACAAGTACCAAGTCGTCATTGCCGAGGAGTGTGCCCGCGCCGCGGTCGCGCTCGGCCACTACGGGGTCAGCACCGGCATCGTGCTGCCGTATCTGCTGAACCTGGCGAATGAGGAGCAGAAGCGGCGCTGGCTGCCCGGTATCGCCACCGGTGACATCATGCTCTGTGTCGCGATGACCGAGCCGGGTACCGGCTCGGACCTGGCGGGCATCCGTACGGCCGCCAGGCTGTCGGAGGACGGCAGGCATTACCTGCTGAACGGCTCCAAGACGTTCATCACCGGTGCCCGTAACTCCGAGCTGTGCGTGGTCGCGGCCCGCACCTCCCCGGCCACCGCGGAGGACCGCCGGGCCGGCCTGAGCCTGCTGGTCGTCCCGACCGACAGCGAGGGTTTTGCCCTGGGCCGCAAGCTGGAGAAGATCGGCCTGCGCTCCAGCGACACCAACGAGATCTCCTTCACCGACGTCAAGGTGCCGGCGGAGAATCTGCTCGGCGAGGAGGGCAAGGGCTTCTCCTACCTCGGCCACAACCTGGCCCGCGAGCGGCTCCAGATCGGTGTCGGCGCGGCCGCCACCGCCACCGCCGCGATCCGGTTCGCCACGGAGTACACCCAGCAGCGCACGGTCTTCGGCAAGCCGGTCGCGTCCTTCCAGAACAGCAAGTTCGTTCTGGCCGAGTGCGCCACCGAGGTCGAGGCGCTGCAGGCCCTGGTCGACAAGGCGATCGAGATCGAGGACGCGCACGAGCTGACTCCGGCCGATGCCGCCCGGGTCAAGCTGTTCGGCACCGAGGTGGCGGGCCGGGTGATCGACAAGTGCCTTCAGCTGCACGGCGGTTACGGCTACATGCTGGAGTACCCGATCGCCCGGCTCTACGCCGACACCCGCGTCAACCGCATCTACGGCGGCACCAGCGAGGTCATGAAGACCATCATCGCCAAGGACCTCGGCCTGTAGCCGTGCCGGACGCAGTTCCCCGGCCAGTGCGCCGGGCATCGACGCCGACTGGGAGGCCCTCAGGCGACGGTAGGGGCCGCGCGGAGGAGGAACAGTGAAAGTCCAGTCGCAGCGGAAGGGCAGGAGCGTGGCAGCGCGCAGGCCGCCCAACCGCAGGGAGCAGATCCGCGTCGCGGCCACCGAGCTGTTCCTGGAGCACGGTTACCACAACGTCTCGGTGACCGACGTCGCCGGTGCCCTGGGCATCAGCGCCTCCGCCCTCTACCACCACTACCGGAACAAGCAGGACCTGCTGTTCCACGCCGTCCTCAGCGGGCTCCACACCGTGGATTCCCTGATTCAGGAGGCACCCGGACTGGACGAGGCCCTGCGGTCGCTGGCGGTGCTGGTCACCGGACCGCGCAAGGTGTTCGCCGCATGGGAGCGCGAGGCCCGCAACCTCGACGGCTCCCAGCGCGAGGCCATTCGCGACCACGAGGCCGAGGCGGTCGCACACTTCGGCCTGCTGCTGCGAGACGCCCGCCCTGAACTCGGTCCCGACGACGTCGAGTTGGTTGCCCGGGCCGTGCTCGGGGCGCTCGGCAGTCGCGGTCGGCACCGGATCCGGCTGCCCCGGCGCAGGCACGAGCAGCTGATGTACCGCCTCGGTTCCGTGGTGGCCCACTGCCCGCTCTCGACCGGGGAGTCCGGGGACGGGCAGCCAGGGGCTCGGTCGCACGCCCCGATGGCCGCAGGACTGCGGGTGCCCCGCCGGGACCAGATCCTGACCGAGGCGATCCGGCTGTTCGACGAGCGCGGCTACCAGTCGGTGACCGTGGCCGACATCGGCGAGTCCGCCGGCATCGTCGCCTCCGGGGTCTACCGGCACTTCCCCGGAAAGGTGGACCTGCTGGTGGGGGCGACCAACCGGGGTGGCGAGCGGATCCGGGCGGCAGCGGAGCAGGCACTGCTCCAGGCGGCGGATCCCCGGGCGGCACTCAAGCTGCTGCTCCGCGCCCACATCGACATCTCCGTCGAGAACGCGCACCTGATCGGCATCCTGGCCAACGAGCGCGACCAACTCCCCGAGAAGGAGCGCACCGCACTGCGCCGCGTCCAGGCGGCCTACCTGGACGTCTGGCTCCAGGCGCTCAGCACGCTGCGGCCGGTTCAGGACCCGGCCGAACTCAAGATCGTCATTCATGCCACCCACGCCATGACGTCCTTCGTCGTCCGGTCGCCCCGCATCAGCCCGCGGCCCGACCTGCGCGAGCGGCTGGCCGAACTGGCCGCGCACCTGCTGCTCGACCGCTGAGCGAGCAGCGCCCCCCGCCCACGCCGGCGGCCGCCCATGGGCCGGCCGCCCCCGAGACTCTACGCACCCGCACGATGGGGAGAGACCGCCCAATGAAGCGCACCATCTACAACGACGGGCACGAGGCCTTCCGCTCCGTGATCCGCGACTTCGTCGCCAAGGAGGTCACGCCCCGCTTCGCGGAGTGGGAGGCGGCCCGGCGGACCCCGCGGGAGCTGTTCCACAAGCTCGGCGCCCTGGGCGTGATGGGCTTCGACATCCCGGAGGAGTACGGCGGGCCGGGGGAGACCAGCTTCACGTATCAGGCGATCATCGCCGAGGAGACCGCCGCCGCGGCGGGCGTCTCCTTCGCGCACTACTCGGTGACCACGAGCATCGTCCTGCCGTATCTGCTGAAGCTGGCCGACGAGGAGCAGAAGCGGCGCTGGCTGCCCGGTATCGCCACCGGCGAGACCGTGCTCTGCATCGCCATGACCGAGCCCGGCACCGGCTCGGACCTGGCCGGCATCCGCACCACCGCCAAGCTGTCCGAGGACGGCACCCACTACGTCCTCAACGGCTCCAAGACCTTCATCACCGGGGCGCTCAACTCCGAGCTGTGCCTGGTTGCCGCCCGCACCTCCCCGGCCACCCCGGAGGACCGCCGGGCCGGGCTGACCCTGCTGGTCGTCCCCACCGGCAGCGAGGGCTTCGGCTACGGCAGGCAGCTGGAGAAGATCGGCCTGCACGCGCGCGACACCTCCGAGCTGCACTTCACCGACGTCAGGGTGCCGGTGGAGAACGTCCTCGGAGAGGTCGGCAAGGGCTTCTCCTACCTCGGCCGGAACCTGCCGCGGGAGCGGCTCTCCATCGCGGTCAACGCCGTCGCCGCCGCGACCGCGGCGATCCGGTTCACCACGGCGTACGTCAAGGACCGCACCGTCTTCGGCAAGCCGGTGGCCGCCTTCCAGAACACCAAATTCGTCCTCGCCGAGTGCGAGACCGAGGTCGCCGCCGCTCAGGCCATGTCCGACAGGGGCATCGAGCTGGACGACACCCGGGAGCTCACGCCCGCCGACGCCGCGCGGATCAAGCTCTTCTGCACCGAGGTGGCGGGCCGGGTGATCGACAAGTGCCTTCAGCTGCACGGCGGTTACGGCTACATGCTGGAGTACCCGATCGCCCGGCTCTACGCCGACACCCGCGTCAACCGCATCTACGGCGGCACCAGCGAGGTCATGAAGACCATCATCGCCAAGGACATGGGCCTGTAGGACTTCGCACCCGTACACCCCGAAGAGAAGGACACAGCATCATGGGAACCCTGCACGGCAAGGTCGCCGTCGTCTCCGGCTCCGGCCGCGGCATCGGCCGCGAGATCGCCCTGCGACTCGCCTCCGAGGGCGCCTCCGTCGTGGTCAACGACCTCGACCCCGAGCCCGCGGAGCAGACCGCCGCCGACATCGAGGCCGCCGGGGGCACCGCCGTGGTCTGCGCCGGCTCGGTGGTCGAGGAGGGCTTCGCCGAGCGGTTCGTGGGCACCGCCATCGACTCCTTCGGCGGCCTCGACATCATCGTCAACAACGCCGGCTACACCTGGGACTCCGTCATCCAGAAGATGACGGACGAGCAGTGGGACACCATCCTCGACGTCAACCTGAAGGCGCCGTTCCGCATTCTGCGCGCCGCCCAGGCCTTCATCAAGGCCAACCCGACCGAGTACCACCGCAAGGTCGTCAACGTCTCCTCGACCTCCGGGTTCTACGGCAATGCCGGGCAGTCCAACTACGGCGCCGCCAAGGCCGGTGTGATCGGACTGACCAAGACCCTGGCCAAGGAGTGGGGCCGCTACAAGGTCAACGTCAACGCCGTCGCCTTCGGTTTCATCCTGACCCGGATGACCGAGGTCACCGCTGCCGACCAAGCCACCCTGAAGATCGACGGCCGGGAGATCCGGGTCGGGATGAACCCCGACCGCGCCGCCATGGCCTCCCAGGTCATCCCCTTCGGCCGCCCGGGCACCACCAAGGAGGCCGCCGGTGCGGTGTATCTGCTGTGCACTCCGGATGCCGACTACATCAACAGCCAGTGCATCGTGGTCGACGCAGGCCGCGTCTGACCCCCAGCGGAAGAACGAGGTTTCGCCATGTCCGTACTGGACGCCACCGACCCGCTCGGTTTCGACGAGCTGTTGAGTGAGGAGGACCGTGCGGTCCGTGACACCGTCCGGGCCTGGTGCCGGGAGCGTGTGCTGCCGCACATCGCCGGCTGGTACGAGGCGGGTGAGCTGCCCGGGGTCCGTGAGCTGGCCCGCGAGCTGGGCGCGATCGGCGCGCTGGGCATGCATCTGGAGGGCTACGGCTGCGCCGGGGCGAGCGCGGTCCAGTACGGACTCGCCTGCCTGGAACTGGAGGCCGCCGACTCCGGCCTGCGCTCGCTGGTCTCCGTCCAGGGCTCGCTGGCCATGTACGCCGTCCACCGCTGGGGCAGCGAGGAGCAGAAGCGGCAGTGGCTGCCGCGGATGGCCTCCGGCGAGGTCATCGGCTGCTTCGGCCTGACCGAGCCCGACCACGGCTCCGACCCCGCCTCGATGCGCACCACCGCGAAGCGGGACGGCCCCGACTGGGTCCTGACCGGACGCAAGATGTGGATCACCAACGGCTCCGTCGCCGGGGTGGCCGTCGTCTGGGCCCGCACCGACGAGGGCGTACGCGGCTTCGTCGTCCCCACCACCGCCCCCGGCTTCTCCGCCCCCGACATCAAACACAAGGGCTCGCTGCGTGCCAGCGTCACCAGCGAGCTGGTCCTGGACCACGTCCGTCTGCCCGGCGACGCGGTCCTCCCCGGGGTCCGTGGCCTGCGGGGCCCGCTCTCCTGCCTCAGCCAGGCCCGCTACGGCATCGTCTGGGGCGCGCTCGGCGCCGCCCGCACCTGTCTGGAGACCGCCCGCGAGTACAGCACCACCCGCGAGCAGTTCGGCAAGCCCATCGGCGGCTTCCAGCTCACCCAGGCCAAACTCGCCGACATGTCCCTCGAACTCAACAAGGGCCTCCTCCTCGCCCTCCACCTCGGCCACCGCATGGACGCCGGCACCCTGCGCCCGGAGCAGGTCAGCTACGGCAAGCTCAACAGCGTCCGGGAGGCCATCGAGATCGCCCGCACCAGCCGGACCATCCTGGGCGCCAACGGCATCAGCTACGAATACCCGGTCATGCGCCACGCCAACAACCTCGAATCCGTACTCACCTACGAAGGCACCCCCGAGATGCACCAGTTGGTCATCGGCAAACTCCTGACCGGCCAGGACGCCTTCCGGTGAGAAGGAGCGCACCGCGCTCCGCCGGTACCGGGCCGACGACATGAACGTGTGGGTACAGGCGCTGCCGCCGCGGTGCCCGGCCGCGAGCCTGCCGAGCTGAAGATCACGATCCACGCGGTGCACGTAAGGGTCTCCTTCGTGCTCCGCTCGGGTCGCACCGACCGCCGGTGCGACCCGGACCACAGGCTCACCGAACTCGCCACGAGCCTCTTCCTCCACGACTGACGTCACTCTCGCGACCGAGCCGGGGACGGGGCACCGTCGCCGACCAGTGCTGTCCGGTGCGGCCGCACCGGCCCCCGGATGCCGTTCTCGGTTCCTCATCACCGAAGTCCATTCGGTACGAGGGCTTGACGCCAGGCACAAATGTGAAAAAACTGATTTCTTGTTCACGCTAACAGGGAGGTTGGTCGTGGCGCCCCTGGACCCGCGGGAAAGCGAGCGATTCCATGGGGCAGCTGGACGGCCGGATGGCGGTGATCACCGGCGTCCTCGGCGGTCTCGGGCGTGCGTACGCACTGCGGTTCGCCGCGGTGGGCCGGTACGGAGTGCGTGCCGACGCCATCGCCCCGGGGCGTTGTACCGGACCGGTCGAGGCCACCCCGGCTGGGCGCCGCCCCCGACCCGGGTGCGACCGCACCTGGAACCCGCGCAGTACCGTCCCACCCGCTCGGCACCGCCGGGACCGGGTGGGACGGCCCCAGCCGGTCTTCCCCATCCGTGTCTCCCCGGCCCGCCGATGCGGTCGGGCCGTTGCTTCGGAGGATGTTGTGTATCTGACTCAGGCCCTGCACCGGGCGCTTCAGCAGTTCCCCGACGGTCCGATGACGGTGTGTGGCGACCGGGTCCGCACCACGCGGGAGGTGGCCGACCGGGTTGCCCGTCTGGCCGGTGCCTTCCGGGGTCTGGGCCTGAAGGCCGGGGACCGGGTGGGGATCCTGGCGTTGAACTCCGACCGCCACCACGAGTTCTTCTTCGCTTCCTGGTGGATGGGGGCCGTGGCCAGTCCGGTCAACGTCCGCTGGTCACCGGGTGAGATCGGGTACGCGATGGCCGATTCGGGTACTGAGGTGCTGCTGGTGGACGATACGTTCGTGCCGCTCGTTCCGCGGTTGCGGGAGCTGTGTCCCGGTCTGCGGACGCTGGTTTACTGCGGTGACGGGCCGACGCCCGAGGGCATGGTGGGTTACGAGGATCTGGTGGCCGCCGCGGAGCCGGTGCCGGACGTCCGTCGCGGCGGCGACGAGGTGGGGCTGCTGCTGTACACCGGCGGCACCACCGGCCTGCCCAAGGGCGTGATGATCACTCACCGGAGCCTGATGACCAGCCTGTTCGGCTCCATCCTGGCCAACAGGGCGGTGGAGCGAGGAGGGGTCACCCTGCTGACCGCGCCGCTGTTCCACATCGCGGCGTTCCTCAGCTGGTACTCCCAGGCCCTGATCGGTGGCACGCTGGTTTTCCTTCCGGTTTTCTCGGCGGAGGGTTTCCTTGATGCGGTGGAGCGGCATCGGGTGACGACGTGCATTCTGGTGCCTGT
>NZ_JBIALS010000081.1:0-8225 GCF_042873655.1 Streptomyces sp. NPDC004609 | reverse complement strand
CCGGCACAACGCCCGCGATGCCACCCGCCCTCTCGCGATCCTCACCATCCCGTGATCAAAACCAGGACACACCGGCTTCACGCCGAAGCCCTGGCTCCAGGGCTGATTCAAAGTCGCGGTGATCTTGTTGTGGTGCTGGTCAGTTGATGCCCAGGAGCTTGAGTGGTCGGGTGAATGGTTCGTAAGACGCCTCGCGGAGTCCAGCGGCGATGTTGCTGTACCCAGCGTCCCGGAGTGCGTTGATCGCGAGGTTGCGGAGGGTGGCCAGGTTGGCCGGTCCGTGGCCGGTGCGGATCTTCGAGGCGTCCTCGGCGAAGGTGGTGTCCCGGACGTGGTGGAGCCGGTTCTCGATCGTCCACTGTGACCGGGCCAGCTGGGAGATCCGCTGCGGGGAGGCTTCGACCGAGGTCAGGTCCGTGATCGCGTAGACGGTCTCGCGGGTGCACCTGCCGCTCGCGGTGTCCACGCGGTAGCGCAGGATCCGGGCGGCTTGGACGGCGTGGGGGAAGTCCAGCCCCAGCCGGGTGACGGTCAGCACCCGGGTGGCTCTCGTCTCCCGGCGGCCGTGTCCTGCCTCGCGGTCGTAGCGGCGGGCGGTCACCTCCTTCCAGGGCAGTGAGCGCAAGGCGGCGAACAGGTCGGGCTGGTTGGCCTTGACCAGGAAGAGGAAGTGCGCCTGCTTCTGTTCGACGAGGAAGCGGACGTGAGCGGTCTGGGTGTGCAGGGCATCAGCGGTCACCACGACATCGCGCAGGTCGAACGGCGCAAGCAGGGCGGCGAAGCAGGTGATCTCGTTCGTCTTGCCCGGCACGGGCAACTGGCTGACGGTGCGTCCGTCTCCCGTCATCACGGCCAGCAGGTGCACGGCCGGGACGGCACCGTGACGCGAGCCGCGGGCACACTTTCCGTCCACCGCAACGGTGTCGGCCCCGGCCGGGTCCTGGCCGGTCAGATCCGCCAGTCCGCCCGGACACACCGCGATCACGACGCGGGGGATCGTGGACAGCGACGGCGCGACACGCACCCGAAGTGCCCCGGCGGTGCGAGCGCCGAGCCGGGCCAGGGTGTCCTGCGGCGCCGCCCTGGACCACTGACCGATCGCCGCCCACGAGCGGGCACCAGCTGTCACCGCACACGCCGCGACCAGCAACACCGCCACGAACGGGTGACGCACTCCACGCCGCCGGCGCGGATCGGGCAGCACCGCCAGCCGGTCCACGAGCGACGGCAGCACACGATGCTGACGCGACGGCGACTTGATCAAGCAGACGGTGGCAGACTGACGGCACATCGAAGCTCCGGCTGAGAACGGCGACTTGGCAAGGTCATCCGTCTTCAACCGGAGCTTCGTTGCATCCGTCGCGGCCCCCGAACCAATCGTCACACCCCTGTGACCAGGCACCCCACAAGATCACCACGACTTTGAATCAGCCCTGGCACGGGCTCGCCCCAGAGGACGATCTTCATCGGATAGGCGCCCCGAGCGAGACCAGGGCGGCTCCGCCCAGTGTGTTGGCGCGGTCCGTCGGACGGGTCCGTTGCGCTGCCACTGTTCTCATGCGGGGTCGGCCCAGATCGGGGGACGAGAATGCTGTTGGGGCACGTCCTGCCGGGGCCGGGCCCCAAACGGAACCGGGCGTACGGAACCCCCGGAAGCCCTGCAGCCCGGACAGCCGGCCGTGTTCAGCCCACGATCTCCTCGTCGTCCTCCCGGATCGTCATCCAGGCGTGGCCGGGCCCCTCGTACACGGGGAAGCGCCGGATGCCCCAGAGATGCAGCAGGGCGAAGACCGTCACGCCGATCGCGGCGACTCGCCCGCTCACGGCGCCGGTCAGGGTGAGCACGGGCAGCAGAACGAGCACCAGGACGCCGAGCAGCCGCCTGTGGGTCCGCGCGCCGTCGCAGCGGGACGGGCGCGGCGCGGTGGTGACCGTGCGGCCGGGGTCGGTCCGGCGGAGGGGTGCGCGGCGGTCTCTCAGGTGGGGGACCCAGTCCCGCTCGCCCGTGCGCCCCCACACGATGTGGCCGCGGTCGGTCACCAGCACCGCCGACATGACGTCGATCCTGAGCGGCAGGTAGGTGATGGGCTCCCAGGTGGCGGGCCAGCAGAGCCAGGCGTCCTGGCCGATGACGCTGGGCACGGAGTCCCAGAAGTGGCGCTTGGCCGTCCTGAAGGCGGAGACGCCTCGGTTCATCATGCCGAACCGGATCTCCTGTCCGGGATCCGCACCGGCTTCGGTCCGGTGCGGTATCAGGGCGAGGTAGCTCTCACCGACCTCTTGCCGGTGGAGATCGAAGCGCTCCGGGCGCAGATCGGCCACAGCGGTGCTGACGCGTACCCGTACTGCCCGCACCCGGCCCCGGCGGCATCCGAGCGCAACTGGCTGTACGGGGGGAGCACGAACCGTTCGGCCCGGAACATGACCACCAGGCTGACCATCAGACAGAAGAACCCGACGAGACCGGCGACATTGCCCACCGCGGCGACATCGTCGCTGTTGGAATCCCTGCCGAGGGGCGCGAGCAGGCTCGCCGCCGCCAGGGCCGAGAAGAACGGAGTCCAGACAACCAGAAACAGGGCCGCGACGGGCCCCACCCCCTGCTTCGACCCGGGGAGCACCGCCGGGATCGGTGGTGGGTCCTGGCCCGCGGTGTCCGGTCCGGCCGGGACCGGCAGCGGCCCCCCGGGGCCCGGTACGAGGCCCGCGGCGCGGGAAGCGAGGACCCAGCCGCCCGCGCACAGCACGGCGAGGCCGAGGGGCACGAGCACGCTCCACCGGGGCGCGGCCTCGCCCCAGAACACGATGACCGCAGCACAGGCGAGCCCGAGCGAGACGTACGCGCCCGCGCCGAGCCCGCTCGCGAGCCCCGTCGCACGCGTCCGGGTGCCAGGCCTGCTCATCATGTGCCCGGCGCACAGCCCTTCACTGCCGTACGGACAGGGACATGCCGAAGGTCTCGATGCCATCTTCCCCCCACTTATGGGCCCTGGCGGGCGCGTGTGCGCAGAATGCTGCCCGGCGAGTGCCTTGTCCAGGTCTCCCATCAGAGCCGCCGCGTCCCGTGCACTCGTCGAAGCTGAGCAGCGCGGCCGCACTGTCGTACCCTGCTGGTCGCCCTTCCAGCATCATCGGCGGCCCGAGAAGACAGCCGTCTCCGGCCGCTACTCGGGACAGCAGCCCCGGTGGGAGACTCTCCGGCGTGACCTCCGCGCGCCGCCCTCTGGGCCCCGGTACCGAGATTCCCGAGCCCCCGGAGCGGGATCCCCGCACCAGGACTGCCACCCAGCGGGCTGCCGACGGCGACTGGGTCGAGCCCGTCGCCCCGAAACCGCCGAGGCACGGTCGCCGGGCCCTGGGCAACGGCCCTGTGGGCGACGGCCGCTGACACTCAGGCACCGGCGCTCAGCTCAGCCACCCGGCAGCTGCCGCCGTACCTGACGCCGCCGGGGGTGATCGGCGTGCTCGATGGTCACCTCCTGGTCCTCGCTGCCGGGCGCGGCTGGCGCCTCCAGGAGCAGCACCTCCATGAAGACGCGGGTACCGCCGTCGCGTCGGTTCGGCACAACGGACACGTTGCCGAGGACGACTTCCGGCGACGCCTCCAGGGCCCGCTGCACAGCCGCCGCGGTGCGCCGGGCCTTGCCGGGGTCGGAGTCCATGATCCGAAGTGAGGACATCAGGCGCTCCTCTCCGGGGTGCCGGCGCCGTGGCCGTCGAGCGTCCACGCCGCCCGCTCCCACGCCGGCTCGGTGCCTGCCGCGATCCGGTGCAGCACAGCCGCCATCGACCGGCCGTCGGCCGCCACGTCCGGGGAGCGCGTCCACGGGACCGCGGCACCGTCCCCGGGGACGCAGGGGTACGTGCTGTACGGGTAGTCGGTGAACGCGTACCAAGGAGCCCAGATCCGCGCGACGCTCGCGTTGGCCCGCGAGTGCGGCGCGGCCCACGGGTGCCGGGGATCCCGGCCGGGCCAGACCGGCTCACCGGGCAGGCGCAGCAGCGCGTCCGGACAGCGGCGGCTCGGGCCCATATAGTCCGGCTCCTCCACCACCCGCCGGTCCGCCAGCAGCGCATCGAGCCGGTCGAGGACCGCGCCGCGCTCAGCAGTGCCGTACTCCCCGGCCGGAGCCGCGTAGAGAACCTCGCCATCGTGCACGGCGACCACGGCGACGCCCTGCGCCTGCGGGAGCGAGTCGGGCCCGACATCCACGACCAGGAGCACGGCGGCCGGATCCGCAACCAGCTCGCGGGCGAGGGCCTGCGCCTGGTCGTGCTGCTCCCACAGCGTCATCGCGTACCGGCACGGGTCACAGAACCGGCCCTTGCCGAGCGGTTCCTCCTCACGGACGCCGCACCGCCGGCACTCGTACTGCAACTCACGGGCCCGGTCCAGGACAGCTCGCTGCGCGGGAGAGCAACGGCGCTTCGGCACCGCCTAGCTCCGAGATCACGATGCCGCGCCGCCGCCGGGCCTCCGGCAGCGGTGCCCGCGTGAGGGGGCGTTGGCCATCTTCCGCAGGTCGTTCGGGGTGATGGCAGCCGCCTTGCCGCGGCCGCGCTGCTGACGCCCCTTGTCCAGCCGCAGCGGCTTCAACGCGCGCCAGGCCGCCTCGTTGGCCTCCTTCGGCACGGTGAAACCGCGGCGGCGGGCCTCCGAGGTGACGCCTGTGATCCTGCGCTCGATCGAGTTCGGCGGCGCCAGAACCACCTGGTCCAGATAGGTCACGAACGAGACGAAGGTGCCGACCGTGACGGAGCTGAGCGGCAGGCGGGTACCGGTCCGCTCAGCAAGCCAGTCGTACTCGGGCCTCCGTATTCGTGCACGAGCTCGTTGACACCGAGCACGGTTCCGGGGCGGCTCATCCTCGTCGGGCCGCTGCCCAGGCCGGTCCGCAGGGTGGGCCCCCACCTGTTCCACATCACCCTGGACCAGGACCGGGCGGCCTGACCTCCACACCTCGGCCGCCGGAACCGTATCCCCCCGGCAGAACTGGGAGTGGTCAGTCGAGGAGGCCGAGGTCCGAGTCCGGCCGATCGCGGTTCTGAGGTCCGCCCGGAGGACCGGTCGTGCCGAAGCGGGTGCGGTACTCGGACGGGGTGATGCCCAGGTGACGGGCGAAGGCGCGGCGGAGGGTCTCGTCGCTGCCCAGGCCGCTGGTGCGGGCTGCTGAGGTGACGCTGTGTCCGTCAAGGAGGAGCTGTTGCGCATGGTCGAGGCGGACGCGTTCGAGCCAGCGGGCGGGTGTGGTGCCGAGTTCGGCGCGGAAGAGCCGGCTCAGGTGGCGGGGGCTGACAGCGGCGCGCGCGGCCATCGCGGGCAGGCTGTGGTCGGTTCCGGGGTCGGCGAGGACGCCGGCGATCAGTGAGCGCAGCAGGTCGCCGCGGGCCGGCGGGGTGGCGAGGGCTGTGGAGAACTGTGATTGCCCGCCGGGGCGTTGCATGAAGACCACCAGCTCGCGGGCGACGGCTCGGGCGACGTTCGAGCCGTGGTCCTCCTCCACCAGGGCGAGGGCGAGATCGATTCCGGCGCTGATGCCCGCCGAGGTGATATAGCGTCCGTCACGGATGTGGATGGCGTCGGGCTCGACGTGCGTCCGGGGGTAGCGGCGGGCGAGCGTCTCGGCGTGGCGCCAGTGGGTCGTCGCGCGGCGTTCGTCGAGCAGGCCGAGCTCGGCGAGGACGAACGCGCCGGTGCAGACGGACGCGACCCGTTCGGCCCGCTCGGCGAGGGCACGGGTCGCGTCGAGTAGCCCGTGCTCGATCGGTTGCTGGGCGAGCCGGTCGCCCCCGGCGATTATGAGGGTGTGCGAGACCCCGGCTTCCGCCGCCGTCACGGTGCCGGTCAGCGCGAGTCCGGCGGAGGTGGCCACCGGGCCGCCGCCCGGCGAGACGAGTACGAGCTCATAGGGCGGGGCGAGCCGGCCCGCCTGGTGCAGCACCTCGCAGGGGCCGCTGACGTCGAGCATCGTCACGCCGTCGAAGACGATGAAGGCGACCCGCCGCAACCCCGGCCTCATGTCCGGATCTGTGGGTCTTCTGGCTGCGAGGACATGGCACCAGCGTACGCCGCCGCAGGACAGTGAAGGCACATCACCGATCCGGTGGAAGAGCCATTCCAGTGAACAGACGCGGAGGAGCCATGAGCGAGACGATCGCGGGGGTGCGGATCCCGGACAGCGCCCTGGCGCGCGAAGCGACCGAGCTGGTACGGGAGGCGGCCGAGCCACTGCTGTTCCACCACTCGCGTCGGGTGTTCCTCTGGGGTGCGCTGCGCGGGCGCGAGCAGCGGCTCGGCTTCGACCCAGAACTGCTCTACGTGGGCGCGATGTTCCACGACCTCGGGCTCACCGAGCGCTACCGCCGCACCGGCCAGCGCTTCGAGATCGACGGCGCGGACGAGGCCCGTCGGTTCCTTCACGCCCACGGCATCACGGGCGAGATGGCCGACCGGGTCTGGAGCGCCGTCGCCCTGCACACCACCCCGGAGGTCCCGCTGCACATGGCGCCGGAGATCGCCCTGGTCACGAGGGGAGTGGAGCTGGACGTCCTCGGTATCGGCTACACCGCGGTGTCGGATGAGCAGCGGGCCGCCGTCGTGGCGGCCCACCCGCGCCCGGACTTCAAGAACCGGATACTCGCCGCCTTCACCCAGGGCGTCCAGGACCGCCCGGACACCACCTTCGGCAACGTCAAGGCGGACGTGCTGGCGCACTTCGTGCCCGGCTTCGTACGCGGCGACTTCGTCAAGGTCATCAAGGACTCCGACTGGCCGGAGTGAGGGTCTTCTCGTCACAGCTTCAACGGGAGCGGTCACGACCTCGCCGACCATCTCACCAGCGGGCCGACTACCCCCGCTGAGTAGACCTGACGGCTCGTCGGGACACCATCCGACAGCCGTTCTTGTCCGCCGACCGTGCCGCCGCCGCGTAGGCGCGCAGCGCCGGCCCACTGCGCAACGGAGAGGACTTCGACCTGACGAAGCGAGGACGCCACCAGCTCGTGGTAGCGGCACGCGGTGACATTCCCGATCACGGCCACGGCGGATCACCACATGTCCGGAGGGGACCCCTGGCGCGCGGTACCCAGTCGCGCTGCCGAGGGGCGGAACGCCAGCATGAAGGCAGGGGGCCGCAGTCCGCCACGTGATCATGGGATCGCGGAACAATCACGATGATGTAGTGTGTGGCACTCCGTCAGCAGCCGCACATAATGCCACATTGCCCCCCTTTAGGACTTGCCGGGAAACAAGTCGTGGCTTCCAGCTACGGGGATCGTTGTTCTGGTATGGGGAGGCCGGAGGGGATCGAGGACGTCCTGGCGGCGAAGTTTCAGGCGTTGTTGCCGCATCTGGACGAGCGTCAGCGCCGGCTGGTCATAGGGGCGGAAGCGCTGTCGCTGGGGCATGGTGGGATCAGGATCGTCGCTGCCGCGGCTGGGGTTCGGGAGGGCACAGTCTCGCGCGGAGCGGCTGACCTGGACTCTGGCCAGGTTCTGGTGGGGCGGGTCCGTCGTCCTGGTGGGGGCCGGAAGAGGGCGGTGGACCTTGATCCAGGGCTGCGGCCGGCGCTGCTTGCGCTGGTCGTGCCCGACGAGCGGGGCGATCCGATATCGCCGCTGCGGTGGACGACGAAGTCGACCCGGAAGCTGGCGGCGGCGCTGACTCGGCAGGGCCACCGGGTCTCCGCCGACACGGTCGCCGGCCTGCTGCGGGAGGAAGGTTTCAGTCTGCAGGCCAACGCAAAGACCATCGAAGGTGCTCAGCACCCGGACCGTGACGCCCAGTTCCGCTACCTCAACGAGCAGGCACGAGCCCACAGGGACGCCGGTGACCCGGTGATCAGCGTGGACAGCAAGAAGAAGGAACTGGTCGGCGACTACAAGAACGCCGGGCACGAATGGCAGCCCGCAGGGCAGCCTGTGAGGGTCAGGACGCACGACTTCCCCAGTCAGGCCCAGAAGGCGATCCCGTACGGGATCTACGACATGGCGGCGAACACCGGCTGGGTGAACATCGGCACCGATCACGACACCGCGGCGTTCGCCGTCGCCTCGATCCGGAGCTGGTGGCAGGCCCGAGGCCAGCACGACTACGCTCGCGCCCGCCGGCTGCTGATCACCGCCGACTGTGGGGGCTCCAACGGCTACCGCACCCGCGGCTGGAAGACCCAACTCGCCGGCCTCGCTGCCGAGACCGGCCTGGAGATCACGGTGTGCCACCTTCC
>NZ_JBIALS010000080.1:0-8424 GCF_042873655.1 Streptomyces sp. NPDC004609 | reverse complement strand
CGACTACGGCGTCGTCGGCGACCTCTTCACCGTCGTCCCCCAGCTCACCGACGACATCAACACCCGCAAAGCCTGACCCCAGACCGAACAACCACAACGGGCCGCGCGGCGTACCCCGCCGCGCGGCCCCGGTCGTTCCGGATCACCGTTGACGGGGATCGGAGCCGCCGACTAGCTTCGCCATACGGATGACTGATTCCGTTGGGCGGAAATAGGGAGGGTGCAGTGATGGGGCATCAGGAGAAGGCGGCGACCAGTCTCACCGGAGCGGTCGGCGAGGCCGTCGGCGCTCTCCTCGCGCCGGTCGACGCCGAGCTGGCCCGCCGCTACCCCGGAGACCCCGGCACCCGCCAGCCCGTGCACACCGTCTATGTGCCGGGCGACGTCTACGCCGCCGACACGGTCCGCTCCTGGGGCGACCGGGCGCTGGCCGCACTGGACGAACACGCCCCGGACGCCGCGTCCTTCGCCGCCGTCCTCGGCCTCCCCGAGGACCTCGCCGAGCCCGTTCACACCCGGGTACGGGCCAAGCTGGAGCGGGAGCCCGTCGAAGACCTCCGTATCGACTTCGAGGACGGCTACGGCGGCCGGACCGACGCCGACGAGGACGCCCACGCCGCCCGCGCGGCCCGGCTGGTGGCGGAGGCGTACCGGGAGGCCGCCGCCCGGCCGGGCGCGGGGACGGCCGCCCCGTACACCGGCATCCGGATGAAGTCCATGGAGGCGGACGTACGGGACCGGGGCATCCGCACCCTCGACATCTTCCTGACCGGGCTGATGGAGGGCGGGGGCCTGCCCGGGGGCCTGGTCCTGACCCTGCCCAAGGTGACGTACGCCGAGCAGGTCACCGCGATGGTCCGGCTGCTGGAGGAGTTCGAGAACGCGCACGGCCTGGACGCCGGCCGGATCGGCTTCGAGATCCAGATCGAGACCAGCCAGTCCATCCTCGCGGCCGACGGCACCGCCACCGTCGCGCGGATGATCCAGGCCGCCGCGGGCCGTGCCACCGGCCTCCACTACGGCACCTTCGACTACAGCGCCTGTCTCGGCGTCAGCGCCGCGTACCAGTCCGGTGACCACCCCGCCGCCGACCACGCCAAGGCGGTCATGCAGGTCGCCGCGGCGGGCACCGGTGTCCGTGTCTGCGACGGCTCGACCAACGTCCTGCCCGTCGGCCCCACCGACCGGGTGCACGAGGCGTGGCGCCTCCACTACGGCCTCACCCGGCGTGCGCTGGCCCGCGCCTACTACCAGGGCTGGGACATGCACCCCGCCCACATCCCGACCCGGTACGCCGCCGTCTTCGCCTTCTACCGCGAGGGCCTCGACCGAGCCGCCGCCCGCCTCGCCGCGTACGCCAACCGGGCCGGCGGCGACGTCATGGACGAGCCCGCCACCGCCAAGGCCCTCAGCGGCTACCTCCTCCGCGGGCTCGACTGCGGCGCTCTCGACCCCGCCGAGGTCACCGGCCTCACCGGTCTCACCCGTACGGACCTGGAGGGCTTCGCCGCTCCACGCCGAGGCGCCTGACCGCCGGGCCTTCCCGTAGCCCCCTCCGGGCTCGCGCGTCCCCGGCGGCGGTTCTACCGGGGCGGCGGGATCTCGCCCGAGCCGCGCGGGATCAGCACCGTCTTGAGTGCCGTCTGCGCCGGCTCGTCGTCGAAGCCGTCGAGCCGGCGGAACAGCCGCTCCGCCGCCGTGCGGCCCAGGGTCGCCGAGTCCTGGGCGATGACCGTGATGCCGAGCAGATCGGCGAGTTCGATGTCGTCGAAGCCGACCAGCGCCACCGGACGGCCGTGTTCCGCCAGGACGCGCACGGCCGTCACCGTCACCCGGTTGTTGCCCGCGAACAGCGCGGTGACCGGTTCCCGGCCCGTGAGCATGCCCGTCACGGCGGGCCGCACCCGGTCGGGCGCGGTCGACCCGAGGGAGACCCAGGAGTCGTCGACGGCGAGCCCGGCCTCCTCCATGGCCGCGCGGTAGCCCCGGAGCCGTTCGACGGCCGTGTGGATCCGGGGCTGGTCGCCGACGAACCCGATACGGCGGTGGCCGTGCGCGATCAGATGCGCCACGCCCGCGCGGGCGCCCCCGAAGCTGTCCGACAGGACCACGTCGGCCTCGATCCGGCCGGGCGGCCGGTCCACGAAGACCGTGGCGATCCCCGCCTTGATCTCGGGTTCGAGATAGCGGTGGTCGTGGCCGGCCGGAATCACGATCAGACCGTCCACCCGGCGGGCGCAGAGCGCCAGGGCCAACTCCTGCTCACGGTCCGGGTCCTCGGCACTCGAACCGTTGATGAGCAGCGCGCCGTGGGCGCGGGCGACCTCCTCCACCGCACGGCACAGCGGCCCGTAGAAGGGGTCGGCGAGATCCTCCAGGACCAGGCCGATGGAGGCCGTACGGCCCTTGCGGAGCACCCGCGCGCTGTCGTTGCGCCGGAACCCCAGGGACTCGATGGCCTCCTGGACCCGGCGCTCGGTGTCGGGGGTGACGCCCGGCTCGCCGTTGACCACACGGGAGACGGTCTTGAGGCCGACGCCGGCGCGGGCCGCGACGTCCTTCATGGTCGGCCGATTGCCGTAACGGGACTCCGGGCCCCGCGGGCGGGCGGAGACATACGGGAAACGGTCGGTATCGGCCACAGTGCGCAGTCCTGTCGTCGTACGGTATGTGCGAAGGTGTGCGGTCGAGCATAGGGCCTGGACAACGTTGTCAGGGGCGTAGAAACTGTTCCCGAAGCCGCAGGTCCGACCAGTGTCCCGGGGGATCCCACAGCGATGCACAACGACCTCGTCGCCGCGCTCGACATCGGTGGCACCAAGATCGCGGGCGCGCTGGTGGACGGCGGCGGCCGCATACGTCTGCGGGCCCAGCGTCCGACACCCGCCCGGGAGGACGCCGAGACGGTGATGGCCGCCGTCCGCGCGGTCGTCGCCGAATTGTCCACCACCCGGCTGTGGGGGCGGATCTCGGCCGTCGGTATCGGCAGCGCCGGTCCCGTGGACGCCTCCGCCGGTACCGTCAGCCCGGTCAACGTCCCCGGATGGCGCGACTTCCCCCTGGTGCCCCGCGTCGGGCGGCTCTGTGGCGGGCTCCCCGTCCGGCTGGTCGGCGACGGCGTCGCCATGACGGCCGCCGAGCACTGGCAGGGCGCGGCCCGGGGCTACGACAACGCCCTGTGCCTCGTCGTCTCCACCGGCGTCGGCGGCGGGCTCGTCCTCGGCGGCAGGCTGCACCCCGGACCCACCGGCAACGCGGGTCACATAGGTCATATCAGCGTCGACCTCGACGGCGACCCCTGCCCCTGTGGTGCGCGCGGCTGCGTGGAGCGGATCGCCAGCGGGCCGAACATCGCGCGGCGCGCCCTGGAGGGCGGCTGGCGGCCGGGACCGGGCGGCGACACCTCGGCCGCCGCGGTGGCCGCGGCCGCACGGGCCGGGGATCCGGTCGCGCGCGCCTCCTTCGAACGGGCCGCCCAGGCGCTCGCCGCCGGGATCGCCGCGACCGCGACGCTCGTCGAGATGGAGATCGCCGTGATCGGCGGGGGAGTGGCGGGCGCCGGTGAGGTGCTCTTCGCTCCGCTGCGCCGCAGCCTGCGGGAGTACGCGACGCTCTCCTTCGTCCGGCGGCTGACCGTCGCCCCGGCCCTCACCGGCACGGACGCCGGGCTCGTCGGCGCCGCGGCGGCCGCGCTGCTGGACCGCCCCGGCGGGACGGAGGCGTCCGGGGACCCGGTCGTGGGCAGCCGTCCCTGAGGTCCGCCGGACGACCGCGGACGCCAGGCCCCGGCGTGATCGTCACCGGCCGTCCCGGGAGTGTGTCCGGGACCTCATGTGCGGAAGGCACCAGTCGGGTTGACACAGTGTCAGCGGTGCGGCGGCGGCGCTGCGGCGAGAACCGCGGCGGGCTCCGTGGATCCGCGCCCGGACACTCCCGTACCGGAGGACGTCTTCCGTACCGCCGCCCCGCGCCGATCGCCCTCGGGACCGTGACGCACCACCGCCGAACCTCTTCCGCACGTTACGTGGCAGGGTGTTCCGGGCAATCCACTGTGGGCTATCCAAGAGGGGGAACCGTGATCGTCTGGATCAACGGTGCGTTCGGAGCGGGCAAGACGAGCACCGCGCGCGAACTGATCGATCTGATCCCGAACAGCACGCTGTACGACCCCGAACTGATCGGCGAGGGACTGCGTCTGCAACTGCCGCCGAAGCGGCTCGACGACGTGGGCGACTTCCAGGACCTGCCGATCTGGCGCAGGCTCGTGGTGGACACGGCCGCGGCGATGCTGGCCGAGCTGGGCGGCACGCTGGTGGTGCCGATGACACTGCTGAGGCAGGAGTACCGGGACGAGATCTTCGGCGGACTCGCCGCGCGCAGAATCTCCGTACGGCATGTGCTGCTGCATCCGGAGGAAACGATCCTGCGTCAACGGATTGCCGAGCGGGAGCAACGGGAGCACCCGGACGGGCCGACCGCCGGGCATCCCGCCGACCCGGGAGTGCCCGCCCGCGAACAGTGGTGCTACGACCACATCGAGCCGTATCTCGCCGCGCTCGCCCGCTGGATCGGCGGCGACGCGCTGGTCGTCGACAACGGCCGGACCGACCCCCGCCGGACGGCCCACCGGATCGCCGAGGCCGTCCGCACGGGAGAGGCGTCCGTCTGCGAGATCGTGCAGACCCCCGAACCGGCCGCCGAGACCCTCGCCGCCGGGGTGCTGCTCTTCGACGACCAGGACCGGGTGCTGCTCGTCGACCCCACCTACAAGCCCGGCTGGGAGTTCCCCGGCGGAGTCGTGGAACCCGGAGAGGCACCCGCCCGCGCCGGAATGCGCGAGGTCGCCGAGGAACTGGGCATCGCGCTGGAGCGGGTGCCCGGACTGCTCGTCGTCGACTGGGAGCCGCCCCGGCCACCCGGCTTCGGCGGGCTCCGGCTGCTCTTCGACGGCGGCAGGCTCGACAGCGCGGAAGCGGAACGTGTGCGGCTGCCCGCGTCGGAGCTGCGCGACTGGCGGTTCGTCGGCGAGCGGGAGGCCGCGCACCTTCTCCCGCCCGCCCGGTACGAACGGCTCCGCTGGGCGTTGCGTGCCCGAGAACGGGGGGCCGTGCTCAATCTGGAGGCGGGTGTCCCCGTCGGCTGAGTCGCCGCCGCCCCTGCCGGTCGCCGCGGCCGTCGCCGCCCGGCGCGAGCCGTCTCGGCGGCCGCCCCGCGAGCCTCACCCGTGCGGGCGAATCCGCGATCGCGGCCCGATCCACCTGTCGCACCCGAGGCCCAGGCGCAGACCCCGAGGCTCACGCGCAGACCGCAGACCGGTACGGCTCCCCGCGGGGCGGCGACCGGTTCACGCGCCCCGGAAGCCGGCCACCGGCAGGGGCCGCGACAGCGTCGCGCGCCGACGGCCGGGAGCGGTCACCGGCGGGCCGGCCGTCGGCGCGTCACACCTTCCTGGACGCCGCGTAGTTGCGCAGGAACAGCGCCTCCGTGACCGACAGCCGCTCCAGCTCGTCCGGCGAGACGGATTCGTTCACGGCGTGGATCTGCGCCTCCGGCTCGCTGAGGCCGATCAGCAGGATCTCGGCCTCCGGGTACAGCGCCGACAGCGTGTTGCACAGCGGGATCGATCCGCCCATGCCCGAGGACTGCATCTCCTGCCCCGGATAGGCCACCCGCATGGCGTCGGCCATCGCGGTGTACGCCGGGCTTCCGGTGTCCGCCTGGAACGGCTGCCCCTGGCCGACCTGCTCCAGCGACACCTTCGCGCCCCACGGGGTGTGCGCCCGCAGATGCGCGGCCAGCAGCTCCGTCGCCCGTACCGCGTCCTGGCCCGGCGGCACGCGCAGACTGATCAGCGCCCGCGCGCTCGCCTGCACCGACGGGGTCGCCCCCACCACCGGAGGGCAGTCGATGCCGAGGACGGTCACGGCCGGCCGCGCCCAGATCCGGTCGGCGACCGAGCCCGAGCCGATCAGCTCCACCCCGTCGAGCACCTTCGCGTCCCCGCGGAAGTCCTCCTCCGGGTACTGGAGTCCGCTCCACGTCTCGTCGGCGGGCAGGCCGTCCACGGTCGTCGCACCGTCCTCGGCGCGCAGGGAGTCCAGTACGCGGATGAGCGCGGCCAGCGCGTCCGGCGCGGCTCCGCCGAACTGCCCCGAGTGCAGATTGCCTTCGAGGGTGTCGATCCGCAGCCGCATCATGGTCATACCGCGCAGGGTCGCCGTCACCGTCGGCAGCCCGGCCCGGAAGTTGCCGGAGTCGCCGATCACGATGGCGTCGGCCGTCAGCAGACCGGGGTGCTCCTCGGCGTAACGCTCCAGGCCGCCCGTGCCCTGCTCCTCCGAGCCCTCGACGATCACCTTCACGCCCACCGGCACCCCGCCGTTGGCCCTGAGCGCGCGCAGGGCGAGCAGATGCATGATGAAGCCGCCCTTGCAGTCGGCGGCCCCCCGGCCGTACCAGCGGCCGTCGCGCTCGGTCAGCTCGAACGGCGCGGACACCCAGGACTCCGGCTCCAGCGGCGGCTGTACGTCGTAGTGCGCGTACAGCAGCACGGTCGGCGCGCCCTCGGGGCCGGGCAGAAACCCGTACACGGACTGCGTGCCGTCCGGGGTGTCGAGCACGGCGACGTCCTGGAAACCCTCGGCCCGCAGCGCGTCCGCGCACCATTCGGCCGCCGCCTCGCACTCGCTCCTCGGGAACTGCGCCGGATCCGCGACCGAGGCGAACGCCACCAGCTCCGTCAGCTCCGCCTTGGCGCGGGGCATGAGGGAGGCGACGGTCCCGGCGATCGGATGGGCGGACATGGGCACGCTCCTCGTGGGTGCTGCGTTGTGCTGTTTGTGTACGGCGAATGCGCGGTCGATCCTGCCACAGCGTTGCGGGACGGCCGCGCCGTAGGATGCCGTCGAGAGCATGGGGCACGCGTCGGATCGGGAGCAGAACCACATCGTGAGCAGTGAGAACGGTGTCACCGGGGCAGAGTCAGAAGCAGACGGGCACAGCGACCCGGTGTGGGACGTCGTCGTCGTCGGCGCGGGACCCGCTGGGGCGTCCGCGGCCTATGCGGCGGCGGTGGCGGGACGCCGGGTCCTCCTGCTGGAGAAGGCCGAACTGCCGCGCTACAAGACCTGCGGCGGGGGGATCATCGGCCCCTCCCGCGACAGCCTGCCACCGGGCTTCGAGCTGCCGCTGCGCGACCGCGTGCACGCGGTCACCTTCTCCCTGAACGGCAGGCTGACCCGTACGAGACGTTCCAAGAAGATGCTGTTCGGGCTGATCAACCGGCCCGACTTCGACGCCCTGCTCGTCGAGCACGCGCAGAAGGCCGGCGCCGCTCTGCGCACCGGAGTCGCCGTCACCCGGGTCGAGCAGCACGGCCCCGCCGTACCGGACCGGCGCACGGTCGCCGTCGTCACCTCCGAAGGCGAGTCGATCCTGGCGCACGCGGTGGTCGGTGCCGACGGCAGCGCCAGCCGCATAGGAGCGCACGTCGGGGTGAAACTCGATCAGGTGGATCTCGGCCTGGAGGCGGAGATCCCGGTCCCGGAGCCGGTGGCCGAGGACTGGGCGGGACGTGTCCTCATCGACTGGGGCCCGATGCCGGGGAGTTACGGCTGGGTGTTCCCCAAGGGCCGGACGCTGACCGTCGGAGTGATCTCGGCCCGTGGCGAGGGCGCCGCCACCAAGCGCTATCTGGAGGACTTCATCGCCCGGCTGGGGCTCGCCGGGTTCGAACCGGCCGTCTCCTCCGGGCATCTGACCCGCTGTCGCAGCGACGACTCACCGCTGTCACGCGGCCGGGTCCTGGTGTGCGGGGACGCGGCGGGGCTTCTGGAGCCGTGGACCCGTGAGGGCATCTCCTTCGCGCTGCGCTCGGGCCGGCTCGCGGGGGAGTGGGCGGTGCGGATCGCCGAGTCGCACGACGCGGTCGACGCGCGCCGGCAGGCACTGAACTACGCCTTCGCCATCAAGGCGGGCCTGGGAGTCGAGATGGCCGTCGGGCGGCGGATGCTCGCCGTCTTCGAGCGCCGCCCGGGCCTGATCCACGCGGCGATCACGGGACTGCGCCCGGCCTGGCGGGTTTTTGCCGACATCACCCGCGGGTCGACGACCCTGGCGGGGATAGTGCGTGGCAGCGGGGTGGCGCGACGGGCCCTGGAGACACTGGACCGCCGGGCCGCCGTCCCGCAGCCGAAGCCAGGGACGGAGCGGGAGTCGGAGCCGAAACCGGAGCCGCAGCCGAGCGGGGGCGCGGAGGAGTAGCACCCCTGCCGGATCCGGGCGCCCGGGGACCGGGATCCGGGCGCCCGGACTGGGCGGGCCTCCGGGTCTAGTGACCTGAGTCGGAGATTCGTTGGCAGTATGCGGCGACTTTGTCGAGGATCTCGTCGGCTGTCTTGGTCCAGACGAACGGTCTGGGGTGTT
>NZ_JBIALS010000079.1:0-9116 GCF_042873655.1 Streptomyces sp. NPDC004609 | reverse complement strand
ACCCGTCGTCCCCATGGGGAATTACGTGACCGCGGGGGTGGGGAATTACGTGACGCGGAACCCGCCCCACCTGGGGAATTTCGTGATCGCCCACATGAGGCACGCGTGCCGGCTCCAGCCGAGTTTCAGGAGATGAGCCGGTATATCGCCGGGGCGGCGGCTGAGCTCGACAAGATCCTGCATCTCGCCCAGTTGCGATCGTTTGCTGCCATCGAACCGGCCGACCAGCTCGCTTCGGTGTCGTTGCTCATTCGCAGCGCCGAGGTGTGGATGCGCAACTCGTCCTATCCAGAGATGGTCACGACAACGAACCTCGCGCTTCTTGATGGCAAGCCGGGCGTCCGCGCTGCGTTGAAGGAGCATCTCGGATTCGACGCTCACGACGCCCTTACTGTCCTCAGCGCCTGCAACGATCTGCAACTGGATGCCCTGAACCAGCGGCTGCGGACCATGGGTGACACCGTGACGGGTGCAATGGCTGTGGCGCAGAAGAGCCGGCTCGACGATGAGGTGAAGGAGTCGGCCAGGTCCAGCCTTCTGTCCGTGTTCGAACCCAGCGCCGACCAGGCCACCGTCTCCGTCGACGACATCACCGCACGCACAGGCATTCCCGCGGCACGTGTCACGGCTGTCGTCGAGCAGTTCCGGCTCGACCTGAGGGCCGACACTGCGGCTGACGTCATCGATGCCTTCACCACCGGCAGGAACCCCCTGCGCGCCCGGCCACTTCTGGTCACGGGCAATGGGCGGCTTTTGCTGCCGCATCCGGCACTGCACGTGTTCGCGGTGAGGGAGAACCTGGAGGAGTACCTGAAGACGCTTGCGCCGGTGTGGAGTCAGTACTCCAAGCACCGCGGGGAACTTCTCGAGTCCCGCACCCGCCGTGCGCTGGACCGGGTGTTCCCCGGCGCCCGCTTCCGCGACGCGTTCGAGTACTACGTGCCCGCCAACGACGAGGAGGCCCAGGCCGCAGATCCGGCGAAGTACACCAAGCGTGTCGAGGGCGACCACCTCATCGTTCTCGACGATGTCGCGGTCATCGTCGAGGACAAGGCCGTCGCGCTGAGCGCACTATCCCGAGGAGGGAAGAAGACACGCATCCGCACTGATCTGACCGGCATCATCACGAAGGCAGCCGAACAGTCCGGCCGCATGCGCGACGCGATCGAACGCGACGGCGGCCTGCGTGTCGAAAAAGAAGGCTGGGTCGACTTCAGCGGCATCCGCGAGATCCACACCATAGCCGTCAGTCTCGACGACATCTCCACCGTCCTGACCGCCACCGCGGAACTCGTACGTGCCGGTCTGCTCAGCATCGACAACATTCCCTGGACGGTGTCCCTGCACGACCTCGAGCTCACCACCGAGCTCGTCGCGCACCCCGCACAGTTCCTGCTCTACCTACGCCGACGCCGCGACCCCGACGTCACCGTCATGTTCCACGCCCCGGACGAACTCGACCTCTTCCTCTACTTCTTCGAAGCCGGCCTGTTCGTCGAACCCGACCCGGTCCAAGTACGTGCGGCGTTCCCGTTCCTCCCCGAGCCGACCGCCGCCGACCTCCGCACATACAACAACCAGACGCCTGCCCTTTTGACCAGCCGGACCGACGCGCTCGACACCTGGTTTCACGCCAGAGAGCGTGGCAGCTCGGGAGCCGGCACCGCGCCCAAGCCCGCTATGGCGCCTGCGCCGCTGCTGCCTCTCGCGGAAGAACTGCGAACACGCGACGTACAAGGTTGGCTCAGCATCGGAGCGACGCTACTGGCCCTGGAGTCGACCACACAGCGCAAGGCAGCGCGGTACGGCGACACCCTCCTCGACAACCCGAACCCGTCCGGGCAGGGCCGCAGCCTGACGATGCCGCTCACCCCCGGCGCCGATCCAGCCGAGGGATGGCTGCTGGTATGGGCCACTCGACCAGCCGGGCCCGACCCCACCGTCGTCGAGAAGAGCGCCCGCGGCTACCTGCGCGCCAAGAAGCACCAGCTCGGCCTGCCGCGAGGCGTCGTCTTCCTCTACGACGAAACGACACGTGAACTCGCCGGAGCTTTCTATGACGGACACATCGGCCCGCTCGACGCAGCCCTGACCGCCACGGTGCATGCCCTTCACCCCGCGACGGATCTGCGAACGCTGCATCCCAACGCCAAGCGGCCGCCACGATGGGGCAAAGCCACAAAGAGACCGACGAAGTAGGCCACTCAACCTGCTGCACGGGTTGAGGCCGGAAAACTGGTTCGAGGACTTCCTCGATATCCCCGCATGTCGCTGCCGATTGCGGACTCGGCCGCGAAACCTGCACTTCGCGCTTTAATGCCATCGGAGCGACAGCAGTGCTTCCCACGCTCTGGCGGCCTATCAGTCGGTAGATCCTCCGTTCCCGTAGCAGAAGGGCTGCCCATGAACGTGACCACTCCCCCGTTGTGGGCCGATGATCTCAAGTTCGAGTCGAACAAGGTCCGTCAACTGCTGGTACCTGAGGGCGCTCTTGAGATGTCCGAGCAGGACGGAACGCTAAGGGTGTCGAGTGTCTTCGGCGTCTGGCCGGCCTGTCATGCAGGCCACGAGCTGGCCGTGGAAGCTCTGACAGCGGTAGTTCCGGCGGGCGGCGGCAACGTCGCCTGGCGCGGGAGATTGCAGGCGCATGCCCCGGAGACGGTCGTGGAGTCCTTCAGGGGCGCCGTCGGTTTCCGCCACCATGACGAGCCGCACAGTCTGCGCCGCCCCCAGGTCGGGGCACTGCATGCGGTCATGGGGCACTGGGCGTCAGGACTTGGGGAACCAGGCGTCGTGGTGATGCCCACCGGGACTGGCAAGACGGAGACGATGCTTGCTCTGCTCGTGGCAGCGCAGCCTGAACGGCTGCTGGTGTTGGTGCCGAGCGCGGCCTTGCGGGACCAGATCGCGAGAAAGTTCGAAACGCTCGGCATTTTGCAGCAGGAACAGATCGTGGACGCCAGTGCGCTGCGGCCGTGCGTAGGGCGACTTGAGCATGGTTTCAAGGATCCGGCCGAGGCTGAGCGTTTCGCGCGGGCGTGCAATGTCGTGGTGGCCACTCCCAACATCCTGAACCGATCCACGCCGCAGGTGAGAGCCGCATTGTTGGGGGCGTTCTCGCATCTGATCGTGGACGAGGCCCATCACGCTGCTGCCGCCACCTGGGCAAGCGTCATCAACGAATTCGCGGACCGGCAGGTGCTGCTGTTCACTGCTACACCGTTCCGAGAAGACGGACGCCGGCTTCCGGGGCGGATCGTGTTCCGGTTCCCGTTGCGCGAGGCACAGCGGGACGGATACTTCCGGCACATCACCTACCGGGCCGTGCTGGGCCTGCAGGACGTCGACGAAGAGCTGGCCGCACAGGCGATCGCACAGCTGCGGGCAGACCGGGCGGCCGGATTCGATCACCTGCTGATGGCTCGGGCCGGGAACATTCGCTCAGCTGAACACATCGCGGAGATCTACAAGCGACTGGCCCCAGACTTCGCCCCCACGGTGGTGCACCAGGACATAGGCACGGCCCGCCGCAGGGCAGCCGTGAGGGCTCTGGCGGAGCGCACGTGTCGCGTCATCATCTGTGTCGACATGCTCGGCGAAGGCTTCGATGAGCCGGCGCTCAAGATCGCAGCCATGCACACGACACGCAAGAGCCTCAGTCCGATGGTCCAGTTCATCGGCCGGTTCACCCGTGCCACAGCGGGGTTGGGC
Source organism: Streptomyces sp. NPDC004609 (assembly GCF_042873655.1). NCBI lineage: Bacteria > Bacillati > Actinomycetota > Actinomycetes > Kitasatosporales > Streptomycetaceae > Streptomyces > Streptomyces sp. NPDC004609. The sequence continues at coordinate 5,405 of NZ_JBIALS010000079.1, read as the reverse complement.
GAGGCCACCGTGTTCGTCGCCCAGGAGCCCCACAACGGCGCCTCGCCCCTGCGCCAGTTGCTGCGTGAGGACGCCGACTGGAACGTGCTGCTGCGAGACCTGACCGACCGCCCGACCGTCACCGCCGAGGAGAACGATGCCTTCGACGCAACGTTCGGCGGCGCTCCGGACGAAGTCGCCGTCAGCGTGCTCGAGCCGAAGATGAGCGCCATCGCCTACCGCGCGGCCACGGCTGAATGGACCCCCGAGGCTGCGCTCACGCTGTTTCACGGCAACGAACGTGTCCTGGACGAGACCATCGCCCTGGGCGGCGAGGACCTGCCTGTCGCCTGGTTCGTCGTCGAGCGCCGTACGCCGGTGCGCTGGGGTGCGCCGCAGGCGCTGGAACAGGTCGTCTACGAGCTCGTGGTGCTGTACTTCGACACCACGCGACTGCTGCTCTACATCCACGGCTCGGAGAAGTCGAGCGCGTACAAGGATCTGGCCGAGGCAGTCCTCGGCACAGGCCACGAGCTCATCAATGGCGGTCGTACGTACCGGGTCCTCGCCGGCGTGGACCGGCTCGTCCCGACGAACGTTGGGCTGAAAGATTCCCGGGACTACTTCACTCGCTTCTCGATGCATGTGGGGAGCGATGTTTCGAAGGGATTCGACACGGCCCAGGAGCACAAGAGCCAGACCCATATCGCCGCGTCCGGCTTCGACCGGGGCGAGAGTGTCGCAATCAGCGCGGCTGCCTCTGGTCGGTTCTGGTCTCCTACCACCGCCCCCAGCCTGAAGGCATGGACCGAGTGGTGCGATCACCAGGGCACAAAGCTCCTCGACAGCACGATCAACCTGGAAAGGATCTTCGACGGCTTCATCATTCCCAAGGACATAACCGAGCGTCCGCCGTACGTCCTGCTGGGAGTCCAGTGGCCTTGGCAGGTCTACACGGGTACACGAGACAGGCTTACGGTCACCTACGGCCAGCGCAGTTACCCGATCACCGATGTCGACTTCGAAGTAGACAGCTACTCCGCCACGGGCCCGTTTCTCTTCTCCGTGACGGCCAAGGACTGGCGTGTGTCCTATCAGGCGTCCTACGAGGACAAAGGCCTCGTCTACCGTCCGCTCGAGCAGGACGCTGTGGTCACGTCGAAAGGCCCGAGCGCGCAGCCGAAGCCGCTGGCGGACTGGCTGAACGCCAACAAACCCGACCTGTTTCTCGAGGGTGATCGTCTCATCGACGACAACGGCAAGCTCATCAGCCCCAACTACCAGCGTCGTCCCTTCGATGTGGATCTGCTGACACCACTGGACTGGACCGGAGTGGACTTCACTAAAGAGTCCCAGGGCCCAGAGCGCCTCGTCGACTCGATCCAGTACTACGTCTCGTCCCATCTGCAGACCACCGGTTCCTTCGACGTTCTCATCGACGACGACGGTGCGGGAGAGGCTGCGGACCTTGTCGGTCTCACGGTTGACGGGAAGTACCTCGATGTGACGCTCGTGCACTGCAAGTACTCGAAGGAGAAAGCGGGTAAGCGGGTGAAGGACCTGTACGAGGTGTGCGGTCAGGCGATGCGCGGCGCCAAGTGGCGGCGCGGGGCGGTACAGCAGCTGCTGACGCATCTGAACGACCGCGCTGGGAAGTACGCCCAGCGCAACAACGGAATCTCGCCATATGTCGTCGGAGACGTCAGAAAGCTGTTCGCGATCCGCGAGCGGGCTCACATGCTGGAACCCCGCTTCCACACCATCGTCGCCCAGCCCGGCCTGCAGGCGAGCGGGGCCACAACGGACCAGCTGCTCCTCCTGGCCGGTGCGGAGAAGTACGTCCGCGAAACCACGGCCGGCGACTTCACCGTCTACTGCAGCCAATAGCCGGGCCTGACAGCGCCGCGCAGACCTCCCAGAGTTTGCGCGGCGCACCGGCACTCCGGTCCAACAGCAGTCGAGCGGCGTGACGGCCCGCTCGCTCAGCGGGTGTACCGGATTTCGGGATAGGCGACACGGCCCGGGTCGTCGTGGGAGAGCAGTCCGGCCGGGTCGATCAGAGGCACCACTGCTTCGTAGAGGTCATCGCCGGCTGGGTTGGACTGGCCGTCGTGGCGCTCAGCCACAGCGAATCCCGCGCCTGAGACCAGGTCCGCAAGCTGAAGCGAAGGGTGATCCTTGGACCTCCCTCTCACAAGCTCCCCCAGGTGAACTCCGTAGGAGAGATAGCGAAACTCGGGAAGCGTACGGCCGCGCGCTTCGTCTTCGATGCGGTCTAGGTCGGCGTCGGTCATGGCTCGCTGATCATCGAGCAGGAAATTGACCCGCCCCAGCTTCTTGGACCAGTTCGTGATGATCGCGGCGGTCGCAGGAATGAGAGGTTCGAGCGACTGCCCAAGGACTGCGTCGGGGCCGTGAGCCTCCTGCAGGTACTCCGCGGCTTCTTCCTTCGTTGTGCGCAGGGCGACAAGGGCTTCGGTGACCTTGCGCCGTCGGGACTGTGTCCAAGCCTCCTCTACGAGGTGGTGGAAGTCCTCGACAGTGACGCCGTGGTCGTGATTCTTCGCCGCCGCGAAGGCAACGGTGGTGGACAGCAGACGCCCGAAGAGCTCCGGCCCCAGAGCTCGGGGACCTTCCGCGAAAAGGCTGCGTGCCATCTGCCGAGCACGGTCTGTGCTGCGGATGTCGCGCCCTTGCTTGGCTTCCTTCTCCTCAATGAAAAGGTCGATCAGCTTGCCCACGATGAAGTAGTGCTTGTCGACCAAGTACACCGATGCCCGCTCGTGCAGAACCCCTCCGGGTGCGAGCATCGTGGCCAGCACTGCTCGGCGTGGGCTGTTACGCGGCCCGGTGAACGCCTTGGAGAACTTCACCTCGGCGGCCTGCAGGCGCGTCGCCGTGCGTATCTCCTCCACGATCGGCGCGGCCTCGTCGTCGCTGATGGCGACTGTACCGATGGACAGGTACCGGCTGCGCTGCTGGCCATAGAGCTGATCACCGTCCCAGCCTGATTCGTCCAGGGCCACCCATTGCCCGAGGTCCTCGGCTTCTTCGGTCGGATGGGTCCGGTTACGGCGGGCGAAGTTCGGTCCGAGCAGACCTGTGCCAGGGTTCGGCTGGCGAGAGGGATCGTTCACGGCGCCATCGTCTGACAGCTCGTTCGTTGTCGGCAACGAGTTTGGGCGCGCCGGCAAACCCTGCTGGGCGTGCCTCGAACTGACGTCCCAGACCCAAAATGGCGGCTCTTCCCCGTTGACCGCTACAGGTCCACCGCACGTCCTACCTCCAGGAAGAACATGTCACCGTACGGGCATGGCCGGCTTCCGGGGAGGGAGAACGCCACTACCTGAGCGGTAGACTCGAGTACCCCCACTACGCCTCTGACCTGCGCAAACAGGATGGCGATGCCATAGGATTCTCGCGATACCTACGAGACTCCCATTCATTCCACGGAGTTGCAGGTCACGCAGCATCGCCTGCAGACACCGATCAAGAGTCCCCTGATCAGACCTGTTCCCTCGCCCCTCGAACCCGTCCAACCCAAGTCACGAAGCAGCAGATCAGAGCAACTTCAACTGCTGGCAACGAACGAGAATTCACAATCGTGGGCTGGAGGCGTGGCTGGTGTCGCACCGCAATACGGTGCCGGTCGTCGAGCGTCTGGCGTGCGAGCAGGCGCGGGCTGTGCCGCGCAGTGCACCGTTGATGCTGATGGAGCCGCACCGTGTGGTTCCGGTTCACGGCCCGCTGGAGGATGCGTCGTGCCTGCCGTGGCGGCTGGGGGCGCCGATGACCGGTCGGCCCTGGCGGCCTGCCGGGTGAACCGCAGGGCAGGTCAGACATCCCATGGCGTTGGGTGTCAAGTTGTGGCGAGGTTCGCATGGTGGGCCCATGCGGTGGCCTCGTCGTAGTGGGTGCGGGTCTTGAGGCATCCGTGGAGGATGCCGACGAATCGGTTGCCCAGTTGCCGCAGGGCGGGGTTGTAGTCGAGGTCGCGGGCGCGCTGCTTGTCGTAGTGGCGGCGGGCTCCAGGTGAGTTCTGGAGTGCGCAGAACGCCTGTCGTTGGAGGGCGTCGGCGAGGCGGTTGTTGCGGACGAAACGGGCCTGGACGGTGCGGGTCTTGCCGGAGGCCCGGGTGATCGGGCTGGTGCCGGCGTAGTTCTTGCGGGCTTTGGCCGACGCGTAGCGGGTGGGGTCGTCGCCGAACTCGGCGAGCACCCGGGCGCCGGTGATCTCGCCGATGCCGGGCATCGACAGGTGGATGTCAGCGTCCGGGTGCGCGAGAAAATGTGCCTTCACCTGCCCTTCCAGGGCGTCTATCTGTTCGTTCAGGGCGATCAGCAGCCGGGCGTGTGCGGTTGCGGCGGCCGCGTAGGCGGCGGCTACCGGGGCCGCGATGTCCAGCTGCGGCTCACGCAGCGTGCTCTGGATGGCGGCGGCCCGCTGGTCCCGGTTGCGGCGCCGGTGCCGGGCGAGGACGGTGGTGATCTGCTGCTTCGTCAGCTTCGCCGCCCGTTCGGGTGTGGGTGCCCTGATCAGCAGCTCCAGGGCGTCTGTGCTGGTCAGCTCCAGTCCCGCGTAGGCGGTGAGCGCGCCGGGGAAGTACTCGCGCAGCGTGCTGCGCAGCCGCTGGAAGTTGCGGGTGCGTTCCCAGATCAGACTCTGGTGGGCGCGGGCGACGACCTTGACGGCCTGGCCCTGGTCACTGTCCCCGGCGATCTGCCTCAGTTGGGCACGGTCGATGCGGACCATGTCGGCCAACGCGTGTGCGTCGCCTTTGTCGCTCTTCGCGCCCGAGGTGCCGTAACGCTCCTTGAACCGGGCCGCCTGCCGCGGGTTGACGGCATAGACCTGGTAGCCGGCCGCGAGCAGGGCCTGGACCCACGGGCCGCGGTCGGTCTCGATCCCGACCACCACCTGCTCCGCCTCCAGATCCTCACCGCCGTGCCGGGCGATGAGCGCGTGCAGCTTCGCGATCCCCTCGACGCCCTCCGGCAACCGGGCGGCCCCGAGTCTGCGGCCCGAGCCGTCCTGGACCTCGACATCGTGATGGTCTTCGGCCCAGTCGTCCCCGATGAACAGCACCCGCTTCTCCAGCCTCTCGACGTACATCGTGCGCGTGGCCAGCGGAAGACACAGCTCGCGCCCTAATGGATCCAGTGCTCACGCCCGTCAAGCCCGGCGGGCACGCCATCCCATCAGCAGTCCGGCCTCCCAGCCGACCAGCAGAGGCACGGTCTGACCTCAGAGCTCGAACGACTCCGGTGCGGGCAGTGCTCACCTACTGGCGGCCACTCATCGAGTCTCACTCACGACCCGATGAGCCCCATTAGTACTGCAATCACAGTTATGGGTGGGCTCGTTGTGGTTGGGTTGGTTCGTGTCTGTGGATCTCGGGGTGGGTCAGGTTGAGGCCTGGCGTGAG
>NZ_JBIALS010000078.1:0-9870 GCF_042873655.1 Streptomyces sp. NPDC004609 | reverse complement strand
CACTGGTCATGGTGGAGACGACTCAGCCAGACCCGTGCCCGCCACAGCCACTACAAACGCCGAGGCCAAACCCCATAACTGTGATTGCAGTACTAAGGGCATCGGAAGGAAACCGTAAGCGGTGCCCGGCAGTGTGGGGCCAGCAGAGGAAGTGGCAGACGTAGCGCCGGCAGACCGCCGGACCGGAGAGAGCAGCCTTGATGAACACAGCCGAGTACGAGATCGTCCGTCACTTCGCCGCGCGGCGCGCGCAGGTGTACGACGCCTGGACCAGACCGGAGCACTTCGCCCGGTGGTTCGGGCCGCGGGTCTTCACCACACCGGCCGACCGTGTCGTCCTTGAGGTACGGCCGGGGGGTTCCTGGCGGGCGACGCTGGTCGGGGAAGAAGGGTTCGAAGTCACGCTGGAGGGCGTCTACCGCAAGGTCGCGGGGCCGGGACGGCTGGTGTTCACCACCGGCGATCCGGACAACCCCGGCGACGGCCCCGCTTCCGTGGTGACGGTCTCGCTGGAGGAGCACCAGGACGGTACGACCATGCGTTTCCATCAGGCCGGGGTCAACACCGACGCCGAGCACGCGGAACAGGCGCGGGCGGGATGGCTGGAGTTCTTCGACCGGCTCGCGGAACATCTGGCCGTTCAGGGTGCGTCGGCGGGGAGCACATCGTCGAAGGTCAGCTCACCGCCCCGGGCGTAGGCGGCGGCGAACGCCTCGTCGCCGAGCGCGGCCCTGGCCCGGTCGGTGACCCGCCGCTCCTCGTGCTGCTCGGAGGGGGCGGCCGGTGTGCGGTGGGTCCGGCGGGCGGCGGCGGCCAGGCCGAGCAGCCGGGCGCTCTCCCCGGGCGCGGACACAGCGGCGAGGCCCAGGGTGGTGAACGCCGTGGTGCTGGGGTCACCGATCCGTCCGGCGGCGGCGAAGGCCCGACGGAACAGGGCACGGGCGCGCTCGGGTTCGCCTCGGCGTTCGTGCAGGAAGCCCATCTCCGTCAGGGTGGTGGGCAGGAACAGCGGGGGTTCGCCGTCCGCCGGGACGCCGTCGAGCAGCCGCGTCAGACAGGTTTCCGCCAGTTCCAGCAGGCCCGCGCGGCGGGCCGCGAAGCCGTATGTCATCTCGGCGAAGGTCTGCCCGTCCCGGTAGCCCTGCCCGTCCGCGAGTCGCAGCGCCCGGCCGGAGTGCTTCATCGCATCCTCGTAGTCGCCCGTGTTCAGCGCCAGCCAGCCCAGCCATGACAGCCGCCGTACGGCGTCGGGCCACAGCCCCAGTTCCTCGGCCGTCCGCAGTCCGTCGGTGAAGCACGCGGCAGCCCGCGCGTAGTCGCCTTGGATCTCGGCGAGCCCGCCGAGCCACTCCTCGGCCTGCATACGGCCCCAGTCGTCACCCAGTTCCGCGAAGATTCCGGCGCTCTCCCGGCTGACGCGCTCCAGGGTTTCGAGGTCGCGGACGGTGAAGGCGTCGCGGGCCAGGCTGCTGAGCGCCGCTGCCACGCCCCAGGCGTCGCCCACGGCGCGGAAGTCGACAAGCGCACGCGCGACCAGCGCCCGCCCGGACGGTATGTCGGTCATGGCCCGGCCGATGAACCAGCGCGCCCTGGCACGGGTCCCGGGGTCGGCGATGGCATCGGGGACGGAACCAGGGGCGGACTCGGCGGCGGTGGCTGTCGTGCGGGTCGCTCCGTCGGCGCCGGTGTTCCGGTGGCCCTCAGCGCGGACATCGTCGCCGAGCAGAAGGGTGAAACCCGCGTACCAGGCCCTTGCCTCGGCCGTCTCCTCGGCGGGCCCTCCGGCAGCCAGTGCGGAGCGCAGCGACTGGCGGGCCTCGCCGAGCCTGCCGCGCAGAAACCAGTACCAGGCAAGCGAGTTCACCAGCCGCAGGGCGTCCGCCGCCGGATCGGTGCCGTCAGCCGTGGCCAGGTTGGTGTCGAGCGCGGTCCGCAGGTTCGCGGACTCGGCGTCCAGCCGGCGCAGCCAGTACGCCTGTGCGGGTCCGCGCAGCCGCGGCTCGGCCGAGGCGGCGAGCGCGCTGTAGTGGTCGGCGTGCGCCCGCCGTATCCGTACGGTCTCGCCCGCGTCCTCCAGCCGGTGCAGACAGTAGGCGGACACCGACTCCAACAGGCGGTAGCGGGCCCCCGCCGGTCCGTCGACGACGGTCACCAGCGACCGGTCGACCAGTCGGGCCACCGTGTCGAGTACGTCGATTCCCTCCTCAGCGCACACCGTCTCCGCGGCCTCCAGGGTGCAGCCACCGGCGTGCACGGCCAGTCGGCGCAGGATGATCCGCTCGGCGTCGGTGAGCAGTGTCCAACTCCAGTCGATCACCGCCGTCAGGGTCTGCTGGCGCGCCGGGGCCCCGCGCTGGATTCCCGCGAGCAGCCGGAACCGGTCGTCCAGTCTGGCCACCAGTTCCTCGACGCCGAGGGCCCGGACCCGGGTCGCGGCCAGTTCCAGCGCCAGCGGGATCCCGTCGAGTCTGTGGCAGAGCTGCGCCACCGCCGCGGCGTTCCGCTCGTCGAGGGTGAAACCGCGAGCCGACGCGGCGGCACGGGCCAGGAAGAGCCGTGCGGCATCGGACTTCGCCACGGTGAGCAGTTCGGAGCCCTCCGGTGGGGCCAGGGGCGGTACGTTCCAGAGGGCTTCACCGGCCACGCTCAGCGGCTCGCGGCTGGTCGCGAGGATCCGTACCCCGGGTACGGAGCGCAGCAGCGTCTCGGTCAGTGCGGCCGCCTGCTCCACGACGTGTTCGCAGTTGTCGAGGACCAGCAGCAGCAGCCGGCCGCGCACGGCCTCGATGAGCTGTTTCAAGGCACCGGCCGGGCCTTCACGGATATCGAGGGCGGCGAGCACCGTCTCGGCGAGCGACGGCGTCCGGCGGCCGGCTGCCGCGAGTTCGACGAGCCACGCGCCGTCGGGGTAGGCGACGGCCGACTGCCGGGCCACTTCCAACGCCAGGCTCGTCTTGCCGACGCCGCCGGAGCCGGTGAGCGTCACCAGCCTGCTCGTCCCCAGCAGTTCGCGTACTTCGGCGACCGCCTCGCCGCGTCCGATCAGCTCGCCCACCGCGGCGGGCAGATTCGTCGGAGGGCGTCCGGACCCGGCGCTCAGCGCCGGGTCCTGCCGCAGGATCCGCTCGTACAGCTCCGCCAAGTGGGGCGAGGGGTCGAGGCCCAGCTCATCGGCGATGAGCCGACGCAGGTCGCCGTACGCGGCCAGCGCCTCGCTCTGCCGTCCCGCGCGGTACAGCGCCCGCATGTGTACGCCGCGCAGCCGCTCCCTGAGGGGGTGAGCGGCCACGAGTTCGGCGACCTCCGCGACATCGAGGGCGTCGCCGGTCGTGAGGCATGCCTCGGCGTGCTCCTCGAAGGCGGCCAGCCGGGCCTCTTCGAGGCGGGCGATCACGGGTGCCAGGAACTCCTGGTCGGCGAAGTCCGCGAATGCCGCCCCCCGCCACAGCTCCAGGGCCTCGGCCAGTCGGCCCGCCGCCACCAGGTGCGTGAAGCGCAGGGAATCCACCGGGGCGTCTGCGGTGTGCGGGGAGGTCTCCAGGGCGTAGCCGGGGGCGCGGGAGACGACCAGGTGCTTGCCGCCCGGCTCGGCGTCCTCCAGCGCGCGGCGCAGCTGCGAGACCCTGACCTGGAGCGCCGCCGCCGGGCTGCCGGGCGGGCGGTCGCCCCACAGATCCTCGACGAGGCGGTCCGTGGAGACCACGCGTCCTTCGTGGGCGAGGAGGTCGGCGAGCAGCGCGCGTACCTTCCGGCCGGGGATCGGCACGGATTCCCCGGCATCGGTCCACACCGTCACTGGTCCCAGGACTCCAAAGCGCATACGACCGACCTTAAGCGGCCGGGAAGGATGCCATAAGCGTTCCCCGGCACGGTTCTCCCATGAACAACACCACGGTCACCCTCACGGAGCCCGGCCCCGACGCCGGGCCAGGGACCTCATCACCCACGGCGGCGGACACCGACACCGGCCTGCGGGCCGGACGGCGGGAATGGATCGGGCTCGGTCTGCTCGCCTCGGTCGCCCTGCTGCTCTCCATCGATGTCAGCATCCTCTATCTCGCCCTGCCGCAGATGAGCGGCGACCTCGGCGCCACCGCGTCACAACAGCTGTGGATCATGGATGTCTACTCGTTCATGCTCGCCGGCTTCCTGGTCACCATGGGCACGCTGGGTGACCGGATCGGCCGCCGCAAGCTGCTGATGACGGGCGCGGTGGCCTTCGGGGCCGCATCGGTACTGGCCGCGTACTCGGTCAGCGCCGAGATGCTGATCGCGAGCCGGGCGCTGCTCGGTATCGCCGGAGCCACACTGCTGCCGTCATCGATGGCACTGATCCGCAATATGTTCCGCGATCCCCAGCAGATGGGCGCGGCGATCGGGATCTTCTTCAGTTGCTTCATGGGCGGGATGGCGCTCGGGCCGCTGGCGGGCGGCCTGCTGCTGGAGAACTTCTGGTGGGGGTCGGCGTTTCTGCTCGGTGTGCCGTTCATGGCGGCGCTGCTGATCGGCGGCCGGGCCCTGCTGCCCGAGTACCGCGATACGGAGGCCGGCCGACTGGACCCGGCCAGTGTCGTCCTGTCGCTGACGGCCATCCTGCCGGCGGTCTACGGACTCAAGGAGATCGCCCGGCACGGTGTGGAGCCGCTGTCCGTGCTCGCCATGCTGTTGGGCGCCGTGATGGGCACGGTGTTCGTCCGGCGTCAGCGCGGACTGGCGAGCCCGCTGCTCGACCTGCGGCTGTTCGCCAACCGCGCCCTCACCTCGACGCTGACGATCCTGCTGCTGGGCGGCGTCGTCATGGCCGGTACGAGCCTGATGTCCACGATGTACCTCCAGACGGTGGCGGAGCTGTCGCCGCTGAAGGCGGGGCTCTGGCTGATCCCGCAGAACGTCGCCATGGTCGCGGCCCTGTCCGCCGGTCCCGCGCTGGCCCGCCGTTTCCGGCCCGCGTTCGTGATGGCGGGGGGTCTGGTGATCTCGGCGGCCGGTCTCGGTGTGATCACCCAGGTGTCCGCCGACGGTGGTCCGCCGCTGCTGGTGACGGGTCTGGTCCTGCTCTCCGCCGGTATCGCCCTGCCGATGGGGCTCGGCAACGGCATCATCATGACCGCCGCGCCCGTGGAGAAGGCCGGGTCGGCGGCCGCGCTGTCGGAGACAGGCGGCGAACTCGGTGTCGCGGTCGGTGTCGCGGCCCTCGGCAGTCTGGGGACCGCCGTCTACCGTGACGCGCTGCCCGCCGGTCTGGAAGACGCAGGTGAGACCGTGTCCGCCGGGCTGGCGGCGGCGGACGGTGTGCCCGCTCTGGTGGACGCGGTGCAGCGGGCCTTCACCAGCGGCCTGCACGCGGTCGCGGCCGTGGGCGGCCTCACCTTCCTCGCTCTCGCCGCGCTGACCGTGGTGATTCTCCGCCGCCACGGCGTGGCATCCCAGCCCGGATGATGTCCTGAAGTCCCTTTCCCCTCTCGACCGACCGACGGTCCCGGCACCTCGTGCCCGGGGCCTTCGGTCGTCTCGCGCGTGCCGCCGGGCGTGCCACCCGTATCCGATGCGATCCCGTCATGACGGCCGATCTCAGCGGGCCCGCTGCCACGGGAGAACACGGCGGACAAGGTCCGGCTCGATGTCGAACGGGCCCGCGACGAGGACCGCCGGGGACTCGTGAACGTCTCCTTGTGAGAGGGAACGGGAAGCCACATCGTGGCACTTCCCGTCATCCGTCATCACACCGACGAGCCGATCCGCCGTCACCCTGCGGCTGTCACCGGCCCGTCGGACCCGAGGAGGCAACGAACATGAGCAGCACCCCCTTCGACGACCCCGAAGGCCGTTTCCTCGTCCTGGTGAACGACGAGGGTCAGCACTCACTGTGGCCGTCCTTCGCGGAGGTGCCCGGGGGCTGGACGATCGCTTTCACCGAGAACACCCGGGAAGCGTGCCTGGAGTTCGTCGAGACCCACTGGATCGATCTGCGCCCCCGCTCCCTCGCGGCCTCCATGGACGCCTGACCTCGCGTGCCGGGAGCCCGCCCCGGCACCCGGCAACACCCCGGCCGACCGCGCCCGGGCGTATGGCCGGACCCGCGACGGCAGCTCACCGCGACCGGAGTGCCGGGCGGGGCGACGCTGCTGAGGAGAGACACCCGGTCTGCTCGGTTGGGATCTGCGGTGCGGAGTCTGCCGGGTCTTCATGGGGGGTGTCGTTGCCCCCGTGCGACAGGTGATTGCCCGTTCGCGCCACCGTGCCGGGGTACACGTGAACATGGCTCCGGCGCCCTCGCAGCCCCGGTGACCGTCCTGGTGCGGTGACCGGCCGGTCCGCGCCAGGGGCGGGGTGGGCTGCCGATGGCCCGTCTCGCCCTGCCCGGTCCTGCCGCCCCTCCGCGGGCGGCCGTGACGGATCCGTGGCTCTGGTCTCCGGGTGGTTCCGGGCCCTCTTCCCGCTGGCGGCCACCCTTCCTGCCTCGGGCAGGTGCAGCGGACTACGAGTGCACGGGGGCGGGTGCCAGCAGTGCGCCGCGGACGGGCGGCGGCCTGACTGGACAGCGACGGTGCCCGCCCCGGTCCCGGCCCCACAGCGAACCCCCGGGGCGGGAGCGGTCGTGACACCGCCCCGGGCGGCCCTGGGGCTACCGGCCGCGGGCGGCGGGCCGGGCCGGAGCGGCGGTGCGGTGTGCGGCTGTCTGCGGGGCCGGCGGGTGAACGGGCCCCGGGGCGGGGGCGGGGGTGGGGTGGTCGCCGAGCGGACGGCGGGCCGGGGCGGAGACCCGGGCCCCGGCGGGCGGGAGCGGGGGTGGGGTGGTCGCCGAGCGGACGGCGGGCCGGGGCGGAGACCCGGGCCCCGGCGGGCGGGAGCGGGGCACCGGGCTCGGTGGTGAGCGCGAGGTGAGCGGCGCGCAGCAGGCGGGCGGTGAGTTCGGCGGGCGGGCCGGGTTTCCAGGAGGTGTCAGAAGCGAGGCGGGCGAGGCGGGGTTCCGGGTCCTGGCCGCTGAGGGTCATCTGCTGCATCCGGGCGGCCAGGAGCGGCCACTGGCGGGTGGTCAGGAGGAGACCGGCGTCGGATTCGGTGCCGATCGCGGTCTTCACCAGGGCGGCGAGGCGGGCGTGATCCTTGGGGGTGATGCCGAGCCGGGTCAGGGCTGTGGCGCGGTCGGAGAGGTCCAGATCGCGGGGAACGTCCAGTCCTTCGGTCAGCGGCCCGTACGTGTCCGGGCGTCCCGGCTCACCGGCCCGGGCGGGGACACCGGTGCCGTGTTCGCGGCCGGGGACGGTTCGGTGCGACCGGGCCCGGGGCTGCGGGTCCCGGTACGGGGCTCTGGGCGGGGACAGCTGCCGACGCGGGAAGAGGGCCCGCCGCGGCGGCAGCGGCAAGGGCCCGGTCCACGCCCGCGCCCTGGGCGTGGGCGGTGAGCAGGAGCCGGCGGACGTCGGCCCCGCGGTCGTCGAGGGCCTGGAGCGTATCGGCGATGTCCGGCCACGCCGGGGAGGCGAGGATCGCGTCGCGGACCAGACCCTGCGGAAGGGTGGTGCGCAGCAGACCGGCCCACCGGTCCGCCGGTCCGGCATGGGCGGTGCCCGCGGCGGTGGCGTTGGCGGTGACGGCCTGATGGACCGCGGCGGCGGTGCCGAGGTGCGGGAGGAAGGCGGTCAAGTCGACGCCGGCGTGCTGGAGGGCGGCGAGCTGCCCGGCGAGCTGCGGCCAGGCGGGGGACGCCGTCAGGCCGGTGAGGATGTCGCCGGGGAGGGTGGTGCGCAGGGTGTCGGCGGCCCAGCCCGGGGCCAGCTTCGCCGCGTCCTCGCCGAGTCCGGGCTCGTCGTCCGTGTCTGTGCCGCAGTGGTGCCTTCGGGCGGCGCGGCGGACCGCGTCGGTGACGGTGAGGATCAGGCGGACTGCCATCGCCGCCGACTGGGCTGCCTCGGTGAGCGCTTCGGCGAACGGCTCACCGAGCGGCGCGGGCTGGGATGTCATGGTGCTCCCTCGGGGTGGGTGGTTCCGCAGGAACGGAGATACGGGCAGGGGCAGTCAGCGTGATCGGGGGCGGGGGCCGGGTCGGGACGCCCGCAGGCCGCACCGGGCACGGGCGGGATGCTCGCAGCGGGACTGCGGGCCGGGGCCCGCGCCATACGGGCGCCGGACCCGGAGGGGGTGGCGGAACCGGCGAGGCGGGCGGCCTCCCGGAGAAGCGCCCCGGCCGCCGCGGCCGAGCGGGCGTGCAGGCGCAGACGGCGTGCCTCGTGCCAGCGGATGGCCGCGTCGACGGCCGTCGCCAGGGCGAGGAGCAGGCCGAGGACGGTGGCCGCGGACTGCGGCGGGGTGTGGTGCAGCGCGTGTGCGGACTGCCGGTACAGGGCGCGGGCCCGGCCTTCCAGAGCGCGGGCTCCCGGGGCGCGGCCGGCCTGCTCGAAAGCGTCGGCCGCGGCCCGGACCTCCTCCCGTACGGCGGCGGGGGCGGTCATCGCGGCGACCGTCAGGAGATCAGCGAGCGCGGCGACATCACCCGCGCCGGTGTCGTCTCCGGCGTCGCCGAGAATGCCCGCCGCCTCACGGATCCGGGAGGCAGCCTCCCGCCAGGAGACCGGGTCCATGACGGGGCTGGCGGGGGTGTAGCGGTCGCGGACCCGGGGCGGGGGTGTCCCGTGGGGAGGGTGCTCACCACGTCTGCAGCACGGCCCGGGGGCATAATGCGGGTATGACTCCCGAGTCCGCCCGGCAGATGCCGCCCGCCGCCGAGGTCCTGCGCGTGCGGTACACCTCCCGCCTGCCCGCCTCCCTCGCGGACCTCAACGGGCCCCGGCACGGGCAGGTCGATCTCCCGCTGCATGTGGTCTGGTCCGGGCTGCGGACCTTCGACCTCGACCGCCCCCGGTCGCGGATGAGCCTTTACCGCGTGGTTCTCGCCGAAGGGCAGCGCGAGGACCTGGCCGCCTACCTGAACGCCGACCTGCTCACCGCGCAGTGGCCCGTCCTGCGCACCCTGATCAGCAGAACGGTCCGCGACGTGTGGGAAACCGCCTTCCCCCAACTGCCCGTGCAAGCGGCCGGGGCGGCGTGAACCTCAGCGGCCTGCACCGCCGGCTCCTCGCCGACGTGATCGCCATCGGCGCGCCCTACCCCCTCGTCATCACCGGCGGCTACGCCGTCCAGGCCCACGGCCTGGTCGAACGCCTCAGCAAGGACCTCGACGTCGCCACCGAGAACCCCGCCCCCATGCCCGGCATCGTCCGCACCCTCGGCGAAGGACTCACCAACCGAGGATGGGAGGTGAGAGAGATCGGGGCGGACCCGCTGTCGGGACGCCTGATCGTCACCGACCCGGCAAGCGGCGAGGAGTGCGAGGTCGACATCCTCAAGGAAGCCTTCTGGTCACCGCCCGCGGTCACCGCCTACGGCCCCGTCCTCGCCCTCGACGACGTCGTCGGCACCAAAGTCCGGGCCCTGGCCGACCGGGGCGCGGTCCGCGACCTCATCGACGTCCACGCCGCATCCCGCCACTACACCACCGCCGAACTGGAAACCCTCGGCCGCCTCCACGCCCGCATCCCCTTCAGCCTCCACGACCTGCGCGACCGGCTGACCGGCTGACCGGAGCCGACTGGTACGAAGACGACGAATTCACCGCCTACAGCCTCGGCCCGGACGAGATCACCGCCCTCAGAACCTGGGCCCTCGCCTGGGCCACCGCCCTCAACACACGCCTCCACCACGACGACCACGACGACCACGACGACCACGACGACCACGACGACCACGACGACTGAAGCATGTCGCAGAAACCGCCTCGGACGTGTCAGGGATCTTGTGTAAGTCGGCTGGTGTCATTGGACGCTGAGCCGGTCCTCGAAGAACAGTGAGAACTGGTTCAGTGCCTCTTTC
>NZ_JBIALS010000077.1:0-9985 GCF_042873655.1 Streptomyces sp. NPDC004609 | reverse complement strand
GTTGATGTCCGCCATGGGGGCGAGGTCGTCGTCGTGCCAGCGGCGGAGGATGAGGCGGGGAGTGCGGATCTCGGTCATGCCCCCATCCTGCCGGACCTCGCCGCCGCGCCACCCCACCCCCGGGGGGCCCGGACCACCCCCCACGCCCTGCGGGTGCGGCGCCCGCGCCTCAAACGCCGGCGAGGCTGATTGTGCTCACCCGGGTCGGCGAGCGCCCCCACCTCGGCAGTGTCGAACCTGCGGGCCAGGGCGCGCACTTCCAGCCCGTCCGGCGATTGAGGACACCCCGCAGGGGTGCGCGACAGCCAACGGCGCGTACGACTCGCCGCCGAGGCCGAGCCTGCTGACCTCCCGCCGTCGGCCGAAGGTCAGCAGACCGAGGGGGTCAGAACGCGAGGGATCCACTGCCCTTGACTCCCCCGATGAACGAGGGCCAGGCCGCTGCCCCAATGCTCAGGGGGTTTCGCGTGCGGAACCTTGCTGTCACGGACTGGGACAACGCCGAGAGTGCGCGCGGCCTACGGGAAGTCACAGCCTGAGCCCGGCGGGCGGCCCGTGGTGCTCCCGGAGGACGTGGTGTGGAAGCCGCCTGGCCGCTTCGACCTCCCGGCCTGGACGGAGGAGACGCTGCGGTCCTGGGTGAAGTCGCTGCACACCGTGGAGGAGCTGGACGTGGTGTGGCGGGTGTGCGCGGAGCCCGGCCGGCCCGGCGTCCGGGGGCAGGTCATCGCGGAGTACCTCTCCCCGCATCTGACCGGCAAGCCGGCCCTCACGGCCCTGGGCGTCGTCAGCCGACGGATGAACATGGCCGCCCGCGAGCTGTGGGCCCGGCAGATGCCCTTCGTGATCGACGAAGTGAAACGCACCCGCACCGTCGACCGGTCGGTGGCCGCAACCCTGCTCGACGCCCTCACGGGCCACCCCTTGTGGCCCCGGCTTCGCCGCCACAGCAACCCTCCGGCACTCGGCTCTCCACACTCCTGAGCCCGGACGCTTCCGGGCAAGCCACTCTCACAGAGCGGCTTGCCCAGACTCCCTGGGATCGCCCGCGGCTACCCGCGACGCCTGAACAGGCCGCGGGCCTTCGACGTCTCCGCTCCGGCCGCCTGGCCGGCCACAACGTCCTCCGCCTGGCGCTGCGCGACGCGCTCAGCCTCCACACGGTCGGCGGCCTCCTTCGCGCACGGCTCGCACAGGTCGTCCCACTTCCCGGGCCACGCGGACTGGCTCACCTGCTGCCAGCGTTCGTCGGTGAACTTCGCCCCGCAGCCCATGCACACCGGCCGCCGCGCCTCCCGCTCCGCCAGGCGCTGGCGGGCCTCCCGAAGCTGGACCGCGTACAGGCGGTCGCCGTCGGGGTTGTCCAGGGCCTGGGTGAGCGTCTGCCACCCGTCGCATCCGAGCCTGCGCCACACCGCGCCAGCGCCCCCGGCCGGGTCGGCGGTGATCCGCTCGTACGACAGCCAGCGCCAACCCGAGCCCCCTCACCTTCACTCCTATCGTGAACCGATCAGACACGGTGAGAACGCTTCAGGAATCCCGAAGTTACGTCAGCCCACGAGCTGCTGCCGGAGAGAGGACAAACCACCTGGCCACAAGGTTGAGGACCCAGCAAGGCTCAGAGCAACCCACGGGATGTCGCACACTCCCACGCACTTGAACAGCGGACCGGTCCTGCGGCAGGCGCAACGAACTCCTCCAGAGATCGTTGATCACCGCATGAGGAAAGTCACCCTATGGCGTCAGCTGCGCGTTCTGGTCACGGTCTCCGCCCTGACGCTGGGGGTCGCGGGCGCGGAAAGCGCACAGGCGGGCACGGCAGGTCGTGGTTGCCCAGCGGGGCAGATCTTCGCTACGAACAACACCGCGATCATCACGGATCCGGCCGACCCCCGGCTCAAGACCCGCCTGACGCGTTTCGATCACGAAGTGCGCGGGATCATCCATGCCAACGGCGCGCGGCCCCGCGCCTCGAAACTGCTCGACGGCGTCTTCTGGTCCGGCGACCTCAAGCAGGCCACCTATGAGCGCTCCCGCGAGTTCGACGTCAACAAGGTCGGCCGGGACGGGCTGCACCACATCGCCAGCGTCATCGCCAAGCAGTACCACCAGGAGTCGGTGCTGACCTTCCGCTGCCTGCCGCGCACCTCGCCGGAGACCGACGCGGTCGAAATCCAGGCTCCCGGCGTCAGCGCCGATCGTCTGCACGACACGCTGCTCGCGAACCCCGAGTCCCGCGATGAGCTCGGAGGCGGCTCCGTCACCCTCGACGGGCGGCTCATCCTCGTCGCCCCGCTCGCTGACCTGCCCCTGGCCAAGAAGTTCACGAAGGACCTCGGCGTGGACTGGAACACGGTCGAGGTGCGCTACGGCGACGAAGAGTTCGTGAGCTGAGCCTGCAGGCGCACGGCGGAGACATGGGAGGGTACGCCGCTGCGCGTACGTCCTCTGCTCCGAGCCGCTGCCGGTACGCTCCCGCAGTGACAAGCGGTCTGCTCCCCAGCGCACAAGGCCGCGGCGAGACGGTGGCGCGCCACCAGGCCGGGACCGTGGCCATCGGCCTCTGGTATCACCTGGGTGTCGAGACCGAGTACGTCGCGCACTGTCCGGCGTGCGGCAAACGCTCCGCCCTCGGGCACGGCCCCCGCGAGGACGCGCGGTTCTGCGGACCGGCCTGCCGCAGGCCGCCTATCGCGAGCGGGTACGCGAAGGCGTCACGAGCGCCCCGGACGTGACGGATGCCGGTACCCGCTCCACGCCCGTGACCAGTGGAAACGCCGTGATCACCATGGACCCGGCCACACTGGCGCAGTCGCGGCCCTCATGGTGGGCGGTGAGGTGCCGGTAGAGGGTGGGGCGGGACACTGGAAGGCCTGCGCGATCTCTTCGGCGGTGTGGGTGCCGTCGTCGTACATCTTCTGGGCCTGGTCGAGCTGCCGCTGGGTGAGTTCGGGGCGACGGCCGCCGACGCGGCCGCGGGCACGGGCGGCGGCCAGGCCGTCGTCGGTGTTGGCGACGATGAGTTCGCGCTGCAGTTCGGCCAGCACGCTCAGCATGCCGAACATGGCGCGGCCCTCCCTGGTGGAGATGTCGATGCCCTGCTCGACCACGTGCAGTTCGATCCCGGCGGCGCGCAGCCGGCGCCGAGGTTGATCAGGTGCTGGACCGAGCGTGACGGTAGATCCAGCCGGGTGATCTTCAACGTGTCGCCGGAGCTCAGGAGCGACAGCACGCGGTCGAGCTCGGGCCGGGATGCCTTGGTGTGGTGGCTGTGCTGTGGCAGTGGCCGCGTGTGATTTCAGGGCGCAGCAGGCTGTAGGTCGTTGCGGCCTCAGCGGCTCACGGCGGTCTCCCGCTCCACACGCGACAGCTTCTCGGGATTGCGCACGTGGTAGGCGCCGGTGATGCAGCCGTTCTCGACCCGCACCGCCACCACGCCGTCGATCTCCCCGTTGACGCGGACGAGCAGCCCCGGGCCACCATTGATCTGTACCAGCTCGACGGACCTTTCGGCGTCGCGTTTCCACCAGCCGGCGGCCAGCAGGCGAGCCACCTTGCCGACCCCCACGATGGGCCGAAGCAGGGCATGTTTGATTCCGCCGCCGTCGCTCAGGGCGACGACGTCCGGCGCCAGAATGTCGAGCAGGCACTGCAGGTCGCCGGTTTCAACCGCGCGCTGGAAGGCCCCGAGTGCGGCCCGGGTCTCGGCCGGGGAGACGACGCCGCGTGGCTGGCGCGCGGCGACGTGCGCGCGTGCCCGGTAGGCGATCTGGCGGACCGCCGCCGTGGTCTTGTCGACGGCTTCGGCGATCTCCTCGTAGGCCAGATCGAATACCTCGCGCAGCACGAACACCGCCCGCTCGATCGGCTGAAGCGTCTCCAGCACCAGCAGCATCGCCACTGAGACGCTGTCGGCCAGTTCGACGTCCTCGGCCACATCGGGCGTGGTCAGCAGCGGCTCGGGCAGCCACGGCCCGACGTAGGACTCCTTGCGCCGATTGAGCGCACGCAGCCTGTCCAGCGCCTGCCGGGTGGCGATCCGCACCAGGTAGGCGCGCTGCTCCCGGACGGTGGCCGGATCGACGCCCACCCATCGCAGCCAGGTCTCCTGCAGGACGTCCTCGGCGTCGACGGCCGAGCCGAGCATCTCGTAGGCGACGGTGAACAGCAGGTTGCGGTGGGCAACGAACACCTCGGTTGCCGAATCCACGGGGTCTGCACGATCGAGCGGCTCGGCTGTGTCGGTCGTTCGTTCGCTGCGCTGTCTCATGCCTGGCTCCCGCCTGTTCAACCTTGGTCCTGCCACACGCACTAGACGCCGCTCCCCACCTTTTTGTAACACCCACGAGCGATGACCCACGTCATACGCCCGCGCTGTTACAGGGCCCGGGGCGCGGGCGTCTTGTGATCGTCAGGACGCCGCGCGAACGATCCGTGCGGCAGGCAACACCACGAGTGAGGACGAAGTCATGGCAACCACGAAGGCGCAGGACCCGGCGGCCGATTCGCGCCGCTGGGCCGCGCTGTTCTTCATTGGGCTGGCCCAGCTCATGATCGTTTTGGACGGGACGGTCGTGAACATCGCGCTGCCGTCACTCCAACGGGATCTGGGGATCTCCGACGGCGACCGGCAGTGGATCATCACCGCGTACACGCTGGCGTTCGGCGGCCTGCTGCTGCTCGGCGGCCGGATCGCCGACTACACCGGCCGCAAGCGGACCTTCCTGATCGCACTGCTCGGCTTCGCCGGCGCGTCGGCGCTCGGCGGCGCGGCAGACGACTTCGAGATGCTGCTGAGCGCCCGTGCCCTGCAGGGCGGGTTCGCCGCGCTGCTCGGGCCGTCCGCGCTGTCGCTGCTGACCGTGACGTTCACTCAGCCCAAGGAGCGCGCCAAGGCGTTCGGGGTCTGGGGCGCCATCACCGCCGTGGGCGGCGCGATCGGGCTGCTGGCCGGCGGGGCGCTGACCGATTACCTGGACTGGCGCTGGTGCCTGTACATCAGCGTGCCGATCGCCCTGATCGCGGTGGCCGGCGGGTACACGATGCTGGCCGAGTCGCGGAGCGGGGGCAGGGCCCGGTTCGACATCCCCGGCGTGCTGCTGGTGACCGGCGGGCTGGTCGCGATCGTGTACGGCACGAGCCAGGCGGAGTCCGACGGCTGGGGCTCGGCGAAGGTCATCGGTCTGCTGGCCGGGGGCGCGGTGCTGCTCGCCGCGTTCGGCTTCGTCGAGAGCCGGGTGTCGCAGCCGATGCTGCCGCCGCGCCTGATCGCCGACCGAACCCGCGGCGGGGCGTATCTGAGCGTGGGACTGGCCATGGTCGCGATGTTCGGGGCGTTTCTCTTCATGACCTACTACTTGCAGGTCATCAAGGGATACTCGCCGATCAGGACAGGCGTGGCCTTCCTCCCGATGACCGTGGCGGTCCTGATGTCGGCCGGCGGGCTCGCCACCCGGCTGCTGCCCAAGGTTCCGCCGCGGCTGCTGATCGTGCCGGGCATGCTGCTCATCGCCTCCGGCATGCTGTGGCTGCGCACCATGGAGACCGACACCGGCTACGCCGAGGGCGTGCTGGTCTCGGGACTCCTGCTCGGCCTCGGGGCCGGCATGATCATGCCGGTGGCCTTCAACTACGCCACCCACGGCGTCGACCCGCGCGACGCGGGCATCGCCTCGGCCGGTGTCAACACCGCGCAGCAGATCAGCAGCTCGATCGGCACCGCGCTTCTCAACACCATCGCCACCGGCGCGACCGCGGACTACTCGGCCTCGCATGCCTCGCAGGGCAGCGGCCCGGCCTTCGCCAAGCAGGCGATGCTGGAGGGTTTCATGACAGCCGGCACCTGGGCCGCGGGGATCCTCCTGGCCGGCGCGCTGATCGTCGCCGTCCTGATGAACACGCCGCGCACCGAACACCAGGCCGTCACCGAGGACCCCGAGAGCACGGGCGGCGCCGAGGACGCCGAGCCGGTGCGCACACCCCTGCCCCCTCCGGCGGAGGTCCACTGAGGCGGCGCTCAGCCGCGCGGACGGCGGCGGCCGTGGCCCGGACGGGCCGGGGCCACCGCCGTCCGCGCTGCCGTCCCCCGCCGCACCACCCCCGGAGGGGACGGTCCGTTCCCGGGCGGCGGCCAGCGCGGTGGTGGGCGGCACCGAGGCGACCAAGCCGATCGAGCCGACCAGCGTCGGGACCACCTCCTCCGCGACGATCTCACTGGCGGCGATGGTGACGGAGCCGGCGGTCCTCGCCCGTTCGGTGTTCGAGCACGGGGTGAACTACCGCAGCGCCATGATCTACGGCACCCCCCGCCTCCTCACCGACCCCGAGGAAAAGCTCACCGGTCTCCGCTGCCTCACCGAGCACGCCACCCCCGGCCAGTGGGACTACGCCCGCCACCCGAGCCGCAAGGAACTCGCGGCCACCGCGCTGCTCGCCCTGTCCCTGGACGAGGCGTCCGTCAAGGTCCGCACCGGCCCCCGGACGGCATCAGCGCGCCGCCGCACATCACGGCCCACGCGGGCGCCCCGGTGAACAGCCCCTGAGAACCCGCCCGCCGCACCCGTGAGATCGCGCGGCGGCGTTCAACGGGCCCGGAGACCCGCTCGCCCCGGCGGCTGTACGGCGCCGCTCACGCCCACTTGGGCCCTTCGTCGTCCAGGGTGTACACCGTCTTGCCCACCGTGGTGACCACGGTCGTTCCGTTCAGGAGCGGGGATCCCGCCCCCACCCCGGTCCGGTTTCCCTTGAGGCTCCACAGCGGCCGTCCTGTTTCCGTGGCGATGGCGTACAGCGTGCCTTTGCCCGACAGGACGAAGACCTTGTCGTCCTGTTCCTCGAACAACCCCAGCCAGCCGTTGAGCGCATCGTCCGCGAGGTACTTCCACCGGAGTTCTCCGCTGTCACGGTCCACCGCGTACACCGCCTCGCCGTAGTCGAAGACGACGGCGCCGTCGACGAGCGCCGGTGAGGTCGACGGCGGGGCGACGTCGTCGGTGTCCGCCTCGAAGGACCAGCGGGTCCGGGCGTCGCCGCCGGGGGACGGCCGGGCGATGACGCCCCGCGGGGTGCGGTAGTACTCGACGCCCTCCCGCACGTACGGCACGGACGCGATGCCGGAGGGCAGTTTCTCCTCGTCCCGGATCGAACCGTCCTCGGTGGAGACCCTCCTGAGAACCTCGCCCGTGAGGTCGTACAGCTGGAGTTCGGAGCCGCTGCCGACCACCCAGTCGCCGGTGAGATTCAGGCTGCTGGACGATGTCGTGGTCCCGGTGACGGTGTCGATCCGCTCCACCGCGGTGATTCTGACACTCCCGTGGACCACGACCATGGTGCCGTTGATGTCCAGATCGTGAACCTGTGTACTGGTGCTCGGACGCGGGCGCTTCCACAGGGTTTCGCCCGATTCGGGGTCAAAACCGTGGAAGGAGTCGTCCATGCCTTTGACGACGACCACGCGTCTGCTGATGCTGCCGCCCATCATGACGGCCTGGGGCGGGACGGTGGGTTTCACGGCCCACTTCCGTTTGCGGCTGACCCCGTCCACCATCACCAGCTGCCCGGTGCTGTCCCCGAACAGCAGGGACCCGACGGGTCCGGGGGTGACGGGAGTGATGAACGACCAGTCGTGGTCGTACTGCCACGAGGGTTCGAGGACCTTCCGGGCCCCGCTCCCGTCTTCCTCCCCGAGGAGCCGTCCGCTCACCTGCCACACGCCCCAGGCCCCGAGGCCGATCACGCCGATGCCGAGGCTGCGCAGCATCAGCCGGCGGCCGAGACCGGGCAGCGGGAGCGACGCGGGCGCGGTGGGACTGTCGACCGTGGGGCTGCCCGGTTCGGTGAGCGAGGCGGTGGCGGCGGGCGCCGGGCGGGGGGTGGTCTCCGCCTCACTCGGCGGACGCCGCTCGTGCCCGGCCTGCCCACCGCGCGGATCCGC
This sequence comes from Streptomyces sp. NPDC004609, assembly GCF_042873655.1. Taxonomy (NCBI): domain Bacteria; kingdom Bacillati; phylum Actinomycetota; class Actinomycetes; order Kitasatosporales; family Streptomycetaceae; genus Streptomyces; species Streptomyces sp. NPDC004609. Next base: position 2,052 of record NZ_JBIALS010000077.1, on the reverse strand, counting down.
CGGTTCGTCCGCCTTCTCCGCCTGTTCCGGGCGTACGTCCTGATCGAGGTGGAGCAGCCGTTCCGCCCGCTCGGCGATGGTCCGCACCACCGGCGCGGGCAGCCAGTCGGTGCCGCCGCCCCCGGCCGGGGCGAGGGCGGCGGCCGCCCGCTCGGTCAGTTCCCGTACCCCGGGCCGTGGCCCGGGCACCTTCGCCAGCATCCGCTCCACGGCCTGGGCGAGGTCCGGCGGCAGCCCGTCCAGGTCAGGCGCCTCGTGCACCACCCGGTACAGCAGTTCATGGGCAGCGCCGGTACCGAAGGGCGGCCGGCCGGTGGCCGCGAAGGTCAGCACGGCGCCCAGCGAGAAGACATCGCCCGCCGGCCCCACCGATTCCCCCCTCGCCTGCTCCGGGGGCATGAAGCCCGGTGAGCCGATGACCAGCCCGGTGCCGGTGAGAGCCGTCTCGTCCACGGCACGCGCGATGCCGAAGTCGATCAGCCGCGGGCCCTCCAGGGAGAGCAGCACATTGCTGGGCTTCAGATCCCGGTGGACCAGCCCCGCCTCGTGCACGACCGTGAGCGCCCGCGTCAGCCCGTGCAGCATCCGCCACAGCGCGGGAGCGGGCAGCCCGCCGTGCGCGGCCACCGCGTCGCTCAGCGACGGGCCCGGCACATAGGCGGTGGCCAGCCAGGGGACCGTACCGCCGATGTCCGCGTCGACGACGGGGACGGTGCCCGCACCCCCCACCGACCGGTTCGCGCGCACCTCGCGGGCGAAGCGCTCCCGGAACCCCGGGGTGTCGGCCATCGTGGGGTGCACCGTCTTGACGGCGACCGTGCGCCCACCGGCCGCGCGAGCCAGATAGACGACACCCATCCCGCCCTGGCCGAGTCGGCCGACCAGGGTGTACGGCCCCATCCCGCGCGGATCTCCCGCGCGCAGCGGCTCCATCGCCCCAGCTCCCCCGTCGCTCCGCGGAACACGTCCGCCCCACCGGCCCCTCGAACCCACAGGTCATTGTGCTGTACGAGGAGACTCACGTCAGCGGGGGAAGCCACCCCAACTCACCCTCCACTGGACTTGATCCGTTTTGACTGACAGTCGAGATCAGGGGTTCAGCCCCCAGGAGGATGTCCATCATGGAGAGCATGGGGAAGAAGAAGCCTCGCCTTCGCCGCTCGTTCACGCCGGAGTCCAAGGCCGAGATCGTCGTCGAGCTGTGCCGGCGCGGTGACCGCTCGGTGGGCCAGGTCGCCAGGCTTAGCCTCGGGCTTTCACGAGGTGGGTGGTCCGATGGTTGATCAAATAAGCGGAGAGTGCTCCTGACCTGCAACGATGGGACTTGTCTAGGGTCCTGTTGGCTGCATGGAAAGAAGCACTCTCCAGGTGAGTAAGCGTATCGGGTTGTACCCGCGTGTCCGCGTCGAGGGCGGTGGCAGCGGGGCGGTCTCGCAGGGCGGGGCGGTGCTGCTGGCCGAGACGGTCCGCAAGTTGGCCCTGGACACCGCGATATCGACGGCGTTGGCGCCGTGGCGCAAGCCGCGGGCGGTGCACGATCCGGGCAAGGTCTTGCTGGATGTCGCGCTCGCGACAGCTCTGGGCGGGGACTGCCTCGCCGATGTCGCCACGCTGCGGGCCGAGCGCGACGTGTTCGGCCCGGTGGCATCCGACCCGACGGTCTCACGGCTCATCGACGCCCTTGCCGCAGCCGGGCCGAAGGCGCTCACCGCGATCCGGTCGGCGCGGGCCGAAGTACGCTCGCGGGCCTGGGAACTGGCCGGGGCGAACGGTCCGGCCGCCGACGGCTCGGTGATCGTGGACATCGACGGCGTGCTGGTCCTTGCGCACTCCGAGAAGCAGGACGCCACCGCGACCTGGACGTGCAGACTCGGGCCCTGCACGCCTACCTGCGCTGGCGCAACGCCAACGCCCGCCACAGCGACGTCCTGGCCGCCGAACGCAAGGAACGCGCCCCCATCCGCAGCGAGAAAGGCATCCGCTGGGGCGGACGCCCGCTCACGACGACAGCCTAACCAGGCAAACCCGACCGAACCGCTCCTCCGCGGCGGA
>NZ_JBIALS010000076.1:0-10273 GCF_042873655.1 Streptomyces sp. NPDC004609 | reverse complement strand
ACGAGGGCGACCCTCCGCCTTGCGATTGCACGCACCGGACGCCGCAGGCCCCGCCCTCCGGGCGGACGGCGCTACTTTCGATACACGCCCTAGGGCGGTCCGGAAGCCGGTCCGGCTCCGGTCCCGGCTTACTGAATCGCTGTACAGTTAGCTGAAGGAAGCCTGTGGCTGCCGACGGGCCTTTGTCAATGCTTCCGGGCCGATTTTCCTGACTCGCGAGTCAGCCCCTGGAACGGGTGCGGAACGGCCCGTGCAGGCCGCTCCCCGGCCGCCGGCGTGACCTATCCTCGGGGCGTGACCCGACACCGCAAGGACGCCGGCCTGCGTCGCGGGGAGATTCTTCGCGCCACCGTCGCCCAGATCGAGAAGCGCGGCATCCACCCTCTGCGGATCTCCGACGTGGCCCGTGATCTCGCCGTCAGCCCCGCCCTGGTGATCTACCACTTCCGCACCAAGGAGGCGCTGATCGGCGAAGCCTTCACCTGGGCCGTACAGCGGGACCTGGACCGCCTCGACAAGCTGACCTCGGACTGCCCGACCGCACTGGCACGGCTGTCCACCGCCCTGGACTGGTACGCCCCGACCAAGGGCGCCAAGGGCTGGACGCTGTGGATCGAGGGCTGGGCAGCCGCCCTGCGCGAACCCGCGCTGCGGACGGTCGGCAGGGAACTCGACCTGCGCTGGAAGGAAGCGCTGACCGCGATCATCCAGGAAGGCGTGGCCGCCGGGGAGTTCTCGGCGGAGGACCCGCGCGGGGCCGCCTGGCGGATCACCGCCCTGCTGGACGGCGTCGCCGTGCAGACGGTGGTCCACCGCGAGACACGGGACCGCGAGCAGACCGCCGCCTGGTCCCGCCAGATCGTCGCCCACGAACTGGGGCTGCGGCCGGCCGCGCTCGAAGGCGACTGAACCGCGGGCCCGCGGACCGCGCCGCGGGGCCCGCCCGGCCCGGCCGGAAGTCCGCCGCGCAGCCGGAACGCCGGTGCTCCGCTCTTGACAGCCACGAATCCGCTACTGCATCGTCGTTCAGTATCCGCTCGCAGGGCCGCCCGACGCGCCGCCCCTGCCGGACGCCGATCCGACCACCCGAGGGTGGTTCCCGAGCCCTTTCCGTCGCCGCCGTCCTTCCCGGTCGCATGCCGGGGACGCGCGGCACGAGCTCCGCGCCGAGAGGCCCATCCATGAACGTGAACACAGGGACCGAATCATTCGATGTCGTCGTCGTCGGTCTGGGAGGACTCGGCTCGGCCACCGCATGGCACCTCGCCGCTTCCGGGCAGCGCGTGCTCGGGCTGGAACAGTTCGAGTTCGGCCATGACCGCGGTGCGTCCCACGACACCTCGCGGATCCTCCGCCACAGCTACCACCGCCCCGACTACGTACGCCTGACCCGGGACGCGTACGACGACTGGGCACACCTGGAGCAGGCCGGCGGCCGGCAGTTCGTCACCCTGACGGGCGGCATCGACCTCTGCCCGGAGGGCTCGCCGCTCCCGCTCGACGACTACTGGCACAGCCTCTCCGCCGAGGGCATCCCCTACGAGCTCCTGGACGCGGACGAGGTGCGCGGCCGCTGGCCCCAGATCTCCGTCCCCGACGGCACCACGGCCATGTACCAGGAGCGCACCTCCATCGTCCCCGCGGCGAGCTCCACGGCCGCCATGCAGCAGCTGGCCACGGCGGCCGGCGGCCGTCTCCTCGACAACACCCCGGTCACGGAGATCCGGCACGGCGCCGGCGGGGTGGAGGTCGTCACGCCGCGGGGGCGCTACTCCGCGGGCAAGGTCGTCCTGTGCACGGACGCGTGGGCCAACACCCTGCTGCGGCCGCTGGGCTGGGACATCCCGATCACGACGCTGGAAGAGCAGGTCACCTACTTCGAGCCGGTGGACCCGTCGCGTTTCGCGCCGGAGGTCTTCCCGGTCTGGATCTGGCTGGACGACCCGAGCTTCTACGGCTTCCCGTCGTACGGCGAGGCCACGGTGAAGGCCGGGCAGGACTGCGGAGGGCCGGAGGTGAGTCCGGACCGGCGGTCCGGGGCCACCGATCCCGAGATGCTGTCGCGGCTGTCCCGCTTCATGGGCGAGCGGTTCCCGCTGAGCGGCAGGGCGGTGCGCTCCAAGCGCTGTCTGTACACCCTGACGCCCGACCGCGACTTCGTCCTCGGAGCGGTGCCGGGCGCGGAGCGGGTCCTGGTCGGCCTCGGTGCGGCGCACGCCTTCAAGTTCGCGCCGACGCTCGGCCGGATGCTGTCCGCGCTGGTACAGGACGAGACGCTCGCGAAGACCGAGCCGTACACCGCGTTCCGGCTCGACCGCCCGGCGCTGACCGACCGCGACCACCCGGTCAACTGGATGAACTGACCGCTGCCCGGCCGCCCCGCACATCCCCCGAGAACGCACGCCCGCGGTGTCCGTGACGCGTGCCCGCACTGGACGGAAACCATGACAGCGAGCCCCCTGAGCATCCCCCGCCCCACCACCGCCCCACCGCCCCACCTCCAGGTCACCTGGACCGATCCCGTCACCGGGCGCAGGGGATACGTCGTCATCGACCGGCTGGTCAGAGGCGTTTCCAGTGGTGGTCTGCGCATGCGCGAGGGATGCACCCTCGACGAGGTCCGCGGGCTGGCGGCGGGAATGACCCGCAAGGAAGCGCTCCACTACGACCCGGCCAACCGCTACATCCCGCTCGGCGGGGCGAAGGGCGGCATCGACTGCGACCCGCACGACCCGCAGGCCCGCGCCGTCCTCGGCCGCTTCCTCGACGCCGTCCGGTCCCTCCTCAAGCACCACTGGACCACCGGCGAGGACCTGGGGCTGCGCCAGGACACCATCGACGAGGTCCTGGCCGAACTGGGCATGGACAGTTCCATCGCGGCCATCTACCCGCTGCTGGACGATGCCGCCGGGGCGCGGCAGCGGCTGGCGGACGCCTTCGCCGTGGAGGTGGACGGCGTCCTGCTCGCCGACCTCGTCGGCGGTCTGGGTGTCGCGGAGTCGGCGCTCACCGCGCTCGACCACCTCGGCCTATCCCGTACCTCGGCGCGCGCCGTCGTCCAGGGGTTCGGGTCGATGGGCGGTGCCACCGCCCGCCACCTCGCCCGGGAGGGCGTCACGGTGGTCGGCCTGGCCGACGCCCGCGGCGTGATCGTCAATCCGGCGGGCCTCGACGTGGAGCGGCTGCTCCTGACCCGTGACGGCCTGGGCGGGATCGACCGCTCCCAGCTGCGTCCCGGTGACACGGAGGCCGACGGGGACACCTGGCTCGACATCGACTGCGAGGTCCTCGTACCGGCCGCGGTCTCGTACTGCATCGGCGCGTCCGAGCAGGAGCGGATCAAGGCCCGGGTCATCGCCGAGGCAGCCAACATGCCCACCCTCCCCGACGCCGAGGCGGCGCTGCACGCGCGCGGCACCCTCGTCCTGCCGGACTTCGTGGCCAATTCGGCGACGAACGCGTGGTGGTGGTGGACCCTCTTCGGCGACATCGGCGCCGATGCGGACCAGGCGCACCGCAAGATCCGGGAGGCCATGGGGCGGCTGACCACCGACATGCTCACGGACGCCGAGACCTACGGCACCACACCGCGCGAGGCGGCCCTCGGCGTGGTCGCCCGCAAGCTCGGCGACATCGAGGCCAGGTTCGGCGGGCCGGGCGCGCCCGCCGCCGTCCGTTCTGCCGGAGGCAGCCATGACGACCCGCGCTGAACTCGTCGTGATCGGCGGCGGCCTGATGGGCACCGCCACCGCGTGGGCGGCCTCCCGCCGCGGGCTGTCGGTGCTGCTGCTGGAGCAGTACGGCCCCGGGCACGCCCGGGGCAGCTCGCACGGCAGCTCCCGCATCGTGCGGCGCGGCTACCAGGAGACCCTGTACACGGAGCTGACCGGTCGGTCGTTCGAGCTGTGGCGGGAGCTGGAGCTGGACTCCGGTACGCCGCTGCTGCGGATGCTCGGCAGTGTGGACTTCGGGACGCGCGCGTACGCCGAGTCGATCGCCGCCCAGCTCGCCGCCTCGGCCGTGGAGCACGAGGTGCTCAGCGCGCAGGAGGCGGAACAGCGCTGGCCGGGGATGCGCTTCGAGGGCCCGGTCGTCCACCACGCTCAGGGCGGTACGGCCGATGCCGCCTCGGCGGTGACCGCGTTCGTGGAAGGCGCCGTCCGGCGGGGTGCGGTCGTCCGCCACGGCGCCGCCGTGGCCTCGCTGGACACGACGGCGGACGGCAGGGCCCGGGTCGTCCTGGCCGACGGCGACGAGGTGCTCGCCGGTACGGTCGTCGTCGCGGCCGGGGCGTGGACCGGCGAACGGCTCGGCGGACACGTCGCGCTGCCCCCGCTGACCGTGACCCAGCAGGACACCTTCCACTTCCCCCGGCTGGACCCGGCCGCTCCCGCGTGGCCCAGCGTCCTGCACGAGCGGGGAGCCGGGATCTACCACCTGGCGGGCGGCCGCAACGGCGGCCCTGACGACGACCGCAAGATCGGCGAGCACTACGGCGGCCTGCGGACGACGGCCTCCGGCCGGGACGGAGTGGTTTCGTCGGCGGCGCGGGACCGGCTGGTCGCGTACGTGAAGGAGTGGCTGCCGGGGCTGGACCCGACGCCGCGCAACGAGAGCAGCTGCCTGTACACCTTCACGCCGAACGAGGACTTCCTGCTCGACCGGGTCGGTCCGTTCGTCGTCTGTTCGCCCTGCTCGGGGCACGGGGCGAAGTTCGCTCCGCTCATCGGCGAGCTCACCGCCGATCTGGTGACCGGAGCCGGGGGCACGCCCGAACGGTTCCGGCTCGCCGCCCACGCCTCCGGGGCGAGCTGACCGGCCCCGCCGGCCGTGGTCGGGCCGTGCCCGCGCCGTGCGCCGGACGGAGGCGCCCGCGCGGACCGGACGCCCGCCTTCCTGACACACGAATCAGGAAGGCGAGTAGGGTGCACCTCGTGGCACGCAAACAGGTTGTCCTCCGGCGCGAAGAAATCCTCGACGCGACGGTGGAGCAGATCAAGCAGCGCGGTATCGCGGCGACGCGCGTCGCCGACGTGGCGGCTGCCCTGGGAGTGAGCAGCGGGCTGCTCCACTACCACTTCGCGACCAAGGAACTCCTCATCGAGGAAGCCTTCTCCCACGCGGCACAGCGGGAGATGGAGAGCCTGCGCAGGACGGTCGCCCGCTCCGGGTCCGCGGTGACCCGGATGAAGGCGCTGCTGCGGCTGTACCTGCCGGCGGGGCAGGCTCCCGGCTGGCGGCTGTGGATCGACGGCTGGTCGGCGGGCATGCGGGACAAGGGCCTGCACGACGTCATGCGCACGATGGACGACGAGTGGAAGTCCTCCATCGTCCAGCTGGTCCAGGAGGGAAGGGACAACGGCGAGTTCCAGTGCGCCGACCCGAGGGTCGCGGCCTGGCGGATCACCCTGTTCCTGGACGGTCTCGCGGTGCAGCTCGTCGCCCGGCGCGGCGTCCTGGAGAGGGCCGAAGCCACGCAGTGGGTCCGTGAGCACGTGGGCGCGCAACTCGGCATCGACCCTGCGGCACTGGGTCCGCGGCGCACGTCCCCGCAGCCGGACGACGCATCCTGACGACTCGGCCCGCGACCTCTCCCCCGGCCCGTACCGACCCGCTCCGCACTGCCCTGCTCCACCCGAAGGCCGGCGTCGTGGCGCCGGCCTTCGGCGGTCCCGCAGTGGCACCGGTATTGACTGATGCATCAGTCAATATCTAGGTTGAGGTGTGCCGCTCGCCGGGACCCGGCAGACCGTGGTGCGCGGTCGTCCACATCAGAGGGGGGAGGAACACCGTGACCACCATCCAGCAGGCCGGGCAGCTCAGCGGCCGCGCGGGCTCGGGACGCCGCATCGCCATCGTCGCCCTGACCTGCGCCACCGCCGTGTGGGGCTGGAGCTACCTGGCGACGGTCTGGGTCCTGCCCGAGATGGGCACGGCGAGCCTGGTCGCCGTGCGCTTCGTGCTCGCCGGCCTCATCATGGTGGCGTTGCGGCCCCGCGCGGTCTTCTCGCTCGGCCGACGCCACACGCTCGCCGGCCTGGGCCTCGCCCTCTTCCTCGGGCTGGGAACCCTCCTCCAGGTCGAGGGCCAGAACTACATCCCCGCGTCCCAGTCCGGCTTCCTGGTCTCGCTCTTCGTGGTCCTGACGCCGCTGGCGGGCCGGGTGCTGTTCCGGACGAAGGTGACCAAGGGCGTCTGGGGCGGTGTGCTCGCCGCGACGGCCGGCCTGGCCGTGATCTCCTTCAACGGGGTCTCCCTGAGCCTCGGCAGCTGGCTGACGCTGGCCGCCGCGCTGTCGTACTCGATCCAGGTGACGCTCCTGTCGGAGTACTCCTCCCCCGACAAGGTCTACGGCCTGGCCGCCCTCCAGATCCTCGGCACCGGCGTGATCGCCTCCTTCTGGGCCGTGCCCGCCGGGATCGACCTGCCGGACACTTCCGCGGGCTGGGGCTGGCTCGTCTACTCGACCCTGCTGGCGACGCTCGGCATGTACGCGGTGCAGACCTGGGCGCAGTCCCGGGTCAGCGCCGCCGGCGCCGCCGTCGTGCTGGCCTGCGAACCGCTGTTCGTGGCGGTGTTCAGCCTGCTCGTCGGGGCCTCGCTGTCGAACCGGACGATCATCGGCGGGGTGCTGATCCTGCTGGCGATGTACCTGGTGATCGCCGCGGACCGGCAGGCCCCGCCGCCGCTCGCCGATCCCCTCGCGCTGCCCGATCCGCGCGCCGCCCCGGGCCACGAGGCACCGGACGCGCCCGCGCCGCACGGACCGGGCGCGCCCCGCACGGCCGCGGGCACCGACTGACGCCCGGCGGGCCCGGACGGGGTGTGCGTTGACACGTACGAAGGGCCGGACCGGCCCCTGTGGTTCAGTGCCCCGCCGTCAGGTCGTTCTTGACGACCTGTCCCCCCTTCATGACGAAGCGGACGTCCTCGAAGGCTGACACGTCGCCGGACGTGCCGGGAACGGCGATGAGGTCGGCGTACTTGCCCGGCGTGATCGAGCCGACCCGGTCCTCCCAGCCCATGCACTCGGCGCCGGTGAGCGTGGCCGCGCGCATCGCCTGCATCGGCGTCATGCCGTACGTGCACAGCGCGGCGAGCTGGCGGGTCTGCATGCCGTGCGGGAAGGCGCCCGCGTCCGTACCGAAGCCGATCTTCACACCGGCGTGCACCGCCTTGGTGAACGCCTCGCGCTGCGCGACGGTGGCGTGGTCGTTCTTGTCCTGGGTCTCCGGGTCGAAGCCTGCGGCGTCGGCGTGCTCGGTCAGCCAGTCGCTCCACCAGATGTCGGCGGAGAGGTAGGTGCCGTGCCGGAGCATCAGCTCGATGCCCTCGTCGTCGAGGTAGCAGCCGTGCTCGATGGAGCGGACGCCGGCCCTGACCGCCATCTTGATGCCTTCGGTCCCGTGTGCGTGGACGGCGACGTACGCCCCGTAGAAGGAAGCCTCCTCCGCCGCGGCCAGCATCTGCGCCTCGGTGAGCTCCGGGGCGCCGGGCACGGTGCCCGCCGCCATGACGGCGCCGGTGCCGATCAGCTTGATCACGTCGGCGCCGCCGTGCAGGATCTCCCGGACCCGCTCGCGGATGTCGTCCACTCCGCGCACGGAGCCGAAGCGGAACTCCCGGGGCAGTTCGATGTCGTGGGCGAGCCCCGTGATCATCCCGCCGCCGGTGGAGACGGTGACGTAGGCGCCCGCGACCGCCATCCGGGGCCCGAGGACTGTGCCGTTGTCGATGGCGTCGCGCAGGGCCGTGTCGACGAACGCCCGGTAGGCGCCCAGGTCCCGGACCGTGGTGAATCCGGCGAGCAGGGTGTCGCGGGCATGGCCGATCGACTCGAACGCCTGCTGGGCGGCACTCTGCCGCATTTCCCGAGCGGGGTCGCCGCAGGCGGCGATGCCGATCAGGTGGGTGTGCAGGTCGATCAGACCGGGGCTGAGCGTGGCCTCGCCGAGGTCGATGACCTCCACTCCTTCGGGGACCGGCGTGGCGGAGGGCTGCACCGCTGCGATCCGTTCCCCTTCCACCAGCACGGTCCGGTCGGTCAGTACCTCACCTGCCTCGACATCGATCAGCCGGGCGCAGCGCAGCGCGAGGGCCATCTGTCCTCCTCGACGGGTCGGTCTCGGACGCCGGGACGGTCCCGGCTCCGTACGGGTGTCCCGTCCCCGGGGCGGTGACCGCGCGGGGCGTCGGCCGCCCCGGGGACGGGAGGCGCCGTCCGACCGCGGAGGCGGTGGGACGGCGTCCTCGGGTCGTTCCTGTCTCCGGTACCGGAGACCGGCTCACTGCTCCAGTACGGCCATGGCCGCATTGTGGCCGGGGATGCCGCTGACTCCGCCGCCGCGCACCGCGCCCGCGCCGCAGAGCAGCACGTTCCTGTGGGCGGTCTCGACGCCCCAGCGGCCGGTCGGCGTGGACTCGTCGGTGAACGGGAGGGCCAGCGACCGGTGGAAGATGTTGCCTCGGGGCAGCCGGAGCTCGTTCTCCAGGTCGATGGGGGTCTTGGCCTCGATGCACGGCCTGCCGTCCCCGTCGACCGCCAGGCAGTCCGCGATGGGCTCGGCCAGTACGGAGTCGAGCTCGGCGAGGGCCGACGTGAGCAGGGCCTCGCGCTTCGCGTCATTGCCGTCGGCGAACAGCCGTGCGGGCGCGTGGAGTCCGAACATCGTCAGCGTCTGGTAGCCGCGCTCGACCAGTTCGGGGGCGAGGACGGTCGGGTCGGTGAGTGAGTGGCAGTAGATCTCCGAGGGCGGCGCCGACGGCAGCGAGCCCGCCGCGGCCTCCCGGTAGGCCGTCTCCAGCTGCCCGTAGCCCTCGGCGATGTGGAAGGTACCGGAGAACGCCTCGCGCGGGTCGACGGAGGTGTCGCGCAGGCGCGGCAGGCGGCGCAGCAGCATGTTGACCTTGAGCTGGGCGCCCTCGGCCCGCTCGGCCGGCGCCTCGTCGCCGATGAGCTCGGCGAGGGCCTCGGGGGAGGCGTTGACCAGGACCTTGCGGGCGGCGACGCTGCCCTCGCCGGACCCGGTGCGGTAGGTGACCACGGAGTGCGGGTCGTCGGGCCCGATGCCGAGCACCTCGTGGCCGGTGACGATCTCGGTCCCGGCGGCGCGGGCCGCGCCGGCGAGCGCGTCGGTGAAGGCGCCCATGCCGCCGACGGGAACGTCCCAGTCTCCCGTGCCCCCGCCGATGATGTGGTAGAGGAAGCAGATGTTCTGGGCGAGGGACTCGTCGTGCGCGTTGCTGAACGTGCCGATGAGGGCGTCGGTGAGCACGACGCCGCGCACCAGGTCGTCCCGGAAGCGCTCTTCGAGCGTGATGCCCAGCGGCTGCTCGAAGAGCATGTTCCAGGCCGTGTCGTCACCGATCCGGGCCCGCAGCGCGTCACGGGTGGGCAGGGGCTCGGTGAGGGTGGGGAAGATGCTGCGGGCGACGTTCCCGGTCGTGGCGTAGAAGTCCTGCCACGCCGCGTACTCGGCGTCGGAGCCCGTGAGGGCGCGGAAGGAGGCGCGGGTGCGCTCCTCGCCGCCGCCGACGAACAGGCCGGTGGCGCGGCCGTCGCGGACCGTGGGCGTGTAGGAGGAGACCGAGCGCTTGCGCACAGCGAATTCCAGCCCGAGGTCGTCGACGATCTTCGACGGCAGGAGGGAGACGAGGTAGGAGTAGCGGGACAGGCGCGCGTCCACACCCTCGAAGGCCCGGGTCGAGACGGCGGCGCCGCCCGTGACGTCGAGGCGTTCGAGGACGAGCACGGAGCGACCGGCCCGAGCGAGGTAGGTGGCGGCAACGAGCCCGTTGTGGCCACCACCGACGATGACGACGTCGTAGACGTCCCTGGAGACTTCGGCTTGCGCAGGCATGACTCTTGGTAACACGCCCCCGTCGCACACCGCAAGAGATTCTTCGCTGTTTCATAGATCTTGGACCATTATCCTGACTCGCGAGACAGGATAAAGGCTCTCACAAGAGACTTCGCTGGGATCAATATTCCCAGCTCACGGCGCATACTGTGGAGAATTCGCCCTGAGCGACAGTCATCTGTCACTACGTCAGCTAGGTTGAGTTACTGACTGATGTGCAAGTCAGTAAGAGCACGGCAAACACTCCTCGTACACCCCGGAATTCCAATACGGAGCGTGCACGCGGGCGGGGGGGGGGGGGGGGGGGGGGCGCCGCGGGGGGGGGGGGGGGGGGGGGGGCGGGCCGCCGCGGCGCGCGGCGCGCGCGCCCGCGCGGGGGGGGCGGGGGGCGCGCGCGCGGGGGCGGCGCCCCC
>NZ_JBIALS010000075.1:0-11169 GCF_042873655.1 Streptomyces sp. NPDC004609 | reverse complement strand
CTCCGGCACAACGCCCGCGATGCCACCCGCCCTCTCGCGATCCTCACCATCCCGTGATCAAAACCAGGACACACCGGCTTCACGCCGAAGCCCTGACGTAAAGGGCGAAACCTCGCGGAACTCGATGATATACCGTCACCGAAAGGCATACGCACACTGGCCACTTCTGCGGGAAAGGTGAAGTTTGTCCGACTGCATTGTTTGTGGAGCACCGAATTTTCGACCTGCCCGAACTCGCGGAGGTGGAATGCGTCCCCCAACGACCGACCGGTAACCCCGTGACGAGGGTACGGGGATGGGCTACAACCACACCCGTCTTTCCCTGGTTCAGCCACTGTTCTTGGGTCGGTACATCGTGTTCAGCCTGCTGGGCCTGGCGCTGCTGATCGGGACGGGGCTGGGGGCTGCAGTACGAGCGGCCACGCCTCGGTTTCCGAGAGGATCCATGTGGATCCTGCCTGTCGTGGTCGCCTTAGTGATGGTGGTGCTGCTGCCGCAGTCGCCGGCCAAGCGATCCCCGGCGAGCCGGGTGGACGATGTCTTGGCGGTGGCGGCAGACGTGCGGCGGCTCAAGCAGACAGGGGACGCAGTGCTCTTCGTGCCGGCAGCGCGGCGTGACACCAAGCTGGTTTCCCCCGACACCTTCACCGGTCTGCGGGACATCGCCCTGACGGAGAGCCCGGAGGAGTCCGGGACGCTCAAGGGAGTGGAGGCCGACCCGGCTCGGATCAGGACCGCGATGCTGTCCCAGCGGCGGATACTGCTGGTCACGGATGCGAGGGAGGTGGCGAAGCCGGTTCCGGCCAAGCGGGACAGGGTGAAGACCTCCGTGCTGAAGGAGTGCTTCGTAGTGGTGGCGGACGAGCAGGTCCGCGGGCGGCGAGTGACGGTGTACGAGCGGCTCCGACCAGCTCAACGCCCTACCGAAAAGCTCTGACGGAGTAGGCCCGCCAGGATGTGCCGGACCCGGGCATCGATCACGGGACCGCCGGCAATCCCGTCGGGGCCATGGCCTGGAGGAGAGTTACCTGTTCCCATGGGGTCGTCCCGCCCGGCAGCACAGACTGCTGAGACTCGCGGGAGAGACAGGAGGCCTCCGGCCTTCTCGGCTCGGCAGCCGGCTCGGGAAGTTCGGTCAGTGCGTACATCGGACGGAAGAGGGCGGCGGCGAGGCCGCGGGCGAGTGGTGGCCACTCGCCGGGACCGGGTCCGGCCACGCAGGAGAGCGCCCCACCGCCCGGTTCCGGCGGCGAGGCGCACTCCCGTACGGGAACAGCGGCGCGGACTCGCCGGGCGACGACCGGGTGGGCGTCCGCGCGGACGCCCACCCCCGGGACGGGTCAGCGGGCTCGTGCCTCCTCCCGCGGCGGGACGGTCAGCTCGCACCGGCCCTCGTCCGTACAGGACCGGCGGAGCCGCCCCCGGGACACCGTCTGGGCCAGGCCGATCAGCCAGCACATCGGGCAGCCGCGCAGGGCCAGGAGCCCGGCGGGGGCGAGGAGGAGGCTGAAGGCGCCGATCACGGGGAAGAGCAGGAACGCGCCGGCCAGGGCGCCGAACCCGGTCGCGCCGCGGGCCAGGTGGCGGGGCAGGGACGAGCTGGCGAAGCCCCGGCTCTCAGTCATGGGTTCCTCCCCGCGTGGCGGCGAACGTGTCACCGAGTGTGTGGCGGACCGTCGCGCGGGCGCGGTGCAGCCGGGATTTCATGGCGGCCGTGCTCAGGCCGAGCGCGGCGGCCGTCATGGGCCCGCTGAGGCCCTGGACGTCACGCATGATCAGGACGCGGCGCTGATCGGCGGGAAGGGCGGCGATCGCGGCGGCGACCCGGTCCGCCTCCAGCCGTGCGAGGACCTCGTCCTCCGCCGACGGGACAGCGCCGTCGGGGACGTTCGGCGGCCCGTGAAGCAGCTGCCGTGACCGCCGCAGGCACTCGTTCCGGACGATCCGGAACATCCACGACGCCAGCGCACCGCTCGCGCGCAGCATGCCGATCTTCCGGTACAGGATGATCAGCGCTTCCTGCGCCGCGTCCTCCGCGTCCTGGGGCGAGGCGCACAGCGAGCGCGCGAACCGGCGTACATGCGGGTGCGAACCGGACACCAGCGCGGCGGTCGCCTCGACGTCCCCCTCTCTCGCGGCGGCGATCAGTTGCTCGGCGGGCCAGCTCGGATCAGCCACGCCCGCGCCCCCGGCGGCGCGCGACGAGCAGCACGACGGAGCAGACGCAGACGAGGACAAGTACGGCGGCGACGGCGATACCGGTGTTCATGGGACCTCCCAGTCGAGTACCGACTCTGTCATCGGCACATGAAGAGGAGCGCGCTCGGGGCGGAAAGGATTCACACCGGTTCACATCGGCTCACATCGGCCGCGATACTGCGCCTCCGTGTGCCTTTCGGTCGCCTCCGGGCTCATCGGTTCGCCGCCGAGGTGTGCGGCACCTGCCGGACGTCGTACAGCGAGTGGCTCAGAAGGCGAACGAGGCGCTCACCGGCAGATGGTCGCTTCCGGTGGCGGGCAGCGTCTCCGCGGACACCGGCCGCAGGCCCCGGGCGAGAACGTGGTCGATCCTGGCCACGGGGAACACGGCGGGCCAGCTGAAGCCGAACCCGTCTCCCGCCACCGCCTGCGCGGACACCATGGTGCGCAGGAGGGGGGCCAGCCCGCGGTCGTCCGGTGTGCCGTTGAAGTCGCCGACGAGGAGAAGCCTCGCCGAGGAGTCCCCGTCGACGGCCTCCTTCAGGAGCCGTGCCGCGGCGTCACGGCGGCCGGTGGTGAATCCGGAGCCCGGGGTCACCCGGACCGAAGCGAGATGTGCCACATAGACGGTGACGGGGCCCTTCGGCGTCGCCAGCGTGGCCCGCAGGGCACGCGGCCACGGCATGATGTCCACCGGTTCGGCCGCCGACATCCCGTACGTACTCCACAACCCGACTCCGCCCTGGACCGTGTGGTGACGGTACTCGGGAGCAAGCACCCGGTCGAACGTCTCCTGCGCCGCCGGGGAGAGTTCCTGGACCGCGATCACCTCGGCGCCCGTATCGGCGAGCCTGCGGGCCGTGCCCTCGGGGTCCGCGTTGTCGGCACCCACGTTGTGGCTGACCACGGTCAGCTCCCCGCCCGCTTCCCGCTTGTCGGTGAGCGAGCCGCCGAACAGGACGAGCCAGGCCAGTACGGGGAACGCGACCGCGACGAGAGCGAGCACCGAACGGCGGACCAGCGCGAGCACCAGCAGGAACGGAACCGCCAGCCCCGACCAGGGCAGAAACGTCTCGACGAGGCTGCCGGACTGTCCGGTGCCGTCGGGCAGGAGGGGGTGGGCGAGCAGTGCGGCCCCGTACAGGGCGGTCAGCGCCGCCACCCATCTGCCCCTGCCCCAGTCGACCGTGCGGGAGCCCCCGGCCGCCGGGCTCTCCTCGGTGGGCGGGGAAACCTCCCCGGTCATCGCGAACCGCCCCCGTTCGCCGCGCGCCGGGCCGCGGCGGCGAGCTCTTCGGTGGTGTCGAAAGCGGCCTGGAGCCCCTGCGCGGGTGTGGTGTCCGGCCTCTGGTGCAGTACGACCCCGAGGATCAGCCCCGGCGACTCCCCGTCCCCGCTGCCGTCTGCCTCTCCGGTGGTGGCGGCCCACATGAGGGCTCCGCCGGCGGGGGTGCTCGATCCGGTCTTGACGCCGATGATGCCGGAGGTGCCGAGGAGCCTGTTGGTGTTGGAGACGGTTCCGGTGACGCCCCCGACGGTGACCTCGCGGGTGGCGACGATCGCCCTGAAGACCGGATCCCGCATCACCTCCCGGGCGAGCCGCAGCTGGTCGTCGGACGTGCTCGTGGTGGTCGGCTCGAAACCGCTCGCGCCGGTGTACACGGTGCGCTTCATCCCGAGGTCCGCCGCGGCCCGGTTCATCTTCGCCACGAAGGCGCTCTCACCGCCGGCGTCCCAGCGCGCCAGCAGCCGGGCGATGTTGTTCCCGGACGGGAGGAGCAGCAGCTCCAGCAGCTGCCGCTGACTCAGCCGCTGACCGGCTTCGACCCGGACGGTCGACTCGTGGACGGAGCCCGACTCGTCCTCCGCCTGCTGGTCGACGGTGACGAGCGGCCCGGACTCCCCCTCCCGGAGCGGATGGTTCATCAGAACGACCCGCGCGGTCATCACTTTGGCGACACTGGCGACGGGTACGGGTTTCTGCTCGCCGCTCGTCCCGGACCTGCCGCTTCCGGTGTCGACGACACTCGCCTGGCCTCCCTTCGGCCACGGCAGCGACAGGGAACCGGTGGCCCCGCCGCTCCCGGGCGCGCCGCCCCGCCCGGACCCGCCGACGACCGCCCACCCCCCGAGCGCGGTGAGGACCAGAGCCGCCACCGCGCCCCACACCAGAAGGACGGGCACCCGGGCCACGGGCCGGGGCTTCGGGGACGGACCATAAGGGGACCGGTCGTACACAGCTGCCTCCGGGGGACGGGTACGCCGGGATGCGTACCCGTCCACCCTGGTGGGGAGGTGTGTCCGTACCGGCAGGACCATTCGTCCGCCGCCGCTCGACCGTGTGTCCGCCGTGTATCAGGCCGGGGGCGCGTCCGCTCCCGGAAGGCACAGGACGGCGATCGCCCCGCCGTCGTCCGCGTTGGCGAAGCGGAGCGCGGCGCCGATGACCCGGGCCTGCCCCAGCGCGATGGTCAGCCCCAGACCGTGGCCGTGCCCGCGCTCCGCGGCTCCGGTGCGGAACCGCTGCGGCCCCTCCGCCAGCAGATGGCCGGGGAAACCGGGACCGTGGTCGCGTACGACCACCGTCGTACCGTCCACCCGGACCTCGACGGGCCCGCGGCCGTGGCGGTGCGCGTTGAGCACCAGGTTGGCGATGATGCGGTCCAGACGGCGCGGGTCGGTCGGGACCCGCTGATCGCGCACGACCGTCGTCAGAGTCCGCAGCCCGGTCCGGGCCACCGCCTCCTCGACGACGCTGCCCACGGGAACGGACCGCAGGTCGGCGTCCTCCGCCCCCGCGTCCAGGCGGGAGATCTCCAGCAGGTCCTCGACCAGTCCGCGCAGGACGCGCACCCGGTCCCGTACCAGATCGGTCGCCCGGCCCTCGGGCAGCAGCTCGGTGGAGGTGACCAGGCCCATCAGCGGCGTCCGCAGCTCATGGGCGACATCGGCGGTGAACCGCTGCTCGCCGAGAAGCCGCTCCTGGAGGGAGTGGGCCATCGAGTCGACCGCCCCCGCGATCTCGGTGATCTCGTCACCGCGCCGCCCGCCCGCTCCGGTGCGGGCGTCCAGGTCGCCGTCCGCGATACGCCGGGCGGTTCGCGCGACGCGGCGGAGGCGGCGGTTGGGCAGTTCGGCGACGACGAGGGAGAGGGGGACGATCACGATGAGGGTCGCCGCCGAGACCTTGACGATGGTGCGGTCCAGGGCGGCGAGACTCCGCTCCTCGGGGCCCATGTTCACCTCGACGGCGATCACCACGTCGTCCGAGCGCTGGGCCGCCCACATCCACGGGCCGTGGCGGCGGTCGGTGTCGTACCAGGAGGCGGGCCGCTCGAACTGCTCCAGGCGGCGGAGCAGTTCGGGCGGCATCTCCAACGGATCGACCACGGCCCCCGTCGCCGCGGTACCGCCGCTCCGCCGGTACTCGGCCACCGTGGACTCCAGCGTCTCCAGGGCCCGGCCCTCACCCTCCGAACGGAACCGCTCGGCGGTGGCGCGGTGCACGAGGACGCCCACGGCCAGGGCCACGGCACAGGACGCCGCGACCACCAGCGCGGCGATCTTCCACCGCAGCGATCTCCAGTTCCCCAGGCTCCGCCACACCGACGCGGCCGTGTCCCGCGCGCCGGTCACCGTCAGCGCCGCAGCTTGTAGCCGAAGCCGCGGACCGTTTCGACGCGGTCCGCGCCGATCTTCCTGCGGAGCCGCTGCACACACAGGTCGACGACACGGCTGTCGCCGTCCCATCCGTAGTCCCACACGTTGCGCAGCAGCGTCTGCCGGTCCAGGACGATCCCGGGGTGAGCCGCGAACTCCAGCAGCAGCCGCAGTTCCGTCGGCGCCAGCGCGACCCGCTCACCGCCCCGGAACACCTCCAGCCCCCGGGTGTCCACCGACAGGTCGCCGAAGACGAGCAGGTCCCGGCCCGGTGCCGCCCGCTCCGCCCCGGAAGAGGCGGGGGTGAAGGTGGTGCGCCGGAGCAGGGCGCGGATCCGTGCCACCAGAACGGGGGTGTCGACGGGTTTCACCACATAGTCGTCGGCGCCCGCCTCCAGGCCCGAGACCACGTCCAGCGAGTCGCCGCGGGCGGACATCATGAGGATGGGGGCCTGGCTGATCTCCCGCACTTTCCGGCAGAGACCGATGCCGTCCAGCTCCGGCAGCATCACATCCAGCAGCAGCAGGTCGGGGGTGTGGTCCCGGAACATCTCCAGCCCCGTGAGGCCGTCGGCGGCGGACCGCACCCGGTAGCCGTAGCGTTCCAGTGCCATCGAGACCGAGGTACGGATCACCTCGTCGTCCTCGACCAGGACCACGACCGGAGCCCGCGGGGACGGCTCCGTACCGCCCCGGGAGCCGGGCACGATGTCTTCCTGCGATTCTGCGGACACTCCGGACCTTCCCCACGCACCACATCCGTCACCGAATCCCCCATACTGCCTTGCCGGCCGCTCGCCGCACGATTCGGGGTATGTCCGCCTTTTCGGCTGCTGTGGGCGGAATTGCCGGGCCGGGCCGGCGTGCCGGTCGGATGTCGGTACGGGAACGGGTCCCGGCACCGGCCGAGGGAGAGGCGCCCCTCTCCTGACACACGCGCCAGCGGCTGGACGTGCCGAGCAGGCCACCCCGCTCCCCGGGGAAGAGGCACCCGTGCGTCGCCGCGCCGAACTCCTTTCCCCGGCGTCCCGGAACAGATCGGCCATCTTCATCGCGGCCTCTTCTGTCGGGAGCCGTCGCCGACGGCCTGGGACCCGAAGCGCTGCCGTCACCCGGCTCCAGCCCAGGGCAGCAAGGAGGATTGCCGGTAGGATAGGTAGCATGAGCGAGCCTACCGGCAAGTACTCGATCACCATGCCGCGCGATATCGCCGAGGCCGCCAAGGCCCGCAGCGGGCCCTCCGGTCTGTCCGCGTACGTGGCCGCCGCTGTCGCCCGCCAGATCGAGCGCGACAATCTGAACGAGATCATCCAGGTCGCCGAAGCCGAGCACGGCCCCATCACCGATGAGGAGATCCAGTCCGTGCGCGACCAGCTCCACCGAGCCCGGAACGAGCAGGCAAAGGGTGGAGCGAACGCCGCGTGACCCGCTCCCCCGCCGCTCCCGGCGGCACGCTCGTACTCGACAGCGAAGGGCTGGCCAAGGCGGTCCTGCGCGACCGCACCGTCACCACCTGGCTCGCCCTGGCCCGCACCGACGACCTCCGCGTGATCACCTCGGCGGCCACCCTGGTGGAAGTCGTCCACCCCCGGATCAACCGCCCCGCCCTGGAGTGGACCCTCTCGCGCATCGTCGTAGAACCGGTCACCGAGGCCGTCGCCCGCCACGCGGCAACCCTCCTCGCGAGCGCCGGCCTGCACGGCCACAAGTACGCCATCGACGCCATGCTCGGCGCCACCGCCCTCGCCGCACCCGGTCCCGTCACGATCCTCACGTCCGACCCCGAGGACCTCACCGTGCTCTGCGGCGGCCAGGCCACCACCATCCGAGTCTGACCACGCGTTCTTTCTCGGGACACTCCCGCCCTGAGCCTGGAGGGCGCCGGCAGGAGCCGATGACGGCGTGGTCGCGCCCTTGCCCTGTGCGGAGCCGAAGCGCTGTCCGCACTGGATGCCGGCCGCGCGGCCCGGTTGGGCGAGGCGGATGAGTTTGGTGTCCATGGCGTCCCGCCGCTTCTCGTCGTCCTTACCGGCGGCGAGGAACGGTTCGGCGACTTCGTCCGCCACGACCGCGATCGGTACCGGCCGCGGGTTCTCGGGCAGGCCCCGGACATCCGAGGCGAGCACGGCGTCCGTACCCGTACGTCGTACCGTCCCGACGGAACGGAACCGGGCCCCCATCTCCTCCGGGAACCCGTCGAGAAACCCCTTGCGGGAATACCCCCCGGGGGTATGCTGTTCTCGCGGGTGTCCGACGACGGACGTCCTTGGAAGACGCGTCACACAGCACGCATCACACAGGTGGAGACACGATGAACAGCAGTTCCGGCCACGACATGACCAGCCACGGCGGCCACGGCGGAGCCCGTCCCGGCGGGCTGTCGGTCTCCGAGAGCGGGTACACCCTCGATCTCGACTCGACGATCCTCTCCGCCGGGGCGCAGGCGGTCACCTTCCGGGTGACCGGTCCCGACGGACGGCCGGTGACCGAGTTCACGCCCGAGCACGAGAAGGAACTGCACTTCATCGCCGTCCGGCGCGACACGACCTGGTTCCAGCACGTGCACCCGGTGAGGGACGAGAAGGGCACCTGGAGCGTCGAGCTGACCCTGGAACCGGGAGACTGGAGGTTCTTCGCCGACATCCACCCGGTCGGCCACGACGGGACCATGACGCTGGGGATCGACGCCTCGGTGGCCGGGCGGTACGACCCGCAGCCGCTGTCCGAGGACACTCGCACCGCTCACGTCGGCGAGTACACCGTCACCCTCGACGGCGAACTCCTGCCCGGCGAGGCGAGCGACCTGACGCTCACCGTCAGCCGGAACGGGCGGCCTGTCACGGACCTGCAGCCCTACCTGGGCGCGTACGGGCACCTGGTGGCGCTGCGGGTCGGCGACCTGGGCTACCTCCACGTCCACCCGGAGGGCGAGCCCGGTGACGGCACCACCGAGCCGGGGCCCGGGATCACCTTCATGGCCGCCGCGCCGTCGGGCGGCACCTACCGCCTCTACCTGGACTTCCAGCACGAAGACGTGGTCCGGACGGCCGAGTTCACAGTGCGGACCACCGCGCCCACTCCCCGCTCGGACGCGGCATCCGAGGCCGCACACGAGCACATGAGCCACCGCCACAACGGCCACGCACACCACTGAACAACTGCTTCGGTATACGGCGCGGCCAAGGGGCGCTCCACGAGCCGAGCGCCCCGCCGCCCCCGGTACATCCTCCCATCCGGAAGGACCGTCATGCCCCGCCTGACCCGACTCACGCCCGAAACAGCGGTCGGCGCCTCGCGCGACCTCCTCGCCGAGCTGGTCTCCCGCCACGGCCGGATCGGTGACATGGTCGCCACGATGGCGCACTCGCCCGCCGTTCTGGGCGGCTATCTACAGCTCAGCCGGGCCATGGGACGAGCCAAGCTCGACCGCAGGATCAGCGAACGGATCTCGATCGCCATCCAGGTTCTGCAGGGCTGCGGGCTGTGTCTCGACGCGCACGTCAGCGCTGCCCGCGCGATGGGAGTGGACGAGGAAGAGATCGCGCGAGCCCGCGCGGGCACCTCGGCCGATCCCGCGATCGCGGCGATCATCGCCCTCGCCCTCCAGGTCTACCGCGAGCCGACGTCGATCACCGACGAGCAGGTCATCGCGTTGCGTGAGCACGGCTACGGCGACCGCGCGATAGCCGACGTCGTCGGCGTCGTCGCCCTCAACATCCTCACCGGTGCCTTCAACCTGCTCGCCGGCCTCACACCGGAGAGCGGCACCGATGCGTAGAGACATCCCGGCCCCCCTCTGTGGGGCACGGCCTCCGGCCCGAGGCCGTGCCCCGCCGCATGGACATGGAAGGAACACGCCATGCGCCTGTTCGCCATCCGCGACTACCGCCACCTGTTCAGCGCCCAGGTCATCGCCCTGTTCGGCACCGGGCTGACGACAGTGGCCCTCGGACTGCTCGCCTACGACCTCGCCGGCCCGCGCGCCGGCACGGTCCTCGGCACCGCCCTGACCGTCAAGATGGTCATGTACGTGGTCATAGCCCCCCTCACCGCCGCGTACGTCGACCGCTTCCCCAGAAGAACCCTCCTGGTCCTCCTCGATGTGGTGCGCGCCGCGGTGGTCCTGGCGCTGCCGCTCGTCACCGAGGTCTGGCACATCTACGTCCTGATCGGCCTGCTCCAAGCCGGGTCCGCGGCGTTCACCCCGACGTTCCAGGCCGTCATCCCCGACATCGTCACCGATGAGTCCGCCTACACGCGCGCCCTGTCCGCCTCCCAGGTCGCCTACACCATGGAGAGCCTGCTCAGCCCCGTGCTGGCGGCGGTCGCCCTGGCGTTCATGAGCTTCAACTGGCTGTTCCTGGGCACCTCCGCCGGATTCCTCCTCTCCGCCCTGCTCGTCCTGTCGACGCGCATCCCCGACGCCCGTCCCAGTGCCCACACCCAGGCATGGGACAAGGCGGTGGCAGGGGTCAGGACGTTCCTCGGGACGCCGCGGCTGCGCGGCATCATGGCGCTCAACCTCGTGGTGGCGGCGGCAGGATCGATCGTCGTCGTCAACACCGTCAACTACGTCCGTGACGAGCTCAGCGGCTCGCAGTCGGACGTGGCGTGGATGCTCGCCGCCTCCGGCGGCGGAACCCTCCTGGCCGCGCTCGTGCTGCCCCGCGTGCTCGACCGGATCGCCGCCCGCACCGTCATGGTGACCGGCGCCGGAGTCCTCGTCGGCGGCACGATCGCCGCGGTGGCTCTCCTCGCGGCCGGCCTGACCACATGGACCGGTACGGCGATCGTCTGGACCGTGATCGGCATCGGCATGGCGCTGATCGTCACACCGACCGGCAAGGTCCTGCGCGCCTCCGTCGAACCGAACGCGATCCCCGGTGCCTTCGCGGCCCAGTTCTCCCTGTCGCACCTGGCCTGGCTGATCACCTACCCCATCGCGGGATGGCTCGGTACGAACGCCGGCTTCGCTCTCGCCTGGTCCGTCCTCGCGGCCCTCGCCGGGGCGGGCGCCATCGGCGCCCTCCTCCTGTGGCCACGCCACGACGGACGGCGAGCCGTGTCCGGACCCGCGACGCCCGTCCGGCCCGCGCCCCGGACGGACAGGTCCACCCTGTCCAAGGCCGCGTAAGACGCTCTGGCGGTTTGCGTCGCGCGGCACACGCTCCTGGTCCGGCGCACGGAAAGGGGGGGGGGGGGGGGGCGCGCGGGGGGGGGGGGGGGGGGGGGGGGCGGGGGGGGGGGGGGGGGGGCCCCCCCCCGGGGGGCGGAGGGCTTCAGGCCCGGTGCCGCGCCGTTCGCCCGCTC
>NZ_JBIALS010000074.1:0-12091 GCF_042873655.1 Streptomyces sp. NPDC004609 | reverse complement strand
CCCCCCCCCCCCCCCCCCCACCCCCCCCCCCCCCCCCCCCCCCGCCCCCGGGGGGGGGGGGGGGGGGGGGGGGGGCGGGCGCCCCCCCCCCCCCCCCCCCCCCCCCCCCACACCGAGGTCCCAGTCCAGCCCGTAGCGCTGGAACAGCTCCGCGCGCAGGAGCTCCGGCTGCATCGAGGCGCCCGGCAGCACGATCGAGAAGACCGCGCCCATCAGCTGGGACCGCAGCAGCGGATAGTCCGTGTCGACCTTCCGCGATCCATAGCGCTCCAGGGTGTCCCGCAGCAGGGCGGCCAGCCGCTGCTGGTCCGGGCACTGCACGAGCCCGTCGGCGTGCAGCACTCCGGACATGTGCGCCCGCATCAGGACGGGATGGTCGACCGCGAGTCCGAGGACGGCGTCGATCGCCCGCGCCAGCAGCTCCCGTCCGTCGTCGGTCCGCGGCTCGCGCTCCAGCGCCGCCGCGAGGGTCCGGTGCATCAGCCGGTGCACGGCCGACTGAAGGAGCTGGCGCTTCCCCGGGAAGTAGTACGAGACCAGACCCCGCGCCGAGCCCGCCCGGTCCGCGATGTCGGCCAGGGTGGTCGTCTCGTACCCCCGCTCGCCGACAAGATCCACCGTCGCCTGGAGCAGCCGCTCGCGCGAACGCCGGCGCAGCTCTTCATTGACCGATGCGCTCCGCGGGGACATGCTGGACTCCTGCGTTGACTGGCTCTCAGCCAATATACTCAGCGCGTCCCGCCCGGCGGTCCCCAGGGCCCGCCGGCGGGGGTGCTGCCCGGACCGGGCGACGCGGGGGATCGTCCGGTCCGGGCGGCCTGGTACCCGAATTCCGTGGATCAGGCGCTACGGCGGATCCTCCGCCTGTCCTGTCTCCTTCGATTGTCCCCCGGCGCGCGGGTCTTTCGGGGCGCCCCCGCCGTTCCCGGTCCGGCGGCTCCAGGTCCGCTCGGCCCAGGGGTACAGGGCGAGGGAAAGAGCCACCCAGCAGGCCCCGAAGAGCCAGCCGCCGAGCACATCCGTCGGCCAGTGCACCCCGAGGTACAGGCGGGTGTACCCCACCCCGGCGACGGACACGGCGGCCACGGCCACGCTCCATCCCCACACCGGGCCGGTGGTTTTGCGCCGCCTCAGCAGCCACAGCAGCAGACCCAGGGCGATCACGGCCGTCATGGCGTGCCCGGAGGGGAAGGCCGCGTAGTGGGCGGAGTCGACCGGGTCCGGCCAGCTCGGCCGCTTCCGCCCCACGGCGGCCTTCATCGCCTGCTGTACGAGGGTGCCCAGCGCGACCGTCCCGGCGATCCAGCTCCCGAGCAGCCACTCCCGGCGCGACCACAGCCACAGGACCACGACGGCGATCAGGGCCCGCATGGTCCAGGGGTCCCACACCCAGTCGGTGAGGACGCGGTTGACGTGGACGAGCCCCGGCTCCTCGACCGCCCGGCGGTGCAGCGCCCGGGCCACGGAACGGTCGAAGGACATCAGCGGAGACCAGGAGACGGCCACCAGGACCAGCAGGACGCCCCCGAGGACCCCGAGGACCAGGGCCGCGCGGGCGGCTGCGCCGGGCCGGGGGCGTCGCTGATGAGGCACGGGTGCGGTGGGGGGCGTGGTTCCGGGCGAGTGCATGGGGGAGATCATCCCCGCCCGCCGGGGGAGACCGCCAACCCGGCACCCGAGAACCGCCGGGGCGAACGAATCCGGCCGGCCCGGACCGGCTCCGGGCGCGGACCGGCCCGGTCCGGGTCAGCCCAGCGCGCGGAGCGCGGGCACGAACGCCACCAGCAGCGGGACGACCGGCACCAGCGCCGCGGCGGCCGTCAGCCGCAGCCGGCGGACCGGGGTGAGCCGGGGGGCCGCCGACAGCAGCCGGTTGACACGCTGCGGAAGGTGCGCGTCCGGCGGCGGACAGGGCCCGAACACCCCGCGCTCCTCGTTGAGTTCGACGAGCGCCAGCGCGATCGTCAGCCGTCCGAAGCGCTTGGAGGCCACGTCGTCGGCGGCCAGCTCCACCAGCCGGTGCATCTCGTCGCGGAAGGCGGCGAACACCGGGACCTGCGGGAACCCGTTGGCCAGCGCGGCGGAGCAGTGCAGCAGCCAGTCGTGCCTGGCCCGTGCGTGCCCCTGCTCGTGCGCCAGCACGGCGTCGAGCTGACGTCCCTTCAGTCGGCGCAACGCGGCCGTGGTGATGACCAGTTGGGGGGCCGCGCCGGGCAGCCACCAGGCGTGCGGGCGCTCGCCCTCCAGCACCACCAGCCGGTCACCGCCGGCCGACTCGCCGGGCAGCAGCGGCGCCCGCACCTGGAGGTCCCGGCGGCGCCTTCTGCGCTGGGCCCGCGCGGTACGGATCTCATGGGTCAGCATCGCCGCCGACCACAGTCCGCCGCAGGCCAGGACCACGGCGAGGACGCCGGCCCAGGGGCCGTTCGTACCGAGGGCGTAGGCGTCGACCACTCCCTGCGGCGCGGGCGCGAAGACCTGCCCCCGCACGAGCTGCCAGGCCGCCGCCGCGCTGAAGGTCATGGAGAGCGCGAACGACAGCAGTACCGCCGCCACCACGCACTGCCACACCCACAGGGCCACGATCGGCTCGCGCTCCGACCAGTCGGCGCGCGGCACGAGCCGCGGAGCCACGACAGCGGCCAGTGCACCGAGCAGCAGCAGCACGAGGGAGACCAGCATGGCTTCAGCCTAGAAGCGTCGGCCCACCTGCGGATATGACCTTGGCCCTCAAGTGATGTACGCCACGGAAACGCGCGCCGTCCCTCCTGTCCGCGGCGCCCGCCCCCCGGCGCGGGGATCAGAGGGTGATCAGCATGGCCACCATCGCCAGGCCCATCACCAGCCTGCAGGCCGGGGCCAGTCCCGGCAGCGGGTCGGCGGACGCTCCGCCCGGTGTCCCCGCCGCCGACGGCACGGGCACCAGCCGGACACCCGAGCGCAGCACGTACATCACGTGATACCCGAGCAGCACACCGGTCAGCAGGGGTGTCCCGGCCGCCGTGTGCCCGCCGTGCCCGGCGCCGGGCGCCATGGCCAGGGCCATGTACACCATCGCGAGCGAGCCGACGAGATGGTGCAGATGGTGGCCGCCCCGGCGGGCCGCCCACAGGGCGGCGAACGCGGCGGCGCCGAAGACCACGGCGTACGCCGTCCAGGTCCAGTGAGGGAAGACGACCACGGTCGCGGGGACCGCCATCACCGCCATCCCGAACCCCATCAGGGCCTCGCCGCCCGCCGTCCGGCGGGCCTCACCCGCGCAGCCCCTGGCCCGTACCAGGCAGTACGCACCGGTCGCCGCGCACAGCGCGACGAGCAGCCAGCCGGACAGCACCGGTCCGTGCACGGCGCACCTCCCCCTCGCGGCGGTGTCCCCTCCGCCCCCGGATCGATGCCCGGCGGCCGGGGGGCACACGCGAGCGCACGGAGGTGTACGGGGAGCACCGGGGGGCGGTCCGCCGGCGCCCGGCGGTCCGCGCCGGCACAGGGAAGCCCGGGCGGCCACGGGGAGTGGCCCCGGCTCCGCGGCGTCGGTGGCTTCCGGTGGAGTCCCGGATCCGCCTCCGCGGTGCCTCCCGGGAGCCCCGACCGCCCTTCTGGCCCGTACACGTAGTCTTCAGGGCGTCCGGGGCCGCACGCATGCCCGGGAACGCCCCGCCGACCCGCCCGAGAACGGAGAGCCGCCCTGATGGACGCCGACACCGACACCCACACCGCGCCGCCCCGGATCTCCGCCCCCCTCACCTACCGGGACGCCACCGGCGCCGACGTGCCGGGGCTGGTCGCCCTGATCCAGTCCGCCTACCGGGGTGACAGCAGCCGGGCCGGATGGACCACCGAGGCCGATCTCATCGGCGGCTCGCGCATCGGCGCCGAGGGTGTCCTGGAGGTCATCGAGACACCCGGCAGCCGGCTGGTGGCGGTAGAGCGCGAAGGGGAGACGATCGCCTGCTTCCAGCTCGAACACCGGGGTGAGGCGGCCTGCTTCGGCATGTTCGCCGTGCGTCCGGGGCTCCAGGGCGGCGGGCTCGGGCGGCTGGTCATCGCTGAGGCGGAGTGTCTGGCGCGCGGGGCGTGGGGCGTGCGCGAGATGCACATGACGGTGATTTCGGTACGGGACGAGCTGATCGCCTGGTACGAGAGGCGCGGCTACCGCCGTACGGGAAAGCTGACCCCCTTCCCGTACGGCGACGAGCGCGTCGGCATTCCACTGCGGGACGACCTCGCCTTCGAACTGCTCGTGAAGGACGTGTCCTGACGGCGGGTGCCGGGCCGGTGCCCGGGGAGCGCTGTACCTGAGCCGGCCGGACGCCGCCCGGGACGGAACAGCCAGGGCTGCCGGGCAGCCGGAGGGCCGGCGGGCGAACGGCCGGGCGGTGAACGGTCAGGCGGTGAAGCGGCCCGTGCGCCTGATCTCGGGGAAGTCCGTGGTCGCGCCGTCGAGTTCGAGGGCGCGCACCAGACGCAGATGCTCCTGCGTGTTCACCAGCCAGCCGATCACCCGCAGACCCTCGGCGTGCGCGTGCTCGGTGGTCTCCAGGGTCAGCCGGCGGATGTTCAGCGCGAGTGTGTTCGCGCCCACGGCCTTGGCGCGGTCCACGATGTCGCCGCCCCAGCGGCTGGCGATGAGCACGGTCCGTACACCGGGGACGAGTGCGGAGATCTCCGCGACCGCCTCGTCGTGGAACGACGACACCGTGACCCGGTGGACCAGATCGCGGCGGCGCATCACCTCGGCGAGCGCCCGGGCGGCGGCGACGTCCTTGATCTCGGCCTGGAGAGGGGCGTCCACGGCGTCGAGGACCTCCTCGAAGACCGGGACGCGCTCACCGGCGCCCGCGTTCAGCGCCCGCAGCTCGGCGAGTGTCTTCTCGGCGACGGGACCCGTTCCGTCGGTCGTGCGGTCCACGTCGGCGTCGTGCATGACGACCAGTGCGCCGTCCTTGCTCAGATGCAGATCCAGTTCGATGGCGTCCATACCGCAGCGCTCGGCCCGGATGAAGGAGCGCAGGGTGTTCTCCGGCTCGACGCCCATGACCCCGCGATGACCGATGGTGAGGAAAGTCAAGATTCTCTCGCTTCCGTCGACAGCGGCTCCCGCGCGGCGTGGCCTGACGACGCCGCCCGGCAAGGAGGCAGCCTAATGGCCCGGTCCGCGGAGGGAACCGGTCGCGCGCGTCGGAGTGGAGTAGTCGGCTCCCCGGCTTCGCACCTCCTGTCCGCGATCCCCTCCCGCCTCCGTTTCACCCGGCTGTGGGCGTGTCGCCGACCGGGGTTGACGGCCGCACGGGCCGGGGTGTGTGGCGGCGTCCGGAGCGGGCACCGGAGGGAAGGGGAGGGTGGTGCTCCGATCGGGGGATGCCCTTGCGGGTGCGCCCGGATGCCGTAAACCTTCCGGCGATCACGGGGGTGGTGCAGGATAATTTGCACAAGGTCCACTTGTCCGGAGGAACGCCCCATGGATACGGTGTCTTGACGCGAGGTTCTCCCGTGGAGGAAGTGACATGACGGAAATTCTTGTGCAGGAAGCTGCTCACGCAGCCATATCCACCGCCGACCGGGTGGTTGAGCACCCGGCCTGGCCGAGGCTCAAGAATGCCGTCGAGGAGATCCGTCCCTGGCAGTCCAAGGACGGATCGATCGACTTCGACGCGGACGGCGCACCCACCCGGGCCGCCGCCGAAGCCACGCTCGACCGCGTGATCGACGCCGTCGAGGAGCTCTCCCCGCTGGTGCCGCACGACGCCGCGTACCACCGCGCGCTCGTGGCGGACCTGCGCACCTGGGCCGACGGCGCCTTCGGCGTCCCCGACTTCCTGGACTCCCTGCTCGCCTTCCAGCCCGCCGCCGGGCGGGCCGACGGCCTCCAGCATCTTGTCGTCTTCCCCATGTACACGCAGAACGGCAACCCGGACCGCAATCTGGAGGCCGTCGCCCTGCGCATGGTGTGGCCCGACTGGCTCGCGGAGCTGGAGCGCACCCGCTACGACAACCCCCTGTTCTGCGGCATCACCTTCGAGGACTTCACCTCGGGATACGACACCAACTCGGCCGTCCTCTTCCCCGAGACCATCGCCGTGCGCGAGGCCCCCGAGCGCTTCACCTGGGGCGGCATCTTCTGCGACCGCGAGGCCGCCCGCTTCCGCGCCGTGACCACCGAGGCCGTGGGCGTCCTCGGTCTGGAGCTGCCCGACGACATCCGCGCGATGGTCGGCGACCAGGAGCGCTGCCAGGAGGCGTTCGTCCTCTGGGACATGATCCACGACCGCACCCACAGCCACGGCGACCTGCCCTTCGACCCCTTCATGATCAAGCAGCGCCAGCCGTTCTGGATGTACGGCCTGGAGGAGCTGCGGTGCGATCTGACCGCGTTCAAGGAGGCTGTGCGCCTGGAGGCCGACGGCTTCCCCCAGGGCCGCGACGTGCAGTACGCGGTGCTCTTCGACCGCATGTTCCGCTTCCCGGTCACCGGCGAGCGCGTCCGCAACTACGACGGACTCGGCGGCCAGCTGCTCTTCGCCTACCTCCACCAGCACGACGTGGTGCGCTGGACCGACAACACCCTGAAGATCGACTGGGAGCGCGCGCCGCAGGTCACCAACCAGCTCTGCGCCGAGATCGAGAAGCTGTACCGCGACGGCATCGACCGCCCCAAGCTCGTGCACTGGTTCGCCGCGTACGATCTGGTCTCCACCTATCTGGCGCCGCACCCCGGCTCCCGCTGGGCGAAGGGCCCCGACGCCCTCGACCTGACCCAGCCGCCCCGGAAACTCGTCGACGACGTGCTTCCCGACGAGTTTCCGCTCAGCATGTTCTATGAGGCCCTCTCCAAGAAGCTGAAGAACGTGATCGCCTCGACCAAGGGGATCAGGGCGTCGGACCAGGTGGCCGCGGGCGCCGCTTCAGGGGCCGTCGCGTGACCATCCGTACCAAGGAGGCGACCACCATGAAGAACTCCAACGGTCCGCTGGAGGGAGCCGTGGTCGCGGTCGCCGGGGCGGCGGGCCCGGCCGGGCGCGCGGCACTGCTGCGGCTCGCGGAGGCCGGAGCGACCGTCGTCGGCTCGGACTCCGACCCCGAGCGCCTGGCCTCGGCCGTCGACGCCGCCCGCTACGCCCACGGAGGGGCGACCGTCACCGGCGACACCGTCGACCTGCTCGATCTCGGCGCCACCCGGGAGTGGGCGGACAAGACCGAGAAGGAGTTCGGCCGGATCGACGGACTGGTCCATCTCGTCGGCGGCTGGCGCGGCGGCGCGACCTTCGCCGAGACGAAGATCTCCGACTGGGACTACCTGGAGCGGCTGCTCATCCGCACCGTGCAGCACACCTCGCTCGCCTTCCACGACGCGCTGCTGCGCAGCGACCGCGGACGCTATGTGCTGATCAGCGCCGCGGGCGCCGGCAAGCCCACCGCGGGTAACGCCGCCTACGCCGCCTCCAAGGCCGCGGCCGAGGCATGGACCCTCGCGCTCGCCGACGCCTTCCGCAAGCAGGGGGGCGAGGACGGCCCCCGGGCCGCGGCTGCGATCCTGGTGGTGAAGGCTCTGGTGCACGACGCCATGCGCGCCGAGCGCCCGAACGCGAAGTTCGCGGGCTTCACGGACGTCACGGAACTGGCCGACGCCATCGCCGGTGTCTGGGACCGGCCCGCCAGGGAAGCGAATGGACAGCGCCTGTGGCTGACTCCCCGACCATGAAGAACGCCCCCACCGCGGCCCGGCGCCATCACGACCCCGGAGTACGGGGCTTCGCCAGCGACAACTACGCGGGCGCGCACCCCGAGGTCCTCGCGGCCCTCGCCCTCGCCAACGGCGGCCACCAGGTCGCCTACGGCGAGGACGAGTACACCGAGCACCTCCAGCGCGTGATGCACAGCCACTTCGGGCCGACGGCCGAGGCGTTCCCGGTCTTCAACGGCACCGGTGCCAATGTCACCGCCCTCCAGGCGCTCACCGACCGCTGGGGCGCGGTGATCTGCGCCGAGACCGCGCACATCAACGTCGACGAGGGCGGGGCGCCCGAGCGGATGGGCGGGCTGAAGCTCCTGACCGTGCCGACGCCGGACGGAAAGCTCACCCCCGAGCTGATCGACCGGCAGGCCTGGGGATGGGAGGACGAGCACCGGGCGATGCCTCAGGTCGTGTCGATCACCCAGAACACCGAACTGGGCACGGTCTACACCCCCGCCGAGATCCGCGCGATCGTCGACCACGCGCATGAGCGCGGGATGAAGGTCCATCTCGACGGGGCCCGGATATCCAACGCGGCGGCGTCGCTGGACGTCCCCATGCGGACGTTCACCAATGCCGTCGGCGTCGATGTGATCACCTTCGGCGGCACCAAGAACGGCATGCTCTTCGGCGAGGCGGTCGTCGTCCTCAACCCGGACGCCGTGAGCCATATGAAGCATCTGCGCAAGCTGTCGATGCAGCTCGCGTCCAAGATGCGGTTCGTCTCCGTACAGCTGGAGGCCCTGCTCGCGCGCGATCTGTGGCTGCGCAACGCCCGCCACTCCAACGCCATGGCCCGGCGGCTCGCCGACGGTGTCCGGCAGGTCGACGGGGTGGAGATCCTCCACCCCGTCCAGGCCAACGCCGTCTTCGCCCGGCTCCCGCACGAGGTGAGCGTCCGGCTCCAGCGGCGCTTCCGCTTCTACTTCTGGGACGAGGCGGCCGGCGACGTCCGCTGGATGTGCTCCTTCGACACCACCGAGGACGACGTCGACTCCTTCGTCCAGGCGCTGAAGGAGGAAATGGCCGCGGAGCGGTAGTGGATGCATATGTATGTGGTCGATCGGAAAGTCATTGACTCCGGTCGGTCGCATGTCTAGGGTCGTCGTGCATGGAGCTGAAGCAGCAGACCCCGGAGTTGTCCGCGTACCTCGCCGCGGACGAGGTCATCGACCATGAGCACCCGCTGGTACGGGAGACCGCGGCCGGTCTCCGCGGCCACGGCAAGGATGCATACGTATACGCCGAGTCGGCATTCCTCTACGTCCGGGACGCCATTTCCCACTCCGGGGACGCGGGGGATCCGCGCGTCACCTGGCGTGCTTCGGACGTGCTGCGCCTGCGCACCGGGATCTGCTACGCCAAGTCCCACGCGCTGGCCGCGCTGCTGCGTGCGGAAGGCATCCCGACCGCCCTGTGCTACCAGAACCTGGGCGTCGTCCACGGGCTGATCGCCCTCAGGCTCCCCGGCCGCTCGGTCTGGGCGCGGCAGGATCCTCGCGGTAATCGGCCGGATGTCGACGCGCAGTTCTCGCTGGACGAGGAGCGGCTTGCGTTCGCCGTGCGACCGGAGTGCAACGAAGTGGACTACTCGGTCCTGTATGCTGCACCGCATCCCCGGGTGCTCAGCGCTCTGCAGGGCGCGGACGACCGGGAGGCCCTCTGGACGCATCTTCCCACCGAACTGTGAGGCACTTCCGGCATGGCGCTCACGCTCACCGTCTCCGACGAGGTCAAGGCTCTCGCTCCTGGCTTCACCCATCTCACCGTCGAGGCGTACGGACTGGTCAACGGCCCCAGCACCGACGACAGTTCGGCCCTCCTCGACGACGCGGCCCGCCGGCTCGCCGAACGCCTGGGCGGACGGGCGCCGCACGAGGACCCGCACATGGCCGCCTGGCGCGAGATCTACACGGCGTTCGGCGCCAAGCCCTCCCGTACGCGCAACTCCGCCGAGGCGCTGGCGAAGAGGGCGCTCGCGGACGGCGGGCTGCCCCGGATCAACGCCCTCGTCGACGCCTACAACGCGATCAGTGTGGCCCGTCTGATCCCCGTCGGCGGCGAGGACCTCGACCGCGTCAAGGGCGGGATGCGCCTCGTACGGGCGACGGGTGACGAGCCGTTCGCCACCGTCTCGGCGGGCGAGGAGAAGACCGAGCACCCCGACGCCGGGGAGGTCGTGTGGCGGGACGACGAGGGTGTCACCTGCCGGCGCTGGAACTGGCGGCAGGGCCCGCGTACCCGGCTCACCGAGGACTCCGTGAACGCGATCTTCCTGCTGGAGGCGCTCGACCCGATGACCTCCGGTGAACTGGAGGCGGCGGGAGCCGAACTGGCCGAGTCGCTGGAGAAGCTCAGCCCCGGCGCCCGGATCACCGTCCAAACGCCCTAGGGGACGGGGCCGACTGCGCGGCGGACTCCGGCGCGGGCCCGTGGCGGGCGCCGCCGTGGGTCAGTGGGCCTCGCGGACCTCGGCCGGTGTCGGAGCCGTACCCCCGAGGTGCGCGGGCACCCACCAGGTGTCGGACGCGTCCTTGGGGCGTACGGGATAGGCGCGCTGAGCGGCCTCCAGCAGCTCCTGCACCCGCTCCCGCAGCCGACGGGTGATCGCCCCCGCGTACTGGTCGGTGGGCGCCTCGACCGGCTCACCCACCCGGATCGTCACCGGGAAGTGGCTGCGCCTGAAGTTGCGCGGCCGGCCCTTGGTCCACACCCGCTGGGTACCCCACAGCGCCATCGGGATCAGCGGCACACCGGCCTCCTGCGCGAGGCGCGCGGCACCGGACTTGAACGACTTCAGCGTGAACGACTGCGAGATGGTCGCCTCGGGGAAGACACCGATGATCTCACCGGACCGCAGCGAGTCCAGCGCGTGCTGATAGGCGGACTCGCCCTGGGTGCGGTCCACCGGGATGTGCTTCATCCCGCGCATCAGCGGACCCGACACCTTGTGCCGGAAGACCGACTCCTTCGCCATGAAGCGCACCAGACGCTTCTGGGGGAGGGCCGCGAGGCCGGTGAAGATGAAGTCCAGATAGCTGATGTGGTTGCTGACCAGCACCGCACCGCCCGAACGGGGGATGTTCTGCGCCCCCTGTGTGTCGATCTTCAGGTCCAGCGCCTTGAACATCGTGAGCGCGGCGCCGATGACCGGCCGATAGACGAGCTCTGCCATCTGGGGAGGACCCTTCTGTCGTGCCCGGGGAGGGTTCTCCCGGTAGAAGTTACGCAGCCGTAGGTTTTCGGCACTGCGCAGATCGTGCCCCATGCGCGGCGCCCTGACCAGTCCTGGCGGCCCCGGGGGGCGAGATTCTTGTCACGTCATGACCGGCACCCGCCGAATGGGGAGACACGGCCGGATGTGCGGGCCCGTGGGACCCTCCGCCGGACCCCCGTGGAGGGTGACGGACCGTGAGCCGTGTCGCACCTTTCCCACCGTACTTGACTGCATGCGCCAACCATCGCCACCCTGGCGCTGCGTCCGAAGATCAAGAACTCTCCCTGGGCAGGCTTTTCCTCCATGACGGCTCCGCCCGAACTGCACCCCCGGCGACCCGCCTCTCCCGAACTGCTCCGTTCCGTCTTCCGCCGGCACGCCGCCGGGGTCGCGGTGATCACGGCGCGGGGGCAGGTGCCCGTCGGCTTCACGGCCACCTCGCTCGCCTCGGTGGCGGCCGAGCCGCCGCTGATCTCGTTCGGCGTCGGCACGGCCTCCTTCAGCTGGCAGGTCATCGCCCGTACGGAGCACGTCGGTGTGCACATACTCGGCGAGCACCAGGGGGACCTGGCCGCCCGATTCGCCACCAGGGGGGTCGACCGGTTCGCCCCGCCCACGCGCTGGCGCGGCGGCACGGAAGGCGTTCCGGTGCTGGACGGGGTCCTCGCCTGGATGGTGGGCCGGGTGGTCTCCCGGATCCCCGCCGGCGACCACCACCTCGTCATCGCCGAGGTCGTCGAGGGCGACTCCACGGGGCCCGGGCGGCCGCTCGTCCACTGTCAGGGGCGGTTCGGCGGTCTGCGCGACTGACCCGGCCGGCGGTTCGGCCCGGGTGCGCGCGTCGTTCCGGTTACGCAGCGTTGGCAACGTCACAGTTCCAAGCGCTTGCTCAGTGGGTAGGTTGAGAGAAGCGTACCGGCGAGTAATCCTTCGTCGGAAGCGCCGGTCACTCGACCGGAAACCCCGCCTGCGGGCACTTATGCTGCCTGACAAGGCAGCCCCCGGCCCCTCGGGCACGGGGACACCACGGAAATGGCCACTGCAAGGAGGAGAGCCGGCGTGAGCTTGAGGATCGTTGTCTGTGTGAAGTATGTGCCCGACGCTTCTGGTGACCGGCGTTTTGCGGGTGATCTGACGGTGGA
>NZ_JBIALS010000073.1:0-13484 GCF_042873655.1 Streptomyces sp. NPDC004609 | reverse complement strand
CCTCGTACTGGACGTACTTGGGCGATTCCGACAACGCAGCGAGTGTGCGTGCTGGGCGTCGCAGGCCAGGCGGGACTTTCGATACACGCCCTAGTGCCCGGGGCGCCGGCACCGGTCGGTACCCGCCGGGCAACGACCGGACACCGGCCGGACCGTGAGGCCCCCGCGCCCCGCCGGACTCCAGCCGGCCGGGGACCCAACCACCCAACCTCTTCGCTCAGAGAGGACGCCCGCACGATGTCTGCGATCCCACGCCCCCGCAGAACCGGGGACAGCGGCCTCGCCGTCTTCCGCGATCCGGCCTCGGTGGCCGTCGTCGGCGCCTCGGCCAATCCGGCCAAGTGGGGCTACTGGCTGGCCCGCGGCGCCCTCACGGGCCGCGACCGCCGCGCCGTCCACCTGGTCACCCGCGCAGGCGGCGAGATCCTCGGAACCCCGGCCGCCACCTCGCTGACGGACCTGCCCGAAGTACCGCAGCTGGTCGCTTTCTGCGTACCGGCCTCCCAGGTGCCGGGCGTGATCGACGAAGCGCTCGCCCTCGGGGTGCGCGGACTGCTCGGCATCACCGCGGGAGTACCCGACGAGCCCGCCCTCGCCGCCACGGTCGCCGCGGCGGGCGCCCGGCTGATCGGACCCAGCAGCCTCGGCCTGTACGACGCCGCCTCCGACCTCCAGATCGCGTGGGGCGACTTCCCGCCCGGCGCCCTGGCCGTCGTCTCCCAGAGCGGCCAGGTGGGCAGCGAGATCGCCCTGCTCGCGCGGCGGGCCGGCCTCGGCATATCCCGTTTCGTCTCCGTCGGCAGCCAGATCGACGTCACCACGGCCGACCTCCTGGAAGACCTCGTCGACCACGGCATGACTCGCGCCGTCGCCCTCTACGCCGAGAACTTCCAGGACGGCCGGCGGATCTCCGACGCGATCCGGACCCTGCGCGCCGCGGGCAAACCGGTCGTCCTGCTCGCCGCCGGCAGCAGCGAGGCCGGCGCCCGCGCCGCCCGCTCCCACACCAGCGCCCTCACCTCGCCGATGGAGTTCGTCGACGCCGCCTGCCGGGCCGCCGGCGCGCTACGGGTCGGCACGCCGTCCGACCTCGTCGACGTGGCCGCCTGCCTGCTGGGCGGCGGGATCCCCGACGGACCCAGGATCGGCATCGTCAGCGACAGCGGCGGACAGGGCGCCCTCGCCGCCGACCGCGCGAGCCGCCGCGGCCTGGCCGTACCGGAACTGACCCCGCCGCTCGCCTCCCGGCTCGCCGCCCTGCTGCCCGCCGGCGCGGCCACCGCCAACCCCGTCGACCTCGCGGGCGCGGGCGAACGGGACCTCGCCACCTACCGCGAGGTGGTGGCCGGCCTGCTGCGCTCCGGAGAGGTCGACAGCGTCGTCCTGTCCGGGTACTTCGGCCGGTACGGCCTCGACAGCCCGGCGCTCGCCGAGGCGGAGCAGCGCGTCGCGGCCGGACTGGCGGAAGCGGCCCGCGCCCACGGCCGGCCGCTGCTCGTACACTCCATGGGCCCCGACAGCGACACCGCCCGCACCCTGCGCGAGGCCGGGGTCCCCGTCTTCCCCACCATCGACGCCGCCACCGACGCCCTGGCCGGAGCGGTCGCCCTCCGGGCCCGCCCCGACCGCCCGGTCCGCCCGGCCACGGAGATCGCCGAGGGGGCCACCGCCACCCCGGCCGAGCCCGGATACTGGGCGGCCCGAGCCCTGCTGAGCGACGCGGGCATCGCCTTCCCGGCGGCCCGCCGGGTCTCCGACGCCCGGGAAGCCGGCGAAGCCGCGAAGGAACTCCGCGCCCCCTACGTCCTCAAGGCCGGCTGGCTGGAGCACAAGAGCGAAGCGGGCGGCGTGCGCACCGGCCTCGCCGGCGCACCCGACGCGGTCCGGGCCTTCAGCGAGATGCACGCGCGGCTGGGCGACGGACTGTATGTACTGGAGGAACAGGACGTACGGCCCGGCGTGGTCGAAGTGATCGTCGGCGGGAGGCGCGACGCACGCCTCGGACCGATGATCACCGTCGGTGCCGGC
Source organism: Streptomyces sp. NPDC004609 (assembly GCF_042873655.1). NCBI lineage: Bacteria > Bacillati > Actinomycetota > Actinomycetes > Kitasatosporales > Streptomycetaceae > Streptomyces > Streptomyces sp. NPDC004609. The sequence goes on along the minus strand of NZ_JBIALS010000073.1, from coordinate 11,456 downwards.
GGTACCGAGGCCGAACTGCACCGCGACACCGTCACCGAATGCGCGCCGGTGGATCTGGAGCAGGCACTCGCGATGCTCCGCGCCCTGCGCTGCGCCCCTCTCCTCGCCGGGTGGCGCGGACGGCCCGCGGTGGACACCGAGTCCCTGGCCGGAGCCGTGGTCGCGGTGTCCCACCTGGTCGCCCGGCTTACCGGTGACGGCGCCGAACTGGAGATCAACCCCCTGCGGGCCGGTGCCGACGGCGCGATCGCCGTCGACGCACTGCTCGTCACGGACCGGGACGACCGTGCCCCCGACACCATGGGAGAGTCATGACCTACCACGTACAGCCCGACGAATTCAGCGGACGGGTGGCCCTGGTCACCGGCGGCGGATCGGGCATCGGCCGGGCCATCGCCCGGCGCTGGGTGGCCGGCGGCGGCCATGTGACGGTCCTCGGCCGGCGCGAGGACGCGCTGCGGGGCACCGTCGAGCTCATCGAGGCCACGGGCGGCAAGGCCGACGCGGTGTCGTGCGACGTACGCGACGCCGCCGCCGTGGACGCCGCCGTGGACGGGGTGGCCGCACGGCACGGCCGGCTCGACGTCCTGGTGAACAACGCCGCGGGCAACTTCGTCCTGCCCGGCGAGGAACTGTCGCCCAACGGCTGGAAGGCCGTCATCGACATCGTCCTGAACGGCACCTTCCACGGCACCCGGGCCGCCGCCCGGCACATGCTGCCGCAGGGCAGCGGCGCGGTCCTCAACGTCATCGCCAGCTACGCCTGGCACGGCCACCCGGGCACCGTGCACAGCGCCGCGGCCAAGGCGGGCGTGCTCGCCATGACCCGGACCCTGGCCGTGGAATGGGCCGCCCGCGGTGTCCGGCTCAACTGCATCGCCCCCGGCCCCACCGAGACCGAAGGCGCCTCCGCCGCGCTCTGGCCGACCCCGGCTGCCCGCGAACACGTGCTCGGCAGCGTCCCGGCCGCACGGTTCACCACCCCGGAGGAAGTGGCCGAGTCCGCGGCCTTCCTGATCGGGGACCGCGCCGCCTACGTCACCGGCGACGTGCTTGTCGTCGACGGCGGCCAGTGGCTCGGCAAGTCCGTCTACACCACCGGGCAGCACGGCGCATGAGCGCCACGGACCACACGGACGCCACGGTCTCCGGGGCCGTCCTCAGCGGGGGCGAGGCGCTCGTCGCCGCCCTCGACACCCACGGCGCCCGCACGGTCTTCGGGATCCCGGGGACCCACAACCTGCCGATCTACGCCGCGCTCGCGCAGTACGGCATCCGGCACGTCTCGCCCCGGCACGAGCAGGGCGGCGCCTTCGCCGCCGACGGCTGGGCCCGCGCCGGCGGCCGGCCCGGGGTCTGCATCACCACCACCGGACCCGCCGTGCTCAACACGACGACGGCCGCCGCCCAGGCGTACTCCGACTCGGTCCCCCTCCTCCTCGTGTCGCCCGGCCTGCCCCTGCGCCACCCCGGCCGCGGCAACGGCTACCTCCACGAGGTCAAGGACCAGCACGCCGCGCTGGACGCCGTCGTCGCCTACAGCCACCGCGTCACCAGCGTGGAGGAGATCCCGGCGGCCGTGGCCCAGGCGTACGCGGCGATGGCGACCGGACGGCCCCGCCCCGTACACCTGGAGATCCCGCTCGACCTGCTCGACGAGCGGGTACCGGTCCAACTGGTCGCACCGGTACCGGTACCGCCCGCCGCCCCCGCGGCGGCCCCCGTCGCGGCCGCCGCCCGGGCACTCGGCGACGCCGAACGGCCCGTGGTCATCGCGGGCGGCGGGTGCAGCGGGGCCGCCCCCGAACTGCTCGAACTCGCCGAGCGGCTCGGTGCTCCGGTCGTCACCACCGCGAACGGCAAGGGCGTCTTCGACGACGGCCATCCGCTCGCCATCGGCGCCGGGGTCCACCACGCGGCGGTCCGCGCCCTGGTGGCCGACAGCGACGCGGTGCTCGCCGTCGGCACCGAACTCGCCCCGGCCGACCTGTGGAACGGCCCCCTCGACATCAACGGACCGCTGGTGCGGATCGATGTCGACGCCCAGGCCGTCATCACCAACGCCCGGCCGGACATCGCCGTCGTCGCCGACGCCGCCCTCGCCCTGCGGGCGGTCTGCGACCGGCTCCGGCCCGGCGGGCCGGCCGTACCGGGCCACGCCCGCGCCGCCGGAGCCCGTACCGCCTTCACCGCGCAGGCGCGGGCCGAAGGCGCCGGCTACCTCGGACTCACCGCGGCCCTGGCCGGGGCGCTCGGCCGCGACGGAATCCTCGTCGGCGACTCCGCCATGGCCTGCTACTACGGCGCCCTGTCGAACCTGCCCGCCCACCGTCCGCGGTCGTTCCTCTACCCGACAGGCCTCGGCACCCTCGGCTACGGACTGCCGGCCGCCATCGGCGCCAAACTCGCCCGCCCCGAGACACCGGTGATCGCCCTGCACGGGGACGGCGGGATCATGTTCACCATCCAGGAACTCGCCTCAGCGGCCCAGTTGCGGCTCCCCCTGCCCGTCGTCGTCTCGGACAACGGCGGCTACGGAGAGATCCGCAACGAGATGGCCGACCGCGCGGACCCCGTCCACGCCGTCGACCTGCCGAGCCCGGACTTCGCCGCGATCGCACGGGCCATGGGCTGCCACGGCCTACGGGCCGACAGCTGCGAACAGCTCGCCTCCTCCCTGGAGTCGGCGCTCACCGCCGACCGCCCCACGCTCATCCACCTGCCCGAGGACGCCGCCCGCTGAAGCACGGCGGTCCGGGACGGTCACACCGAGCCTCCCGGACCACCGGACCGCCGGTCAACCGCCCCACCCCAACACCGGAGGAAGACCATGAACGCCATCGACGAACCGTGGCCGCTCACCGACGAACAGCGGGCGGTCGTCCAGCTGTGCCGCGACTTCGCCCGCAACGAGATCCGTCCGCGCGGCCGTGAGGTCGACGAAGCCGATGTCGTCACCCCGGTCGACATCTGGCGCAAGGCCGCCCGCATCGGGATCACCGACTTCATGCTCCCCACCGAGGTCGGCGGGGGCGGCTTCACCGACGTGTTCACCCAGTGCCTCGTCCAGGAAGAACTCTGCTTCGGCGACGCCGGCATCGGTAACCTGATGTGTTCCAACGGCTTCTTCGCGGACCCCGTCCTGGAACTCGGCACCGAAGAGCAGAAGGAGCGCTGGCTGCGCCCGCTCACCGGCCCCGACGCGCCGATGACGGCGCTCGCCACCACCGAGCCTGGCTCGGGCTCGGACGCCGCGTCGATCAGGGCCACCGCCCGGCGCGTCGAGGGCGGGTACGTCCTGAACGGCCAGAAGGCATGGATCTCCAACGCCGGAGCCGCCCGTTTCTACGTCGTCTTCGCCAAGACCGACCCCGCCCAGCGCTCCAGGGGCGTCACCGCCTTCCTCGTGGAGGCCGGTGCCGAGGGACTCGGCACCGGCGAGCCGATGCGGAAGATGGGCCAGCGGGCGATCGTCTGCCGGGAGCTGTACCTGTCCGACGTGTTCGTGCCCGAGGAGAACCGGCTCGGCGAGGAGGGCCAGGGCTTCCGCGGCCTGATGCGCACCTTCGACATCTCCCGCATCGTCCTCGGCGCGGCCTCCGTCGGCGCCGCCCGGGCCGCGTACGAGTACGCCCGGGACTACGCCCGGACCCGCGTCCAGTTCGACAAGCCCATCATCGAGCACCAGGCCGTCGCGTTCCGGCTGGCCGACATGGCCAACCAGATCGAAGGGGCCCGGCTGCTGGTGCTGCGCGCCGCGCGGGCGGTGGACTCCGGGGCGGACGTTACCGGCCTGGCCGCCATGGCCAAGCTGACCGCGTCGTCGACCGCGATGTTCTGCACCTGGGCCGCGGTTCAGACCCTCGGCGGCTGGGGCTACTCGCGCGAGTACCCGGTGGAGCAGTGGATGCGGGACGCCAAACTCGAAGAAATCGAAGAGGGCACGTCGGACATCATGCGCATCGTGATCTCGCGTCACCTTCCCTGACACCGATCCGACATCTCGCGGCCCCCTGACACCGATCCGACAACGAGAAAGGCCGTGTACATGGCACAGCAGGTACGAGGCGTGGTGGCCCGGGCGAAGGGTGAACCCGTCCGATGGGAGACCATCGTGGTGCCGGGCCCCGGCCCCGGCGAGGCCGTGGTGAAGATCAAGTCGTGCGGCGTCTGCCACACCGATCTGCACTACCGGGAGGGCGGGATCAGCGACGAGTTCCCCTTCCTTCTCGGCCACGAGGCGGCCGGCACGGTCGAGTCCGTGGGCGAGGGCGTGACCGAGGTGGCACCCGGTGACTACGTCGTCCTCAACTGGCGGGCCGTGTGCGGGATTTGTCGCGCCTGCCGCCGCGGCCGCCCCTGGTACTGCTTCAACACCCACAACGCGAAGCAGCGGATGACCCTGACGGACGGCACCGAGCTGTCCCCCGCCCTCGGTATCGGCGCCTTCGCCGAGAAGACCCTGGTCGCGGCGGGCCAGTGCACCAGGGTCGACCCGGCCGCGTCGCCGGCCGCGGCCGGTCTGCTCGGCTGCGGCGTCATGGCCGGCATGGGTGCCGCGATCAACACCGGCGGCGTCGGCCGCGGCGACTCGGTCGCCGTGATCGGCTGCGGCGGTGTCGGCGTGGCGGCGATCGCGGGCTCGGCGCTCGCCGGTGCGGGGCGCATCATCGCCGTCGACATCGACGACCGGAAGCTGGAGACGGCGCGCAAGCTGGGCGCCACCCAAACCGTCAACTCCCGTTCCCAGGACGCCGTGGAGGCGATCCGCGCACTCACCGGCGGCCACGGCGCCGATGTCGTCATCGAGGCGGTCGGCCGCCCGGAGACGTACGAGCAGGCGTTCTACGCCCGAGACCTGGCCGGTACCGTCGTCCTGGTCGGCGTCCCGACCCCTGAGATGCGCATCGACCTGCCGCTCCTGGACGTGTTCGGCCGGGGCGGCGCCCTGAAGTCCTCCTGGTACGGCGACTGCCTGCCGTCCCGGGACTTCCCGATGCTGATCGACCTGTACCAGCAGGGACGACTGGACCTGGACGCCTTCGTCACCGAGACCATCGAACTGGACGGCGTCGAGGAAGCCTTCGCCCGCATGCACAAGGGAGACGTACTCCGTTCGGTGGTGCTGCTGTGAGCGGCGTACGCATGGAACGCCTGGTCACCTCCGGGACCTTCTCCCTGGACGGCGGCACCTGGGAGGTCGACAACAACGTGTGGATCGTCGGCGACGACCGCGAGGTCCTCGTCATCGACGCGGCCCACGACGCCGACGCGATCGCCGAGGCCGTGGGCGACCGTACAGTGGTCGCCGTCGTGTGCACCCACGCCCACGACGACCACGTCAACGCCGCCCCCGCCCTCGCCGGGCGGACCGGGGCCCCGATCCTGCTGCACCCGGACGACCGGGTGCTCTGGGAGCAGACACACCCCGACCGGAAGCCCGACGGCGAACTGTCCGACGGGCAGGTCCTGACCGTCGCCGGCACCGGACTCACGGTGCTCCACACGCCCGGCCACGCGCCGGGGGCGGTCTGCCTCTACGCACCAGAGCTGGAAATGGTCTTCACCGGGGACACCCTCTTCCAGGGCGGCCCCGGGGCGACGGGCCGGTCGTTCTCCGACTTCCCGACGATCGTCGACTCGATCCGGGACAGGCTGCTCCCGCTGCCGCCGGAGACCGTGGTCCGTACCGGGCACGGCGACAGCAGCTCCATCGGCGACGAGGCACCGCACCTGGCCGAATGGATCGCCCGGGGCCACTGAGCCTTTGTCAACCTCGAATTGAGGCGTGCTGATGAAGGATCAGGGACGGCTTTCACGATGCCGGTGATCCGCTTGGTGCTGCCACGCCGTGGCACCTCGGACCAGGCTGCCGGTCGCAGATTCGGCTCTGGCTCGCTGTCGGTGGTAACGAACGGTGGCGATCGTTACATGCAGTGATTCGCCCAGCTCAGGCTGCAATACGACACCGGGGTTCTGGGATCGCCGCCAAGAAGGGCGGGAGTTCCGGGTGGACATCCGCACGGCTCAATCAGGCACCCTGTCCATGACTTTCCGTCACCACCGAATCTGCGACAGAGCCGCAGAGGTTCTGGCTCGCTTTCCGTTTGCGCCGTGAGGCGCTGTTGGTTCGAGTGGAGGTGAAGGACCTGCACCAACTTCCTGTCCCAGCAGGTGAGTTGAAGCTGAGGGCAACCTGATCCGGATGATGCCGGTGTCGGGAACGGGCTGGTTCGACAGCTCCTCGTGCCTGGCCGTGACGTGTGCCAGGTTCGCGGCTACGGAGGCGAGGCGCCCGCGCCTTGCGTCGGTGTAGCCGCGCCGACTATCCTCTGAACATGTTCACTGAACGTGTTCAGGAAACTCGCGCCGAACGAAAACGGCGGACCACCACCCGCATCGTCGAGGCCGCCGAAAGCCTCTTCCAGGAGCGTGGCTTCCAGGGCACAACGGTGCGACAGATCGCGACGGAGGCGGGTGTTTCCGTGGGTGCCGTCATGGCAGTGGGGGACAAGGAGTCTCTGTTGAGCCTTGTCTACGACCAAGCCATCGCCGCCCGCATCCCCGTGCCCCCGGCGGTGGAGTCCGCAGCCGCCGCGGTCGACTACCTGGCCCATTACTTCGACCCGTTCCTCGATTTGTTCGCCGAGAACGACGAACTCGCGCGCGCGTACTTCCGGGCCCTGACCCGAGGACAACCCGAGAACGCGGCCCTCGGCGAGCTGCGCACGCTGACAGAGGAGAATCTCACCGCCGCGATGGTGAAGGCGGGAATACCCGGCCCCCGCGCCCGGCACGGTGCGCAGGTGATGTTCACCAGCTACCTGGGTGAGCTGATGCTGCTCGCCGCGGGATCCACCGACCGGCAGCAGACGGCAACCGGGATCCGGCGCACCGCCGAATTCGTCACCGGATACGAAGAGAGTGACCGATGACCCTCTCTGAACTCCCGTCTCCCGTCTGGCCGATCCTGATCCTGCTCGGGATACAGGCGGGCGACGCCGCAATGATGATCCGTCCACCGGGATTCATCGTCGATTGTCTGGACGGCGTACGGTTCCCGCGCGACTGGTGGTGGGCGCTGGTCACCGTCAAGGCGGCCTCTGTGGTGGGGCTCATCGTCGGGCTCTGGGTGCCCGGCGTCGCCATGACGACCACTGCCGCGATCGTTGTCTACTTCCTGGCGGCCGCCGCATCCCACATTCGCGCGCGAGCCTTGAACTCCGCGTTCTGGGTCAACTGCCTGGGCATGCTACTGCTGTCCCTGGCTGTGCTCATCGTGAGCTTCGTGAGGCTGTAGCTCACCACGGGCGCTGTCGTTGTGGCAGTGTCGGGATCGCCCTCAGGCACGACGTCACAGGGGGCCTCCGTCAATGGTTTCGCGTTCGTCGCAGGGGTCTGGAGTCGGCGCCTCATGTCATGAGTTCGCGTCCGCGTACCAGTCGGCAGGCATGCAAGCGGGCATGCATGCCTGCAACCCCGTGGCAAGCGGCGACGAGTACGCGCAGACCGTCGCCCTTCCGACCCGTCCGGGCACCTGGGAGCTTTGCAAGTCATCTCATTTGGTGAGCCTGCGGTAGCAGCTGAGGGTGCTGGTCCGGCGGTGTCGTCCAAGCCGCTGCCAGGACTGGTGAACCAACGAGCCCACCATACCCACAGAACCAACGAAAACCTCAGTATTAGGTCGACGAAGTCGTTCTTCTTGGGGTGCGGATCACACGCAAGGAATTGGGCCCAGCGAACGCTTGCAGTAGGAGTTCTTATGGGACCTCCTCTGTCCGCAGGTGCACCAGAACCGGCATGGAAGAGAGAGCTGCTGGCACAGACCCTTCGGCTCTATTGAGGTACACGAGCACGGAGTAATCTCTATGGGCAGATTCGGACGCATACCCCTCCTCGTCTTCCCAATTCTCCTCCACGGAAATCTCGTTGGAACTGCACGCGTTGGCAAGAAAGTATGTACCTCCCTTGTGTGAGCTATCACGCTCCTGAAACTTATATCCGAGCAGGTTGGTCAAATCTTGCGTGATCTGTCGCAAAGAAACAGAATTGGCGCCGTACAGGAAGTAATTACTCACTGGGGATCCTTTTGGATTGAAAGCACTAAAGACTTCGCCATGGCGGAGCAGAAGCTGGCCCCGGGACGGGATATCCGATCTGCGTCAGATCCTCGGCCAGGTCAGCGAGGTCGACGCCCGGGTTCAACGCAGAGACCACGCCCTGAGTAAGAGGCCGCAGGGCATAGACGTGACGGACGGCCTCGATGTTCACCGCGACCTCGTAGTAATCCTCTGCGAACTGCTGATATGCCTCGGGACGGCCATCCACCAAGACGTCGAACAGCCGCTCCGCGCTGTCGCCGTCCTGTACACCCGCAGGCAGGGCCTCGATGGTCCCGGCCCTCCACTCGGAGTCAGCCCGTTCACGCCAGAAGCACACGGTTGCCCTCGGTGTTCCGTCGTGCCCGCTGAACGCGGGTTCCGAGACGTGGTGGAGAAACGCCGCTGGCACTCCATCGAACAGCCCTGGCCACGGAACCGGAGGCGTGACCCGATGCGGGCTCATCGGTGACTCGTGATCGAACCCGCGGGCATACGCACCCGCTGGAGAGAAGACGATCGAGTAGTCATTGCCGCAGCCGTCGCGCATAGAGGCCATCTCCTCGGCCGGCGACCACTGAGAGTCGAACGAGTAGAACCGCGACTCCCAGTCCGGGCTCATGACGGAGTCGAGGGCAGCCATGGCTCGGGAGCGATTCCGAATGATCGAGATCTCCGGCAGCTGACGAGTGAGCTCATAGAAAGACACGACTCCATCCAAGCCGATCCCACTGACAACACCCCCACCAGCACCCACTTGACACCAATGATTCCACAGAACGCCCTGGCGAACTTGCTATGGATTCATGGCCCGTTGGGCTCGCGGCGGCAGAGGACGGGCTGTGCCGCTACGCCTCCGAGTGGGTCACAGCTCTGCCCTGCCGCCCGGCTGCACAGGCGGCAGGCCTGGGAGACGGTGCCCGCCCGGCACGAGCACCCCGGGGACAGACCACGGGACGACCGGAGCCCGGGCGAGGACCCTGCCACCATTTGATGCTACCGCCACCTGATGGCATATGGCGGTTGCCTGGGTCGGTTGCTATGTTTGGTGCATGACTGTGATGACACTGCGCATGCCGGATGACGTGGACGCCTCGGTCCGCCAGGCCGCGGCAGCGGCCGGGCTGTCCCTCAACGCGTACATCGTGCGCGCGGCACAGCGGGCGGCGGTGCTCGACGCAGCACGGCAGCTGGCGTCCCTGGGGCTGGGGGACGATCTGTGCGGTGAGGGCGACACTCTGTGAACAGAGGCGACATCTGGACCCTGGCCGACGGCCGCTCGGTGCTCGTTGTGTCGCTGACCGGGCTGGAGGAAACGTACGGCGCTGTGCTGTCCATCGTGCTCCATGACGCCGGACGGTATCCGGACACGGCCATGAGCGTCGGGATCCTGGAGCCGGTGCCCTGCACAGCGGTCGCGGTGAACCTGGTCCAGCTGCGACTGGCCCGCTTCGAGGGCGCCGAACGAAGGGGCCCGGTCAGGGCCGACGTCCTGGCCAGGGTGGACACCGCACTGCGGGCCGTACTGGACCTGTAAAATCCCGCCCTCCTCCCAAAAGAACGCATAACCGCGGGGGCCGACCCGGCACCGCACGCCCCTCAAGGCCCGCGGTGAGGGCGGCACCCGCAGGACGAAGCAGCGCACCCGCGCCGCGGCCGCGCGCCGCGGAGCCGTCCGAGTTCGCCGCTTTCGCCAGGGCCTGATGGCGGAGCGGGCCTGGGTGGGAGCTTTCGGCCGCCGGCGGAACCGTGCTGGACCAGTGGCCCGCCATAGCGGCCGCCGTCGCGCCGCAGCTGCCCGACCGTGTCCAGGACGTCGCCTTCCACCCCGAGACCGGCCGGCTGGACCTGCGCCCAGACTCCCCGGCCTACGCCACCCAGCTGAGGCTGATCAGCGCCAGCGTCATTGCCGCGGCCAACGACACGGCCGGTACGCAGGCGGTTCGCTGCATCCGGGTCCTGGCGGCCGGCGCCGCACCCGCACCCCGAACCGTCCCCAAGACCCCCGCTGGCGCACCGGACGCCCCGCAGGCACCGGTGAAGACGCGCCAGACGGCGTCCACGGGCTATCGAAAGAACGCTCGCCGCGCACCAGGCGCCCGCGCCCGCACAGCGGGTCGACCCGGCCACCGTGCAGGCGATCGAGCGGCGGACCGCCGCGCTGCGCGAGCTGTCCCGCATTGCCTTTCCCGAACCCGGTGTCGTCCTGGACGATGCACCGGCCCTGATCGAGCAGGCCCGCGCACAGCGCCGCCATCAGTCTGCGGCGACCGAGGCCGCCGCGCTGCGCCGGGCCCGTGCCAAGGAGCCGGCCACCAGATGGAGCCGCAGCGCCTGGAGTAGATGGCGTGATTCGGCGAAGCGGCCGGTTGAGGGTGTCTGTGCTCGGGCGAGGGCGTCGTCCAGGGAGTCGAGGAGCTCTCCGAAGGTGGTCTTCTCCTCGTCGTACTCGAAGGTCATGGCGGCGGCGAGTGCCGCCCACCGGTCGGTGCTGCGCCCGCAGTGGTCCAGCAGGACATTCAGTCCGACCTCGGGTTCGTGGCGGGAGAGGACCTCGTCGGCGGGGACCTGGCGCAGGTGCTCCAGGGTGCGGTGGCGGGAGTCGACGACAGCCCGGTAGATCTCGGAGCGGGAGAGGATCTCACCGGCGGCGGGGGAGTCGAGCCAGGACTGCAGGACGGCCACGGGGTCGGGGTGCTGGGCGAGTTCGTCGTCGTTGTGCAGCCGCGGCACACCGTCGTCTTCGTCCTCGGCGGCCGGGACGGCCGCCGCCGTGTTCTGGAACCAGCCGGGGCCTTCGGCCTTCTCTGCGATCCAGGCCGGCTCGGCGGGGTGCAGCATGTGGAGGACGTGGCTGACGGCGGCGTGCGGGGTGTGGGGGTTGGCGGCAAGGGTGGCCAGGGCTGCGACCCGGCGGTGCTCGGAGTGGCGTTCCAGGAGCCGGGTCGGGCGGTCGTGGTCGGGGTCGACGCTGTCGATGATGCGGATCGGGGTCTGGTTCGGCGCGGGGGAGACGACGGCCGGCTGGTCCAGGGATGCGAGCTGAGCGCAGGCTCCTGCGAGGTGGTCGGGGTTGGCGCTGAGGAGGGCCAGGTCTTCGGCGAGGCGCAGGATGCGGCCGTCGGATTCGTGGTCGTCGGCCTGTTTCTCGGGCAGGCTGAGCAGCCGGCCGCGGGTCACGAGGGCGTCGGTGGCCGCGTGCCTCAGCCCGGCAGCCGCCGGATCCAGACGCCGGAGGCGATCGACGCCGGGCCGGCGGACGCCCTAGACGAGTCATTCCGAATGCTGGCGGTGTGTCTGGGAACGCAGACAGGGCGTCCAAGATCGTTCTGTGACGAATGAGCTGGACGCCCTGCT
>NZ_JBIALS010000072.1:0-13714 GCF_042873655.1 Streptomyces sp. NPDC004609 | reverse complement strand
ACGAGGGCGACCCTCCGCCTTGCGATTGCACGCACCGGACGCCGCAGGCCCCGCCCTCCGGGCGGACGGCGCTACTTTCGATACACGCCCTAGCTGTCTCGATCGTGCGCGTGATGACAGACTGCTCCTGCAGCGTGACCCCTGACCTTGACCCACTCTCTTCGCCGATCGTTGATCCTCAGATGTTTCGTTGCCTCATTCAATCCCCTTGACCAGCACCTTCATACCCGAGCGCAACGGTATTGAAGTCAAGGAAATCGCCGGCAGGCCGTGTGCGGTACATCGCACGCAATCGAGAGGGGGACGGGAAGCGGGCTCGCGAGAGCTCCGCGGCCCTGACGACGTATGGCGGACAAGCAGGAGCGGCCGCGGCGGAACAAAGCGCCGCAGTATCCGATCGAGTCGGTGGACAACGCCTGCGGCTCCTTCTCTGGTTCGGCGACCATCGGCAGATCCGGCTGACCGACGCGAGCACGCATCTGGGTGTGGCCTCGTCAACGGCCCACCGGCTGTTCGCGATGTTGCAGTACCGCGGCTTCGTGACGCAGAACCCGTCGACCCGGGCCTACGAGCCCGGCCCCGCGTTGAGCTCGGTGGCCTCGGCGATCATGCGGCATGCCGACGTACGCGCGCGGGTGCGTCCGGCGACGGAGCGGTTCAACAAGGAGTTCGGAGAGACCGTGCACCTTGCCCGCCTGGAAGGAAGCCACGTCAACTTCCTTCACGCCGTCGAGAGCACGCGCGCGGTGCGCGTCAGCTCCCGGGCGGGCAAAGTGGTCCCGGCACACGCGACTTCCAGCGGGAAGGCGATGCTCAGTCGGCTGCCGACCGAGCAACTGCGCGAGCTCTACCCGGACGACGAGCTGGACCCCGTCGCCAAGCGGACCATCGCGACGCGGAGCGAGTTGCAGCAGGCGGTTCAGCGGGCGCGGAAGTGGGGCTATGCGACCAGCCAGGAGGAGAGCGAGGAGGGTGTTGCCTCGGTCGCGGTGGCGATCGAGGCTCCCAGCGGCACCCTGTTCTGTCTCAACGTGTCGGTGCCGACCTACCGCATGACCGCGACGCTCCGGAAGGAGATCGCCGAGTCGTTGAAGGCTGCCGCCGAGGAAGTGCGCGTTCAGCTCATCTGACCGCGATCACGACACCTGTGGTTCCCGGGACAGCCCCAACACGCGCTCCGCGATGGCGCTCACGAACCCGTCCGTGCCGCCACCGATGCACGACAGCGCGGAGCCGCAGGCACATGCCTGCGGCTCCGCGCTGAAGTCCGTGCGTATGCAGCCCCGAGTCGACTGCCGTGCGGCTCGCCGCGATCGCGGTACGGGGCTCGTTCGTGCTGCCGTCCTCCGGTGCCGGAGCGTGCCGCGCGAATCGGGCCGAGCCCGCGGCCACCGAGCGATACCGTGACGTACAGCACGGCTTTCACCGGAGCAGGGTGAGTACGACCGGGGACTGACCCGGGCCCCGGGGCTACGCCCGGCTCTGTGGGAAGTGCTCGTTGATCCACTCAGTGATCACATCGGCAACCCGGGCGCGGGCACCCTCGGGCTCCTGGAAGTAGTGGTCGCCGGGCAGGTCGAGCCGCTTCTTGTCGTCACTCGCGATGGCGTCGTACAGCGCGTCGGCGTCGCTCGGGTACACGCCGGCGTCCCCGTGCGGGTTGATGACGATCGCGGGAATCTTCATTTTGCCCAGGTGCTCTTCCGCCCGGCACTGGGACTCGGACAGGCTCCACATGTCCAGCCAGTTCCGCAGTGTCGTTTCGCTGCCCAGGCCTCGGCCGCTGCGGTTTGCCACGGCCGGCACACCGCGATAGCACCAGTTGTCCGGTCGGTCCGACGGGTCGACCGTCGAGTCGACCATCCGCGGGTCCGCCCATGCACGCTGCACAGTGAAGGGGCGGTCCTGGAAGCCCAGCGCCTCGATCCTGGCCAGCTCGGCCTTGGCCCACGCAGTGATCCGGTGGTTGCGAGCGACCTGCGCCGTCCGGTAGCGCTCCAGGAACTCCGCCGAGAACGGCGGGCCGTTCTCGGGGTTGAACAGGTCCAGTTCCGGGTCGGTCAGCGTCGGGTCGTGCTCGTCGGTGACCGAGGCGTCCAGCCAGCCGGTGATGACCTCGGGACGTCCGAGGTGCGCGGCGAGGGACACGTAGGCGTCGCCGGGGATCAGGTCGTCCAGTCCGGCGGCCGGTTCCCTGCCGATCCCCGGGCGCAGGGACGGTTCTACCGCCTGCGCGTGGTAGGCCCCCATGAGCGATCCGCCGCCGGAGTTGCCGAGCAGGATCACGTGCTCGACCCCGGCCTCTTCCTTGAGCCAGCGCACCCCGACGCCGATGTCCACCACGGCCCGGTCGAGAACGAAGTCCGACTCGTACCCCCGGTAGCGGGTGTTCCAGCCCAGGAACCCGATGCCGCGCTCGGCCAGGTACTCGGCAAGGTAGTGCTCGGAGAAATCGATCTGGTAATGCGTGGTGATCACGGCCACGCGCGGCTTGACACCCTCGGGGGTGTAGTAGACACCCTGGCAGGGCATCCCGCCCGCACCGGCCCGAGGGGCACCGGGGGATTCGCTGCTGACGAAGGTTTTGCTGATCATCGGAGAGGGACCGCCTCGGTTGAATTCAACTGTGCGTACTTTCGGAGGTTCCGGAAGAGCAGTGCGATGCGTTCGATCGCCAGGGAATCGGTCAACTTGCCGTGCTCGTCGAAGTGTTGGTGTGCGTGTCCCAACAGCAACTCGGGACCGGGCATGACCGGGGAGCGGGAGAAGAGGAACATGTTCCGCAGCTCGAACTGGGCGCGCGCCGTGCCGAGGCGACCCGGGCTCGTCCCCATCAGGGCCACCGGCTTGCCTTCCAGTGCCGCTCCCCCCAGGGGGAGCGAGAGCCAGTCCAGGGCGTTCTTCAGGACGCCGGGCGCACCGCCGTTGTACTCGGGGGTGGCGATCATGAGCGCGTCCGCGGCGGCGACCTCCTCGCGCAACCGCAGGACCGCCGCGGGCTCGCTGCCGACCAGGTCCTCGTTGAACAGCGGGATGTCGTCGAAGGCCTTGCTTATCCGGAGTTCCGTGTCGATCGGAGCCAGCGCCGCGGCGGCCTCCAGCAGCTTGCGGTTCCAGGAGTTACGCCGAAGGCTGCCGACAATGCCGCAGACGGCCAAGGTGTCGCTGGTCATGCTGGCCCTCCAGGGCGACTACTGCTTCGCTGTAAGTGAATTGCCTAGAAACCCAACGCGGACTTGAGCTGCCCGTAGTCGAAGTACTCCTCGATCCGGTACACCTGACCGTCTTCTACATAGACGCGCAGGATCGCGGGGACGTAGGCACGCTTGCCATTGCGCGAGGCCTTGATGACGTGCTGGCGCAGGAAGCCGCCCTCGATCGGCGTGTGCCGGATCTCGGCGTACTCGAAGGTGTCGTAGCGGTCCGGGATGCTCGCCAGGGTGGCGACATTCGTCGCCTTGTCCTGCTCCAGGTTGTCGAAGTTGTGCCAGACCTTGACGTCGTCGCGGTAGTAGCGCCGGACGGCGTCGATGTCTCCGTTGGCGACTGCGCCGAAGAAGTCGTCGGCGAATGTGACGATGTCGGTCATCTCAGGCTCCTGCGGTGGTCGAGGCGGGGACCCCGTTGCTGTCGACGGGGGCGTGCTGCACGTCGGTCTCCCGCAACTCGCGGGTCCAGGCCGCGAATTCCAGGAGGATGCCGTCGGGGTCGAAGAAGTACATCGAGCGCTGGAAGGTGGTCTCGGTGATCTCCAGTGACCAGCCGCGCTCGCTTTCGTCGTGGTTCAGGATCGGCGCGGTGACCACGCCCTTGGCTTCGAGCTTGGCCTTGTACTCCTCGAACTTGCCGGCCGGGATCTTGAACGACACGTGGTTCATCGAGCCGTGCGCCGTGCGGATGTCGCCCTTGCCGGGAAGCGCGGTCGGCGAGGCGATCCCCGGGGAGTGCTCCGGGGCCCCGGCGAACCAGAAGAACGCGATGAACTGGCCGCCTCCCATGTCGAAGAAGAAGTGTTGGCCGCCGTTCGGGAGGTCGAGCGTCATGGCGAGTTTCATGCCGAGAACGTTCGTGTAGAAGTCGACCGTGCGCTGCATGTCCTTGCAGACAAGCGCGAGATGACACACACCGCCGAGCTCGAACTCAGTGTTGGTCATGGGTTTCCAGCCTCCCTGTGCCGATACCGGTGGTGTGACGCTAGCCGGGGCCGATCAGCGGGTCAAGAGTGAACGATCGCTAAGTGGATCTCAGAGTCTATTTCTGTTATTCAGAAAATCTGACCCCTGGTTCGGCATCGCGCTTGACGCGTGCGGTCGACCTGCCATACGCTCAATTGAGCGACCGATCAGTAGTGAGGTGGGAGAGTCGATTGTCCGCGACACCTGACCGGGATGCCGATCACTCTGGGGGATGGCGTACGTATGCCCCGCTGGACCTGCACCCGGTCCTCCTCCACGCGATGGCCGCGTTCAACGAGCACGGCTATCACGGCACCACCGTGCGTGACATTGCGCGCCGCGTCGGCGTCACGGTGCCGGCGCTGTACTACCACTACGAGAATAAGCAGGCGCTGCTCGTCACCCTCCTCGAAACCTCGATGAGCGACGTGCTGGGCCGCTGTCAGGCCGCCGTGGCGGAGGCCGGGGACGACCCGGTCGATCGCTTCTCCGCCATCGTCGAGTGCATCGTGGTCTACATGGCCAACCGCCGAGGGCTCGCGTTCCTGGACTCCGAGATCCGCAGCCTGGAACCGGATAACCGGGCCCGCTATGTCGAGCTCCGCGACAGCCTCCAGTACATGCTCCTCGACACCGTCGAGGCCGGCATCGAGCAGGGCAGCTTCACGACCCCGATCCCCGCCGATGCGAGCCGCGCGATTCTCACGATGTGCCAGGGTGTCGCCAACTGGTACCGCTCGGACGGGGCGCTCACTCCGTCCGATGTCGCGGAGCGCCATGTACTGCTCTGCCTGGGTACGGTTGGCTACCTCGCCCCGCGCGAACCCGCGAAGCCCGCCAGCCTACGGCAGGCCCGGGAGAACGCCGGTGCCCGCACCCGGGATTCGGTCGGCTGACGTCGACGCCGATCGCGCCCCGGCGTGTCCGCGACCTGGAACGGGTCGACCCGGCGCAGCGCTCGAAGTCGCTTACCACGATGGTCGATTCGACCAAGGGCCGGGTCCCGCCCACGATGCCGCAGCACATCTACTCGTTCGCGTACGACTCGCTGTGGCTGCTGCACCAGGCCGTGGACCAGGCGAAGGCGTCGGATACGAAGTCGGTCACGTCGGCGCTTGAGTAGCTGAAGCCGCCCGCCGAGGTCCCGTGGGTCGGCTTCCAGAACTTCGGCTACTCGAACGCGAGCCGCTTCGTGAGCCCCAGCGCCACCGACTACGCGTTCATCGCCCCGGGCGCCGTCGTGGACGGGATGACCAAGCCCGCGAGCTGAGGCCGTCATCCCACGGCGGACGGCCGAGCCCGGCCCCGGCGCAGGCACGACTGGTATGTCGTATTCCGGGTGGCCGCTCATCGGGCTGATCCTGGTGCTGTTTCTGCCTGTTGCTGCGCTACCTCGGCCTGGAGCCTCTTCTGGCAGCGTCAGTTGGTGCTGGTCGCTGTCTTCTCCCTCGTGGTCGGCGGACTCAACCTCTCGATGGGCCACGCGGGCGAGTTCGCGCTCGGACAAGGCGCGGCCTTCGCCATCGGCGCGTACGTCGCCGCCGTGTCGTACGACCCCGACACCGGCCGGCTCACCGTGTGCCCGGAGTCGACGGCCTGGGCGACGAAGGCCCGGCTGGAGCAGACCCGGGTCATCGCGGCCGCCAACAAGGCGGGGGGCCGCACCGTCGTGAGTTCCCTGCGGATCCTGCCGCCCGGCGCCGCGCCCGTCCCCGGTCCGGCCGATGCTGTCCCGGCAGACCCGGCCCCGGCCGCGCCCACCGGTCCGGCGAGGACCAGGGAGACGAAGTGCCATAAAACAGCGCCCACTTGACGGGCCGTTCGGGGTGGCGGCGCAGCCACCACGATGGCAGCGGAGAGCATCGCCAAGACGGTCCTGGCGATCACGGGCGACAGCCGCGCGAGCAGACTGCGTTCTCGGAACTCATCACGGCCTGCGTGGTGATGGGCATCAGGCCGACCTGCTGGGCAGTCCCAAGCGTCAAGCGATCTCTATCCGCTTGGGCCTTCAGCGCTCCTGGATTCCGATCTCCGGCGTTGCGGGATTGACGGTTCGACGAGCGTGTCCTAACCCATTTGCCAGGTACGCGGCGCACGCCCGGTCAGCTCCCGCACCGCCGTCGTCATCTCAGACATCGTGCCGTCTGCCATCTCTGCGTAGAGCCGCAGAAGGTCATCTGCGAACCATCCGGGCAACCCTTGTGCTGTCCCGTAATCCCGCGAGGCTGAGGGTCATGCCGTGTCCGCGTCGGCGCCGATGGCACCGGCCGAGCGAAGCGAACGCCCGAGGTCTCCGGTGAGGATGCGGGGGTGGCGCCGC
Source organism: Streptomyces sp. NPDC004609 (assembly GCF_042873655.1). Taxonomy (NCBI): domain Bacteria; kingdom Bacillati; phylum Actinomycetota; class Actinomycetes; order Kitasatosporales; family Streptomycetaceae; genus Streptomyces; species Streptomyces sp. NPDC004609. The sequence goes on along the minus strand of NZ_JBIALS010000072.1, from coordinate 7,219 downwards.
CACCACCACAGGTCGGGGCCGGGCAGCCTGTGAAACTGATCAAGTGCTTGGCCGTCGTCGTCGACGGTCGCGGCCTTGTACTGGTCGTCCAGAGCTTTGATCCGCGGGTTCCAGAGCTGGACGATGTGTTCGTCCAGCAGGAGCCACGCCTCGTGCAGCCAGTTTCGGCAGTAGAGGTCGTTGGTGTACTCGTAGACGTCGTCGCCGTAGCCGCGCTCGATGAGGCTCACCAGGGCAGCCCACGCGTTCACCCTTTCAGCGACCGTGAATGCCGTACGCCAGCCGCGCTGGTACAACAGCTCTCCCACCTCGGACTCAGTAGCCACGGACGTGAGGCTCTCATGCCGAATCCGTCCGGGCGACCGAGATGTGGCCCGCCAGAGGCTGGCGACCCCGCAGCATGATCAAGGTGAGACGATCTCGGCGGACCCCACGGCCGATGAAGGACAGCCTGTTCGACGAGTCGGTGCGGTAGCTTCCCCGATATGGACGAAGAGATCCTGACAGGTGGAGGGGTGAACCACGTCGTTCGTGTCGGGGAAACGGTGCGCCGGCCGACTGGCGCCTGGACCCCGACTGTCCACGCCCTGCTGAACCATCTGGCCGCGGTCGGGTTCACCGGAGCGCCGAACGCACACGGCGTGGATGATCAGGGCCGGGAGGTACTGGACTTCGTCTCCGGGCAGGTCGATGCCGACCCGCCCTTCGGGGACGACGGCGATGCGCGACTTCACGCCGCAGGCCGACTGCTGCGTGCCTTCCACGACGCGACCGCAGGGTTCCGCCCGCCCGCCGACGCGACCTGGTACTTCCCCTCCCGCGACCCGGCCGAGGTTATCTGCCACGGCGATGTCGCCCCTTACAACGCGGTGTTCCGCAATGGGCTGCCGGTGGCGCTGATCGACTTTGACACCGCACATCCCGGCCCGAGAATCTGGGACGTCGCCTATGCCGCCTACCGGTTCGCCCCGCTCACCGTCGCACCGGAGGAAGGTGCGGTGCCGGTGGCCGAGCAGGCCCGGCGACTGCGCCTGTTCGCCGGCGCCTACGAGTTGGCCGACAAGGACCGTGGTGCACTCGTCGACATCGCGATCGTCCGGCTGGAACACCTGATTGCACACATGAAGGCACAAGCCGCCGCAGGAAACGAGGCGTTCGCCGGGCATCTGGCCGCGGGCCATGACCTGCATTACCAAGCCGACGCGGAGCACCTCGCGAGGCACTCGGAGGAACTTATCCGGACGCTGAAGTCGCCAGACTGATCTCAGACGATGAAGGGACTGACCACAGCTGGAGCTCCTGGTCGCTCAGGTGGTCGGCTTCGCTACCTCCTCACGTGGATCGAAACGCACGGGCAGTTGGCACAGTCATAGGCGCGGCGGTCGGTGACGCGCTGGGGGCGCCCTTCGAGTCGCGTTGCCCGCGCCCCGCCCGGCCGCCGTCGTCCCCGCTCTGGAGCCGGAGCCCGCCGACATCGACGACGAGGAGCTGGTCCTGGAGGAGCTGACCCGTGAGCAGGTCCGCGACTGGCGGGTGCGGGGGATGAAGGACCACCAGGTCGTCTTCGATCACATCGACCGCTACGGGCGAACCGTCCGCGAGGCGCCTGTTCAGCCACCAGCTGGTCGACCAGGCGCAGCGCCTTTCGGGCACCCGTCATCTGGTCCTCGGGCACCACGCCTGGGAGCAGGCGTGAGGGGCGGCGAGGTGTCCGGCGTCGTCCTGGCCCGGGTCGCGCTGCGGGCCGCGATGGAGGCGGCGTGCAGGAACGGCGGCGGCCGGAAGGGGAAGCAGAAGCCGCGGCCGGTTCGTACGGTGCGCCGGGACGGGCGTGAGCCGATGGGTCTCGGTGCCGCACTCAGCGAACTGGTCACCGAGTGAGCCTGGAAGCTCCCGGCCGCCGGCGCCACGCTGCGGGAGCGGTGGGTGGCGATCGCCCCCGAGCTGGTGGAGCACGTTGTCGCCGTCCGTCTCGCCCCGGACTCCGGCCGACTCACCGTGTGCCCGCAGTCGTCGGCCTGGGCGAAACGGACACGCCTGGAGCAGGCCCGCGTCATCGCGGCAGCCAACACGGCGGCGGGCCGTCGGCCCAGGGAACCCGTTCCTCCCGCTTCACCGCGTTCGGAGTTGGGAGTCGGCCTGACCGGGTCTGGGCCTGCTGGAAAGCGAAAGTCCGGCTGTGCAGTATTCGGCCAGCTCCGAATGGCTTTGTGTCATTCGTCCGCAACTTGCTTTCAGCGCCAGGGGGGTCCGGCTACACAAGAAGGCTGGGGTGGCGTGTTGCCGCCCGCACGGGTGTGGTGGCCGGTCGTGGCGGGAGGTCGCGAACGATGCTGACGATCAATGTGGCTGTGCTGCTCGCTGTCATCGTCGTCGTGCGGCTGCGGCGGCGTACCCAGGCGCGGAGCCGGAATGACGAGCAGTTGACCGTGGTCATCGTCCTGGCGCTCGGGGTTCTTCTCGCCCCGACCCCGGTCGGGCAGGGGATCCTGGACATCCTGGGGCAGCTCGCGAGCGACGTCACCCAGGCCAGCCGATGAGCCGCCCCCGCGTACGCAAGGGCCTGGCGGCGAGGACCAGGCGCCCGCCGGTCGGACGGGCGCGTGCCCGCAGGCCGGGTCGGCGGAGGCAGCGGGCAGGCGACCGGATGACCGGTCTCCTCGCGGCCGCGGCCGTGGCCATCGCTCTGGTGGCGGCTGTCGTCGACTGGCTGATGACCCACTGGTGGATCCTGATCGCCACCGGCATGCTCACTCTGCTGGCCGGCGGCGGCTGGCTCTACCAGAGGCGGCAGAGGGCGCGGTGGGACGCGGTCCGCGCGCAGGGCCTGCGCTACGGGCTGGCCCAGCTGGACGCCCTGCACCACGCCCGGTTCGAGGAAGCCGTACGGGACCTGATGCGCCGTGACGGCTGCCGGGACGCGATCCGCGTCGGGGGCGGTGGGGACCTGGGCGCGGACGTGAAAGCCACCGACCCCTACGGGCGGCGCTGGGTGATCCAGTGCAAGCACCGCCGCAACGGCCTCGCCGGCTTCGCCGTCGGCACACCCGACCTCCAGGTCCTCAACGGAACCGCCCGCCAAGTCCACGGCGCCGACATCGCGGTCATCGTGACCAACGGCCGCGTCACCGCGCCTGCCGTGGCCTTCGCCAAACAGCAGCACCTCCACGTCGTCGACCGCCACACCCTCGCAGTATGGGCGTCCGGCTCCCGCCCCCTGTGGGAACTGCTCCACGCCGTCCCGCCGCCCCGCAGACCGACGACCCTCTCCTGAGCCGGGAAGCGTCACCCGTCAACAAGCGCGGCGAACCCGAAGGGGACCTCGGGTGCACCGATCACGCGGTGGATATCACCCTGCCAGCGCCGAACGAGATCGCCGAGAACCCTGATTTCGACAACGCCTGGCAGCCGGTCCCTGGCTGGCGCAACGTCGACACCAAGGCCCTCGCCGGGACCAACACCCGCCACTGCGAAGCGGCCAAGAACGGTGACCGGCTCTGTATCAGCTCCGCCCCGGCGACCAAGGCGGACATTAAGCACGCGCAGCAGGCCCGGGCCCGTCGCAAAGGTGTCGAGGCAGCGGCTCCCCCTCTGAACGGTAACTGTGAGGCCGGTGCAGCCCAGGGGAAGTATCCGTCGATCTTCACCCGCGACGCGGCGTGCATGTACAACATGCTGGCCGTGGAGGTGACGAACCGGCAGCAGACGGAGTCCAAGGGCTTCCAGAACTTCCTGATGTCCTACCACATGAAGACGGATCTGCGGGGCACGCAACTGAGGCTGTGGGCGCGTATCACGCCACTGCCGATGCCCGCCGGGAAGCTTCCGTTCCCTGCGCAGCGAGGCGCGATCAAACTGACGATCACACCGCTGTGCAGCACCGGGTGCGTGGACAAGCCCTCCTACAGCTGGGACGGCAACCTCATGTGGGGCGGATCCGTCGACATCGACCCGCATGAGGAGACCGGCACCACAACGGTCCAGTGGGACGGTAGCGTGCCGAACCAGGTCGGAGTGAAGGGCACCGACCTATCGAAGGACATGGCCTTCGCTCCGTTCGCGACGTTCTCCAGCAGCGTTCCGGAGACCTTCCCCACCGACAACAGCCACGGCCTCATCGGTGGCCCGGTCTACACCCGCTGTGACGTGGCGTACTCCCCGTCCGGCTGGGTGACAAGTTCGGCCAACGCAGGCTCTTCATGATCGGCCTCGGCGGTTTCACCCTGGCCTCGGCGCTGGCCGGCTTCGCCCCTGACCCGGTCTTGATCATCCTTGCCCGAGTCACCCAGGGAGCGTTCGGGGCTCTGCTCATCCCGCAGGGCATGTCGATCATGATGAAGGCCTTCAGCCCCGACATGATTGCCAAGGCCTTCGGCCTGTTCGGCCCGGTTCTCGGTATCTCCGCTGTGGTCGGCCCGGTCCTCGCCGGCTTCATCATCGACGTGGACATGTTCGGCCTGAGCTGGCGCCCGATCTTCCTCCTCACGGTCGTCCTCGGCCTCGCCGGGCTGCTTCTGGCCGCCAAGATCCTGCCGCGCGATGACGGCGACCGAACCACCGTCATCGACGGGTGGGCCTCTGGCCTGCTCGGGCTGGCCATGCTCGGGATGATGTACGGCCTGATCGAGGGATCGACCAACGGCTGGACGGCCGGCCCCGTAGCCTCGGTCGCCGTCGGCGTCCTGCTCTTCGCCGCCTTCGCCTATCGACAGCGCACCGCGGCGGACCCGCTCATCGTGCCCTCGCTTCTGAAGAACCGAGGTTTCACCTCCGGCATGCTCGTAGGACTCGTTTCGTTCATCGCGGGCACCGGCCTGTTCTTCGTACTGTCGCTGTTCATGCAGGAAGGGTTGCACGCCAGCCCGCGGACGGCCGCGCTCAGTACGGTGCCGCTCACCGCGGGGCTCATCGTCGCCACATTCGCCGCCATGGGCGGCCTGGTCACCAAGCGGCCGCACACTCGTCTTCGTCGGCCTGGGCATCAGCATCCTCGGCAGCGGCTTGCTCCTGGCAATCGTCAACCATTCCGGTATGGACGTCAGCTTGTGGGCACTGGCCCCGGCGTTCCTGGTCATCGGCATCGGCACCGGCTTGTGCTACACCACGATTCCGACCATCGCCCTCGGCAACGCGAAGCCTGAAGAGGCGGGCAGTGCCAGCGGTTCGCTCACCTCGATGCAGCAGATCTCCACGGCGATCGGCTCGGCCGCGGTCTCGTCGGTCTTCTACGGATACGCGGACTCCGGATACGGCCACGCGATGCAGGTCACCCTTGTCGTCGTCATGGTCGCCACGGCCCTCAGCATCCCGTTCGTCACCCTGATGCCCCGCCAGGCGCCGGCCGAGCCCCCGGAAGGGGAACCGGCCCCTGAGCCGGCAGCCGCGTAGGACGAACACGGTCTGCCGACGCGGTGTCTCCCACCTTGCCGGCAGACCGTTCCCCTGCGGTTGAAACCATTACATTGGGACCGCTGATGCCGTCGGTACCAGCTGTCTTGGAGGTTGACGATGCATTCGACAGTTGACACGTTCCACACGCCCCAGGCGTCGCACTCGGCGTCGAGCACTTCGGTGACGAGGCGGCGCCCCTGGTATTGCTCGCGGGCGGCACGACCATGTTGTCCTGGCCCGACGCCCTCTGCGAGGCGCTCGCGCGCGGCGGATGTCACGTCGTCCGCTACGACCTGCGCGACGCGGGCGCGTCGACGACGGCCGACCCCGAAGCACCCGCGTACACGCTCCGGGACCTCGCCGCCGACGCGGCCGCGCTCGCTCGCGGGCTCGACGACCGCCCCGCGCACCTGGCGGGCATCGGCGTCGGCGGGATGGTCGCCCAGGTGGCCGCCCTCGATCACCCGGAGGCGTTCTCCGCGCTGACGCTCGCCGGGACGCGGGCCGTCGCTCCCGGCCCGGTCGACGACGACCTGCCCGACCACGACCAGGCTGCGATGAAGGAACGCTTCAAGCTCCCGAAGCCCGACTGGTCCGACCGTGCCTCTGTGGTGGAGTGGGCGACCGCCGCGGCCGAGGTCTTCGGTGACGACCCCGACGAGGCACGGACCACCGCCGGGCGGATCTTCGACCGCACACCGGGCACATCGCGCTCTGTCCAGATGGCCAATCAGCTCGGCACCGTGTTCGCCCACCTGGACTGCGGGCCCCGCTGGCGCGAGCGCCTGCCCGAACTCGCGGTGCCGACGCTCGTGGTGCACGGCCGTCGCAACCGGTTCTTCCCGGTCGGCTGTGGCGAGGCGCTCGCGCGCGACATCCCCGGCGCGCGGCTGCTCGTGCTCGAGCAGGCCGCGACCGCGATCCCCGCCGCGTCCGCCGACGAGGTCGCCAAGGAGATGCTCAAGCTCTGAGCTCAGCCGCTCCGACACCTGGGGCAGGGGCCGGGTTGCCCGGCCCCTGCCCCAGGATCGCCGCGGTACCGGACTGCCGCCGGTCAGCGAAGCACGGGCTGCTGGTCAGCGGCCCGTGCCGAACCGAAGGGGCGGCTGTCGCGGATCTCCACCGCCCGCCCGGTGCGCGGATTCACCGTACCTACGCAACCCCGCCCGGGGCGGGCAACTGCAACCGCGCGTGGCTGTTCTGGTAGGCGGGCAGCCGCCATTCCCCGTCTCGCCTGACGACCACCCAGGATGCCCGGATCGACTGCTCGTCCGGCACCTCGGTGTGGCCGGCCGGCAGCACCCCGCCCTCGGTGAGGAGGATGCCGGAGTCCGCGCTGAGCAGGCGCAGGTCCAGCGGGCGCCCGGTGACCTGGGTGCCCTTGTACTGCCCGGCGAAGGACTCGGCCAGGTAGGCGTGGATCGCGTCACGGCCCTTGGCGTAGAACGGCCGCTGTGTATGAGTCTGTCTGCCGACGCGCCCGCAGGCGAGGCGTTGAGCACGTTGTCCCGCTTTCGGGTCGATTTCTACGAGTGCCTTTACGCCCGCGGGGATGCGCTCTTCGAGCTCACCGACGCGGTGCTGTGTGCGGACGGGCCGGTGAAGACGCTGGTCGAGTTGTCGCTGGCGGTCGAGCACCGGCGCGGGCACGGGGCTCTGTATGCCGCGTTGGGCCGGGGCTGGGCGGAGCCGTCGCGGTTGCGGCGCACGCTGGCCGGCCTGCCGCTGCCGAGGGCGGCCGACGGGCGGATCGTGCTGGCCGTGGACGTGAGCAACTGGCTCCGTCCCGATGCCCCGACCAGCGACGACCGGCTGTTCTGCCATGTCT
>NZ_JBIALS010000071.1:0-13941 GCF_042873655.1 Streptomyces sp. NPDC004609 | reverse complement strand
CACAACGCCCGCGATGCCACCCGCCCTCTCGCGATCCTCACCATCCCGTGATCAAAACCAGGACACACCGGCTTCACGCCGAAGCCCTGGCACCGCGCCTGCCAGGCGCTGAAGCCCCCGCACCCCACAAGGACCACCACTATGTCCGACACCCCCGAGTTCCGGGCGATATCCCTCGGCGCCGGAGTTCAGTCCAGCGCCATGCTCGCCCTCTCCGCCCAAGGCGTTCTTCCCAAGGTCGAGTACGCCATCTTCGCCGACACCGGCTGGGAACCGAAGGTTGTCTACGCCCACCTCGACCGTCTGGAACGGGAGATCGCCGCACCCGCAGGAATACCAGTCCTGCGCGTCTCCTCCGGCAACATCCGCAAGGACGCACTCGATCCGGATCACCGATTCGCCTCGATGCCGCTCCACATCCTCAATGAGGACGGGCGTCCGGGAATGACCCGGCGGCAATGCACCGGCGAATACAAGGTAAAGCCGATCAAAAAGAAGGTACGGGAACTCCTCGGCTACCCCTACCCCGCCCGAATCCCGAAGGGAGTCTTCGTCGAGCAGTGGGTGGGAATCTCCACCGACGAGTTCCACCGGGCCAAGGATGCCGATGTCAAGTACATGCAGAACCGGCATCCCCTCATCGATCTGGGCTGGTCCCGTGCCGACTGCGTCCGCTACCTGACTTCGATCGGCTTCGCCGGGACACCGAAATCCTCGTGTCTCGGCTGCCCCTTTCACGGCAACGCCCAATGGCGCGCCATCCGGGACCATTCGCCGGAGGAGTGGGCGGATGTCGTGGAATTCGACGCGGCGATCCGCGAAGGCAACGCGCGGGCGAACGCGAACGGGAACCGGCTGCTGGGCCAGGCGTTCCTCCATCGTTCCCGTGTCCCGCTCGGCGAGGCTCCGATCGACCATGTCACTGCCGCCGAATGGGCCGCTCTCCAGGAGGAAATCGACGGCCTGGACGCCGTCGAACTCGAGGAGGGCGTGGCCGACGGGTGCTCCCCCTGGGCGTGCCGCGGATCGGAAGTCGGGCCAGTGCAGGACGACTTCGGGCTGACCGCGTGAGGCATATCGTCCTGGACCTGTTCGCGGGTCCCGGCGGCTGGTCGGTCCCCCTGTCCCGGTGGGGAATCCGGGAGGTGGGCCTGGAATGGGACGAGTGGGCCTGCAAAACACGGGCCGCGGCCGGGCTGCTGACCATCCGCACCGACATCGCCCTCTACCCAACGTGGATCTTCTCCGGCCGGGTGCTGGGGCTGATCGCGTCCCCGCCGTGCCAGGCATGGTCCATGGCCGGCAAGCGGCTCGGCCTGCTCGACCAGCCGCTGGTGCACCAGGCGGTCACCGACCTCGCCGCCGGACGCGACACCCGCGAACAACTCCTCACCGCCTGCCGGGACGAACGATCCTTGTTGGCCGCCGAACCGATGCGCTACCTCCACGCCCTGCACCAGAGCGGCGAGCCGGAATGGGTGGCCATGGAAGAAGTCCCGCACGTACTCCCGCTGTGGCGCCAGTACGCCGCAGTGCTCCGCGGCTGGGGGTTCTCGGTCTGGACCGGGATCCTGAACGCGGCCGACTACGGCGTCCCCCAGACGAGGAGGCGGGCGATCCTCCTCGCCTCCCGCACCCGCACCGCCGCACCCCCGGCCCCGACGCACGCCGCCGTCGCCGAGCCGGAGACGCTGTTCGGGCCGGGCCGGGAACGCTGGGTGTCCATGGCTCAGGCGCTCGGCTGGGGCGCGACCGACCGGCCGGTGCCGACCGTGTGCGCAGGCGGCCCGAAGACCGGCGGGCCCGAGCCCTTCCCCTCCGGCTCCCGCAAAACCCTGGCCGATGCCCGTGACCGCGGCACCTGGGCGTCGCGCCAGGGCTCCGGCCTGGTGCTCGCCTCCCGCCGCGAAGGTGCGGGGTGGGCCGAGCGGCACGGCACCCGGGAGAACCGCCCCGCCCACGCCCCGGCCCCCACGTTCACCGCCGAGGCGCACCGCTGGTCCTGGAGTCTGCGGAACAACAACCAGTCCAACACCACCGTCCGGTCCATCGAAGAGCCGGCGGGGACCTTGTTCTTCGGGCACCGCGCCAACGAATGCGTCTGGGAAGCCGAGGCCGGTGACGGGAGCGCGGTGGAGTCGATCCGGATCACCGCAGCCGAGGCCGGCGCCCTGCAGACCTTCCCGGCCGACTACCCGTGGCAGGGCACCAAAGGCGCGCAGTTCTCCCAGATCGGCAACGCCGTCCCCCCGCGGCTGTCAGCGCACCTGCTCGCCCCGTATCTCGGCCGGACCCTCACCCGCGACGACTTCGCCCTGACGGCCTGATGCCCCAACCCTCCGCCCCCGACAAGGACTTCGACCTCGACGCCGTACCACCCGCCCCGCCGGTCCACCACGCCGAACAGGCCCTCCTCGGGGCGCTGCTGCTCGACCCGCACCGGCTCAAGACCATCGGCCCGCTGACCCCCACGCATTTCGCGAGCCCGACGCACGCCGCCGTGTTCGCGGCCATGACCGACCTCACCCCGCCCGCCCCGGCCGTCCACACGAAGGAGCCCGCGTGGATCACGGCCGTCCACGCCCGCGCCCGCAAGCAGGCACCCGGTCTGCTGCCCACGTATCTGCACACCCTGGTCAACTCCTGCCCGGTCCCCGAGCACGCGCCTGCGTACGCCCGCATGGTCCGGGCCGACCACGCCCGCCGGACCCTGCGCGCCCAGGCCGAACACCTCGTGCAGGCCGCCACCGACCCGACACTGCCCGACCCGGCCGACACCGCCCTGGCCCGCGCGGACGCCCTCGCCGCCTACCTCGACGAACTCGCCAGCCGATTCCCCCCGCACCCCGGCTCCCTGCCCCGCACCCCGCTCCCGCCGCCGCCCGAGCGCGACGGCGGGGACGAGGCGGCCTACGAGGAACGAGTCCTGCTGGCCTGCGCCGTCGCCCACCCAAAGGCCCTGACCGCGATGCGGTGGCTCCACGCCGACGACTTCACGGTCGGACTGTACGGGCGGCTGTTCCGGTGCGTCGCCCAGCTCGCACACCGCGGCGATCCGGTCGACCCGGTCACCGTGCTGTGGGAAGCCCAGCACCACGGACTCCTGGCCCCGGCCCTCCCGCCACGCGAGCTGCTGAACCTGCTGGCAACCCCCGCCGGAGCGCCGGAGCACTGGGGCGAGCGCGTCCTGCTCCGCTCCCTGCTCCACCAAACCCGCACCGCCGGACTGCAGATCACCGCCTACGCCGACGACCCGGCCAACAGCGTCCACCAACTCGTCACCGGCAGCCGCCGCGCCCTCGCCGACCTCAGCGCCTCCCGCGCCCGCTGGCACCACGCCACCCACCCAGCCCCCGCCATCCGGACACCCGCCGCCGCCCGCGCCGGCCCCCGGCCACCCCGTACAAGCCCGACCACCACCGCGCGGACCACCCGATGACCCAGAACACCCGAAGGGAACCGATGCCACACCCCGAGCCCGCTTCCCACGTCCACCTGGCCTTCCACGCGGACCACGAACCGGCGATCACTGCCACGCTGACCGGTTCGGAGCACGCCGCCGCGCGCAAGGTCCTCCTATCCCACGGCTTCCGCGACACCGCAGCCAGAGCCAGGGTGATGGTGCTGGCCCGGATCGACCGGGAGGAGCCCTACTACGCCGCTCGGGCCGCCGAAGACCTGGCCCACCACGGCTACCGGGCGACCATCGAGCCCGCCCTCCAGGAGAAGATCGGCACCGAGTGGACCTGGGGCGACTACCCCATGCCGTGGCTGGACCGCGACGAGGTCCGGGAGGTCAGCGCTGCGGCCCAGGAGATCCACGACGACATCGCCTCGGGCCGTCTCACCGTCCACCTGCACGCCCACGACGGGTGGACCACCGTCGTGGTCGGCACCCACGAGGACGGCAGCCACGTCCACCTCCACGGCGAGGACCACCTCCGGCAGATCACCGGCGTCTACGACACGGAGGCCGAAGCGGTCGCCGGCTTCCACCGGCTCTTCAGCGTTGCCGTACGCCCCGGACCCGCCCCGGCCACCGACACCGAACGCGCCGCAGCCGCAGCCCTCCGCTCCGCCGCGGCCCCGGCGAGCACCCCGGACACGGCCTGTCCCGAGCAGGCCGCGCCGGAGATCGTGCCTGCCCACGCCACCGATCGCGGTGACCACGAGGCCCTGCTGAATGCCTTCCTGGACGCCCAGGGCGAGTGGGAGAAGTGGCGGACCTGGAACGACAACTGCACCTACGCGGTCCACGAATCACAGACGCTCCGCGTCGAGTTCGACCACGAGGCCCGCCACCGGAGCGACATCGCCTGGACCGTCACCGCCTACGAGTCGCCCGTCGGGGAACGCCTGTGGCACGCCACCGCCACCGTCGGCACCCCCGTCGAGATCATGAGCACCTTCCTGGACAGCCTCGCCTCCGAGAACGCCTGGGGCGACGGCCCCACGCCGGTGACCGAGAAGACCATCGCCGAGGCCACCCGGTCTCTCGGGGACGTCGGCTGGACGCACACCGTCAACAGCCACGGGATCACCCTGACCACCCCCCGACCCCACCCGGCAGGCGTACGGTTCGACTTCCTCGCCGCCCACCCCGGACCAGCCTGGACCCTGTGGAGCGGCAACCCCGACCGGCCCGACTGGACCATCCGACTCTCCCCGTACACTCCCGCAGCCCTCCTGCAGGACCTCACCTTCGCACTCGCCCACGGCGAAGCCACCCGCACACCGCCGCCTCACCCTGAGCCCGCGCCGTTGAGCACACAGAACGTCGCCCCCGCTTCACCCCAGCGCTCTACCCCGTCACGGAGACGCTGAGCAAGCGATGCCGTACCCGCCAGGGGCGGCGGACCGGATAAGCCCGTCGAAGGCACATCGCCTGCAGGAGCAGTTGGGCGACACGCCTTCCTTCGTCGCCTTCGAGAGGTACGACACGATCGCCGTCCTCGCCGACGTACTGCGGACGCACGGCACGGACCAAGTCCGTATCGCCGCGCCTGGCCGAACGTCGCGGTCGAAGGCACCCGCGGGCAGATCCGGTTCTCCCGCACACAGGGCGGCAGCGTCTGGCAGTGGGAGGGAGTCCCGATCCAGGTCGTGGACCGGGACCCCGCAGACCCCGACCGCTTCCGCCGTCCCGCACGTCGTGCACGGCGGTTGAGGGGTCGAGGGTTCGGGGGAGTCACCGCGAGACTTCGCCGACTCCGCCGCGCGGCACGGCGATCGACCCGTCGAGCCGCAGGCCGTACGTCGCAAGTCCCTGCAACTCCAGTTCGTCGGCACCCAGATCCAGCAGCACGCGGGTGGCCGCGCCGCTGCCCGCCACCGCGCGGCTGCGCACCTCGGCGAACCGGCGGGCGGAGACCAAGTGGTGGACCAGTGCCTCGTCCGCGTGCTTGTCGCCGGCGGCGGCACGATCCGTGAGTTCGGCGATGCGGCCCTTGCGGACGAGCAGGTCGGCGAGGATGCGGGCCTCACGCTTGCCGAGCCGGCCGTCCAGGGAGACCAGCAGGTCCAGGAGTTCGTCGACGCGATCATGCTTGTGCAGGAGCTCGACCAGGGCATAGTGGGCGCGCTCTTCGCGGAGCGCCGCTGTGCCGCACCACACCTCGGCGGCGCCCGCGATGTCGCCACGCTCCTCCAGCCAGTTGCTGGCCCGGTGGCAGGCCGGGAACTCCCCCCGTTCGGCCCGCCGTTTCACCTCGTCGATCCGGCCTTGCTCGATCAGCGAACGCACGACGACTTCCTGGGCGCGGGTATCACCGCGGTCGGCGCGGGTAACGACATCGTCCCACCGTCCGAGGTCCATCAGCATGTCGGTGACGACGGCATGAAGGTCGTCGTTGCCTTCGTGGTCGCGCTCCCAGGCCTCCACGACGTCCACTGCCTGTGCCAACCGATCCGTCCCCCGCAGGAGATGCAACGAAGACCAGGGGCCGTTGCGCGATTCCCCATCCCACCGTGCGCAGATCACGACCGCGCGGTCCACGACGGACGGATCGCGCTCGCCCTCGGTGATCCAAGTCTCGATCATTCGGCTCTGCGCCACATGGGAGCCGGCCATCGCCAGGGACTCCAACTCTTCCAACCGGCCGAAGGTGTGGAGGAATTCGGCGAGGTCCCATTCCGTCAGTCCGTCGGTGGACGAACGGGCCACGTCGCGACGGAGCAACTCCTCCGCCTCCGCGGTCTCCTCGGGCGCCCCCGTCTTCAGCAGCAGGTCGAAGAGCATACGCCGGGCCGGACGGCTGGTCAGGGCGTGGCGGCGCAGGAGTGCGATGGCATCGGCGTCACGACCGTCCCGGGCGAGCAACTCCGCAGCCCGGGTGGCGGACTTCCCGTCCCCCTTCCCGGCCAGGCCCGTCCACTGCTCCACGGCGTCGTCGTGCCGGCCAGCCGCGGCCAGTTCCCGGGCGAGGGCGCGGGCCGCCTCGTCGTGGGCAGGCGCGTACCGCGCGAGCTGGGCCATCCGCTGATCGCCGTCGGGAATGCGCCGTGCCCAGTTGACCAGGAGCCGCACGGCCTCGTCGTGCCCCCGCTCCGCCCGGGCCGTGACCAGCCGCCACGCCTCGGCCGCCCGCCCGCGGGTCATCAGCAGCCGGGCCTGCGGCAGTACGCCTTCGGGGCCGGCGGCCAGATAGAACTCCTCGGCGAGTTCGTACAGCAGCCGCCACTGGGCGCTCCACCCGATCCGTACCAGGACGTGCGGGTCGTCCGTGGTCGTCAGGAACGTGCGCCAGGTGCGTTCGGGCACAGCTTCGAAGAGCCGCTGGGACTGTCCGAAGCGGAGGAGGTAGTCGGCGACGGCGTAGCCGACGACGCTGTCCGGCTCGTCGCCAGCGCACGGTGAGAGCGCGCTCGTCGTGCCGGCTGTGCTGTCCGTGCCGACCGTACTGTCTACCGGTTGGGTGGCGTAGCCGATGGCCCGCTCCCACCAGCCGTCGTCCGCCCGAGCCCATTGGGCGGAGGTCAGGTAACCGGGAGCGGCTGTGCGCAGGAACGCGGGCGTCGTGACCTCCGGGCCGCCCAGTCGGCGGGCGTCGACGGCGGCGGTGAGCACGGCGCGGCCGTACGCATCGCCCGTGCGCCAGCGTCGCTCCAGGGCCGGCGCGCCCGCGAGGGTTTGGACGATGCCGAAGTTCGAGTTCCAGTACGCGGCGGCGAGGCGCGGGTCCCGCCAGGCGACTTCCTGGGCGCGTTCTCGTTCGGACGCGCTGAACTCGTCGGGCACCACGACGGTCGTCGCCAGGTCCAGGACCTCACGGACGGCAGCAGCGGCGGATGTGTGACGGTCGTACTGCTCCGGCCACAGCGTGCCGATCACCACGGTCGGGCGCTGCGGGTCGCACAGCTCGACGAGGGCCGCCGACGACAGCGGGGCGGGGGTGTCGAGGAAGCGGCCTATGCCGTCGAGCCAGAGGATCAGCGGGTACGGGGCCGTGGGCGTCGCGCCCTGTTCCGCCAGAGCGGCCACTTCGGCGGCGTCCTTCGCACGTACCAGCCACCGGCCGGGCAGTTCGGCGCGCACGGCTTCGTACGCCGAGCGGGTCTTGCCGGTCGACGGGTTGCCGACGAGGAGCAGTACGCCGCCGCCCGAAGTCGCCACGGTGCGCAGCGTGAGGCGCAGTTCTCGGTCGTGGTCGCGGACGACGTAACCGGGGAGGTCGTCTTCGCCCGGTGCCGTGACGGACGGCTTGACGCCGAGCAGTCGCGGATGCCAGTCCTCGACACGACGTGCGCCGGGTACGGGCGGGACTGCGGGGCCAGTGATACCCGCGCCGACGAGGCCCGCCCGTAGGGCCGCCCGCCCCTGGGCCCGTACAACGCCGTCGCTGACGACGCCCGCCCGCCGCGCGGCCTCCGCGGCGTGCGCGTGCCGCCAGCCCTGCTCGTTCAGCCGCGCCTCAACGTCAGGCATCGCGACTCCGAGCTCCCTTGCGGTGTCGAGCAGTTCACGGACCACGACCAGGAAGGTGTCCACGTTCTGGGGGAAGCGCTCACCGCGCAGCCAAACGCCCACGGTCGTTTGCGACACCTGCGCCTGCCGGGCAAGGCACCGATCGGATGGCTTGCCCGCGAGCTGTTGCCGCCGGAGGACGCCCAACGCCTTCATGCGGGCGAGGAAGCCGTCCTCACCGTCGCCATCTAGCACCGCATACCCCCTCAGCTCTCTGTCCAACTGCCCTGTCCAGCCCGTCCACCGCGGGGGTGGACGCATCGAAGCGTACGGCTCTGACGAGCGGCGACGAGGTCGGCGTGTCCAAGCCGAGACGGAAGGTGGCTGGACACCGGCCCGAACGCCGATCGTCGAACTGCGCGCCACAGTCGCGTGCCCTCCCGACGGACGGGAGCTGGAACAAATAGCCGGAGGAACCGCTGTGAACCAGTTTGAGTCGCTGTCGCTGCTGACCGCGCTGTCGGTGGCGCTCAACATTGCTTTCGGGGCGGGGTGGGTCGCCCAGCGAGCCGGTGGCGGGCTGTACAACGCGACGTTGGTCGGGGGCGGCGCCGCAGGCACCGTCCTGGTCATCTTCTTCGCCGGCGTGACCGCGTTCCGTTGACCCACGGCGGCCTTCGGGTGGTGCGGACCTACGGTCGGACGCTGGGCCCGAAGCCCGTCCACCGCAGGTCCGCCGGGAGGTGGCCCATGTGTTGTACGTCACTACGCGCGGCGTCATGCCGTCCGCGTAGGCGATCGCCGTCAGCGCGATGTTCCCGCGGCTCAGCCCGAGCCAGCGCACCGGTGGCGCGTCCAGGGCGTGCCGCAGCAGCCAGGCCACCTGGAAGGCGTGCGTACGAGGACTTCGTCGGTCTCCGTCGCCTCGGCGCGCGCGACCGTTCGACGAGCGCGTCCGCGAGCCGTGCGCCCGCAGCGCGATCGTGTCCGTCGAAGAAACCGGCCCAGGGCGCAGGAATGTCCTCCGGGACGTACGGCATGTGGTCGGCGCCCGACCTAATCGCCCTCACCATCGACATCGACCTGGCCACAGAAGACCGCCCCGACTCAGCGGACCGGGCCCAACGGCCTTTCGCTCTGGCCGTGGCCGGGGGTCCCCCTGAAGAGTCCCTGACTCCGGGGCGCGCCGAGTCGCCGCGGAGCGGCGACTGGCGGACCTTCTGCGAAGCCTGTTGCCAGCGTTCCCGTGCCGTGGACCGGGTGACCCGTACTGCTCTCGGTGCGCAGGCTCGACGAGGAGTCCCACACCGCCGGACTGCGGATCACCACCTACGCCAAAGACCCAGCCAACAGCGTCCACCAGCTCGTCACCGGCAGCCGCCGCGCCCTCGCCGACCTCAGCGCCACCCGCGCCCGCTGGCACCACGCCACCCGCCCAGCCCCCGCCATCCGGACACCCGCCGCCCACGCCGGCCCCCGGCCACCCCCTACGAGTCCGGCAACGACCGCGCGGAACACCCGATGACCCAAAACACCAAACCAAGGACCCGATGCCCCACCCACGTCCACCGGCTCTACTCGGTCGCCGTACGCCCCGGCCCCACCCCGGCAGCCGACACCGGACGCGCCGCGGTCGCCGCCCTCGCCAAATCGGCCCCTGCCGGCACCCCAGACGCGGCTGCTGCCACCCCGGACGCGCCGGAGATCTGTGAACGCGGCGAGGAACATCACACCCCCAGAACCGCGCACGCGGCGAGCACGAGGATGAAGACGAGGGGATGGCGCCGCCTCTCTGCCCGTCCGGTATCCGGCAACGCTACGAGGCAGACCAGCCAACCTGGTTGGTTCTCGGGATTGGCGGGCCGGACAACGGCGAGTTAGCTCAGACCGACGGGGTCGGGCGATGATGAGCAGGCAGGCACGGTCTTCCGTTACGGCGATCAGGGACTCGACACCTCATGATCACCCGGAGGCCGTGCCTGCCTCCGCTGAAGTAGGCGGTGGCGATCCCGATGCAGACTCCGACGTCGGTGGAGACCTTCCCCGCGTGCCTCAAGAGTCTCACCCTGATGGGGGCCTGCCGGCATCGCTTGTTGGGCGGCGATTCTGCCCAGGACCGCCGCCGCGGAGATGGCTCGTGCCGCGTTGAGTCCGTCTTGCCGTTCTGCCGAGCTCCTTCCCCCTTCGAGACCGCTCCCGGCTTTCCTGTAGAGATCGCCCGTGATCATCCCCTTCATGACGAGGTTGCCTCGGATCGTTGCTTCAGGGCCGTGCGCTTACGATCGACAGCGGGACGTCCAGGCGGCCAGGACGGTGCGGACGGCGATGGTTTCGGCGTGGTCGGGGCCCAGCACGCGGGCGAAGTCGTCGATCATCGCGGCGAATTGATCTCGAGCGCCTGCGGCGTCGCCGGCCTCGCCCGTCCACTGGGCAAGGTTCTTGCGGGTCAAGAGCGTTTCGGGGTGGTCGGGGCCGAGGACCCGGTGGTAGAGCGGCAGCAGGATCGCGAACTGGTCGCGGGCGCCTGCGGCGTCCCCCGCTTGGGCCTTCCAGTAGGCGAGATTGGCGCGGGCGACGAGTGAGGCGGGGTGATCGGGGCCCGAGACGCGTTCGCGGACGGCGAGCAGGGCGGTGTACTGGACGCGGGCGGAGGCGGCGTCGCCCGCCTTGCCGGTCCACCAGGCGAGGTTGGCGCGGGCCCACAGCGTCAGGTGGTGTTCCGCGCCGAAAACGCGGCTGTGCCGGCCGAGCAGGTCGACACACATGTCGCGGGCGGCGATGGGGTCCCCGTTCTCGCCCAGCCAGCGCGCGTACTGATCGCGGCCGCTGAGGATGTCCGGGTGATCGGTGCCCAGGACACGTTCCCGGATCGGCAGGAACGCGGCGTAGTGGGCGCAGGCGCCGGCGAAGTCCCCGGTCTGACCGGTCCAGAATCCGAGGTCGGCCCAGACGGTGAGGGTGTTCGGGTGCTCCTCGCCGGACACCTCGCGCAACAGGGGCAGCAGTTCGGCGCAGATATCGCGGGCGCGGGCCCAGCCACCGGCCTGGCCTGTCCAGTCGGCGAAGCGGCCCGTCAGAGCGAGGGTCCGTCCGTCACCCGGGCCCCAGACGCCTTCGCACATCGGCAGAAGCGCCTCCAGCATGTCACGGGCAGCGGCCGGGTCACCCACCAGGCCGGTCAAGTTCGCCAGCTCCGCCCGCGCGCTGAGGGTGTCGGGGTGCTCGTCCCCGAGCCGCTCGGCGAGGTTGGTGCAGATCTCCTCCTGCACAATCTTGGCGGTCCGGAAGTCGCCGCTGGCGCCCAGGTACTCCACGAGTTTCGCAGTGCCCGGACGGCTCGGGCCGAGCGTCGAGCGGGCGTGCGGGACGAGCGCGTCGTAGTCCGGCCAGGTCTCGGGACGGAGTGGCCCATCCGGGAGGGCGGCCTCCACGAGGGTCGCCACCGAGTCGCGCCATGCCTGGCAGCGCTCGGCGGGGAGAGCATCGAGTGTGGTGGCCTGGACGAGCCGGTGGACGGAGACCGTGCCGTCGGCGAGGGGCGTGATCAGGGAGTAGCGGCGCAGCCCGAAGACCGCGTCCTCGACGGCGAGTTCGTCCTGGAGCAACGGTGCCACCAGGGCCGCGATCTCGGGGTCCTCGAGGGTGAGCGGCTCGCCGTCACCGTCGCGGGGTGCCAGCAGCAGCCTGAGCGGGATGGCGTCCGGTGCGCAGCATGCCAGCAGGCGCAGCATCGTGACGGCCGCCGGTTCGGTGCGCTCAAGCTGACGAACCGACAATTCCCAGGTGGAGGCGACGCAGCTTTCGTAGCCCCAAGGGGTCCCGCGGCGCAGCACTGCCGCGCGCTTCGCGCCGAGCTGGGCGCGGTACCAGCGCAGGGTGCGGCCGGTCGCAGCGATGTAGGAGGCGGCCTGGGCGAGCGCCAGCGGCAGTGCGCCGAGTTCGTCGGCGAGGGCGAGCGCGGCGGCCCGGTCGGTGTCGCCGGAGCGGGCCACCAGGTAGTCGGCGGCGGCCTCGCGGTCCAGCACCGGCACTTCGAGGTCCACCGGGCCGGGCCAGAGGGCGGAACGGCTGGTCAGGAGAATATCTCCGTCGCCTGCCGGGGGCAGCATGGTCCGGATCGCCCTCTCATCGGTGACGTTGTCGAGCAGCAGCAGCCACCGGTCGGTGCGGGCGGCCAAGGCTGCGTGCACCTCGGTGACCGGATCCGCGCTCTCCGCCCGGTCCTTGAGGTCGAGCGCGTCGGCGAGCCGTCCGTATTCCGCAGACAGGACGGCCGGGTCCTCGGCGCGCAGCTGCCAAACCAGACCGTACTCGTCCTGGCGCCGGTGGGCGTACTCGACTGCGGCGCTGGTCTTCCCGACGCCGCCGAGGCCGTGCAGCACGAGCAGCCGGGGACCGGGGGCCGAGGCGGGATCTGGGCCCGGAGCCGGTGCCAGCCGCGCGCCCATCGTGGCGAGCAACACGTCCCGGCCGGCCAGTCCGGGCACCCTCGGATCGAGGCGGAACGGCCGGGTGGGTACGACCCTCTGATGAATGATCGTCCGCTGGTCGATGTGCAGGTCGCCACCGACGTCCACCGTCGTCAGCTCCACCGAACGGACGTCCTGCGATGCACCCTCGGGCCCAGCGACCGGTTCGGGCGGACCGGCCGCGGCTAAGGGTGGGCAGGGGGCTCCTCGCCGGCGCGCACATTGGTGATGGTGATGTCGCCGGTGAACCTGCCCTGCCGCACGCGGACGCCGGTGCCCGAAGCAACAACGGTGTCGATGTTCAGGCTGGCGGCCTCGATGCGTTCGAGGTCGATGCCGACGGCCGGGGCGGCCTCCGGCTGGTGGCTCTTCACCTGCTCGATCAACTGCCGGGCAGCTTCGATGAGTTCGGCGTCCTCATCAGCCCCGGCGGCTGTCAGGTCTTCCTCGAGGGACTCCCGCTCGGCCTCGGACTCCGGCCGCCGCTCGACCGCCGCCACATCCACATCGGACCCGTAGCGTTCGCTGATCAGCCGCTTGAGCCCCTGATAGGCGTCCTGCACTGTCCCTGCGACGGACTCCTGCACTCCCGCCATCGCACCGAGTGCGATGGCCGACACGATTACGGTCACTGGATCCACGCTCGCAAGCCTCGCCGAGAGCCTACGACCGGTCAAGGCGATTGGCTCAGCTTGTTCTTTAACTAGCAAGATCGACCGGGTCTGCCGATGGCCTTGAGCGTCTCGGGGCGTTTGACGGTCTTGCCCACGTCGTAGCGGGGTGCGGGACGGCGGTTCTTGGTTCCGGGTGGCCGTCCGGGACCGGCACCACGAGGTTGGGGAACACGGGCCGGGCAGAGCAGGTGGGCACGGATGTTCCTCAACCCCCGGCGGACCCGGGCCGGAGTGAGGCGTTCGGGCTTGGCCGGCTTCTCCCAGGGCCAGCGGAGATCGGCAGCCAGCGGCCGGGCGAGCCTGAGCTGGGTGTGCGCGACGACCATGAGCCAGGTCCAACGGTCTGCCGCCTCGGGCGTACGCAGTTTTCGGGGTGGTCCAGCCGAGCGTCTGCGTTCCGAACCTGAAGGTGTGCCCCAGGTCGAATCTCCTCAAAAACCCCTGCCACCAGTGGTCCACGTCCGCCGGTGCAGCGCCGGTCTTCGAGGACCACAGCCAGACCGGCGGCGCCTCCCGCTCCTTGGAGAGGTGCTCAACTTTCAGACGAACCAAAGCCCCCCATAGGCGGTGGGGAGTCCGCCCTCGCGCTCCAGCCAGGCCGAGCGGCGAGTCAGCCGTGATGGACCCGTTCCCGCGCCTGGGCTTCGGCCTTTCCGTAGTTCACCGTGTCGGTGGCCGTTGTGATCGCCAGTTCGGGCCAGGTCTCGGGATTGGCGGCGACCGAGGTCCGGCGGCGGGACCTGCCACGGACACGGATGACAGGGGTGTGTCCGCGTCGGCCCCAGGTGCAGGCGACCGGCTGTGAACGATCACGTAATTCCCCGGGCCCGCCGCCACGTAATTCCCCAGGTCCTGACCTTGTTCATGTCTACTTGATCGAGGGCTTGTCTGTCTT
>NZ_JBIALS010000070.1:0-14503 GCF_042873655.1 Streptomyces sp. NPDC004609 | reverse complement strand
TCAGCAGGGCGTCCAGCTCATTCGTCACAGAACGATCTTGGACGCCCTGTCTGCGTTCCCAGACACACCGCCAGCATTCGGAATGACTCGTCTAGAGAAGTCGGCGCCGATGGACGACAGGCCCTTGCGCCGGCGCCAGTAGACCCAGCCCCGGCTCTCCATCCACAACAGGGCGCGGTCCCCGAGGAACAGGGCAGCGCCCAGCGCAACGGCTCCCCCGGAGACCTGCCACGCCGTGCTCGCCATGACGGGTGAACGCACCGGGGACACCCGGAGTTCCCGCCGGGGCGGCGGCCCGGCTTCACGGCGATGTGCGACGGCGGAAGGCGAGCCCGCGCCCGGCAACTGAGCCCGCGCCCGGCCCTGCGGTGGTGGTCCGCCCGCAGCGGAGGGTCGGCGCCGTGCCGTACGGAAAACGGCCGCCCGAGGACGAGTTCAAGCCATTCGATGGCGTGTGATGCTCGGGTGGCGGCCCTGATCCCCCCGGAGCGACCCCCGGTGGTGGTCCTGCCGCCCGACGGCCGCGCGGGGCGGATACGGGCCGGATCGCCGTACGGGCCGACGAGGCGGGGCCCCTCGGTGCCGCGCGCCCGCCGCCCCGCCCGCGCCCGCCGCGTCGGCCGGGAAGGGCACCGAGACCCCGCCGGACGACGCGGCGCCGGCGGCCAACAGGCTCGGTGTGCTCACCGGAGGCGCCGTGATGGGCCTCAGCCAACTCGTCATGATCGCGATCATGACGATGACGCCCGTCCATATGACCGGGCACGGCCACAGCACGTCCGACGCCGGGATGGTCATCGGCCTGCACCTCGGGGCGATGTATCTGTCGTCCCCGCTGTCCGGCCATCTCGCCGACCGGGTCGGCCGGCCGCTCACCGCCGCCCTGGCCGCCGCCGTGCTCCTCGCCGCCGCCCTCACCGCGTCCCTGTCACCGCCGGAGTCCACCGTGGGACTGTTCGCTGCGCTCGTCCTGCCGGGCGTCGGCTGGAACCTCGGCTTCGTCAGCGGTACGGCCGTGATCACCGACTCGCTGCCCGCGGACACCCGCGCCTCGGCACAGGGTCTCGTGGACCTCGGCATCCTGGCCGCGGGCGCCACCGGAGGCATGGCGTCGGGGCTGGTGGTCGCCCAGGGCGGCTACGACACCCTGGTACTCAGGGGTGGACTGCTGGTCCTTCTCTTCATCCCGCTGTTCGTGGCACAGCGCTCCGCGGGCCAGACCACCGGGCGCCAGAGGGCCTGACCACCGGGCGCTAGAAGGCGGTCCGCAGGGCCCGCGCCTTCCCGTGGCGGAGCCCCCGCCGGAGCGGCGCTGCCGTCCTACGGCAGGTCAGGGCGCCCCAGCGCCGGGCGCAACCACTGCTCGGCGCCGTTGATGTGGACCGTCGCCCACGACCGCGCCGCCTCGGCGTCCCGGTCGCGCAGCGCCCCGAGGATCGCCCGGTGCTCGTGCAGCGTACGGCCGACCGCGTCCTGACCGGTCAGCGCCCGCCAGACCCGCGCCCGGGTCGCCGGACCCGACAGGCCGTCCAGCAGGGACCACAGCACCGCGTTGCCCGACGCCCGGGCGACGACCCGGTGGAACTCCAGGTCCGCCGCGACCAGTTCCTCCACCGGGGGATCGGACCCGAGGGCGTCCAGTCGGCCGGTCAGCGCGTCCAGTTCGTCCTCGCTGATCCGGGCTGCGGCCATCGCCGTGGCCGCGGGCTCCAGAATCCGGCGTACGGCGAGGAACTCCTGCGCGGTGTCGTCCCGGTGGAAGTCCACGGCAAAGCTCAGCGCCCCCAGCAGCAGCCCGGGATCGAGGCTGGTGACATAGGTGCCGTCACCCTGGCGGACGTCCAGGATCCGGATCAGCGACAGCGCGCGCACGGCCTCCCGCAGCGAATTGCGCGACAGACCCAGCGCGGCGGCGAGTTCGCTCTCTCTGGGGAGCCGGTCACCGGGCCGCAGCGCACCCGAGACGATCATGGACTTGATCTTTTCGATCGCCTCGTCGGTGACTGCCACGGCGGCCCGCCCCTCGATTCATCCGATGTCTGCTGCTGACCGAGGGTACAGCGTGGGCGGCCCCCCGGAACCGCCCACGTCAGCGGGGATGCCGGGCCGTCAGGAGCGGTGGTCCAGCAGGTCCGTGACCTTCTCCCGGATCCCGTCGGTCGCCAGCCCCCGGATCGTGAGCGTCGTGCGGCGGCGCAGTACGTCGTCCGCCGTTTGCGCCCACTCCTGGTCCCGCGCGTACACGACCTGTGCCCAGATCTCGGGCGCGTCCGGGTGGATGCGCCCGCCGAGCGCCGGCTCCTCCCGGACCATCCGCGCGATGTCGAAGGAGAGCGAGCCGTAGTGCGTGGCCAGATGGCGCGCGGTGTCCGCCGCCATCCCAGGCCCGGCGGCGCCGCCGTCGGCCAGCAGCCGGTGCTCCACCGCCCTCGGGTTGGCTATGCCCGGCAGCGGCAGCTTCCCGGGCAGCCGGGACACCGGCTCCATGCGGTCGGCGAGCGGCCTCCCGGGCAGCGCGGCCAGCTTGTTCAGTACCGCACGGCCGATATGACGGAACGTCGTCCACTTGCCGCCCGCCACGGACAGCATGCCGCCGGACCCCTCGGTCACCACGGTCTCCCGCCGGGCCTTCGAGGTGCCGCCCGGACCGCCGGGCAGCACCCGCAGCCCGGCGAAGGAGTAGGTGATCAGCTCCCGGGACAGCTGCCGGTCCCGCACCGAGTACGCGGCCTCGTCCAGAATCTGGGCGATGTCCTTCTCCGTGACCGCCACCTCGCCGGGATCACCCGCGTACTCCTCGTCCGTGGTCCCCAGCAGCAGCATGTCCTCCCAGGGGAGGGCGAAGGTGATCCGGTACCGGTCGATCGGGGTCGCCAGCGCCGCCTTCCACGGCGAGGTGCGCTTCAGCACCAGATGCGCGCCCTTGGACAGCCGGATCGACGGGGCCGCGCCCGGGTCCTCCATCCGGCGCAGCCGGTCGACCCAGGGGCCGGTGGCGTTGAGTACGAGACGGGCGTCCACCCCGAACTCCGTACCGTCGGCCCGGTCCCTCAGCTCCGCCCCCGTGACCCGGCCGCCGGTGAACCGCAGCCCGGTGACCTCGGCGTGGTTCAGGACGACCGCGCCCGCCGCGACGGCGGCCCGGACCGTCATCAGCGCCATCCGGGCGTCGTTCATCTGGTCGTCCCCGTACACGGCGACGGCCCGCAGACCGTCCGTACGCAGCTCGGGGACGTCGCGCCGCGCCTTCGCCGGGCCGATGACCCGGCCGACTCCGTCACCGAAGGCGGAGAGCGCGGAGTACGCGAACACTCCCGCGCCGAGCTTCGCCGCCCCGTGCGGCCCGCCCTTGTAGACGGGCAGATAGAACGTGAGCGGGTTCGCGAGGTGGGGAGCCACCTGACGGGACAGGGCGCGGCGCTCAAGGTGGTTCTCCGCGACCAGCTTCACCGCGCCGGTCTGCAGATAGCGCAGCCCGCCGTGGAGGAGCTTGGAGGAGGCGGAGGACGTGGCACCGGCGAAGTCGCCGGCGTCGACCAGAGCCACCCGCAGCCCGGACTGCGCCGCGTGCCAGGCGGTGGAGATGCCCAGGATGCCGCCGCCGATCACCAGAAGGTCGTACGTCGCCCGGGAGAGCAGCTCCCGGGTCTCGGCGCGGCCCGGCAGGCGGCCGGAGGCCGGGTGCGTCCCACGGGGCGGGACGCATCGCAGGGTGGTCATGGTGCCAACTCCTCGTCAGTCTTCCTCGTCGAGCCAGCCCATGGTCCGTTCCACGGCCTTGAGCCAGTTCTTGTACTCGCGCCGGCGCTTGTCGGTGTCCATGCGCGGGGTCCATTCCGCCGCCCGGCGCCAGTTGGCGCGCAGGGCGTCGGTGTCCGGCCAGAAGCCGACGGCGAGTCCGGCGGCGTAGGCCGCGCCGAGACAGGTGGTCTCGGCGACCATCGGGCGCACGACCGGCGCGTCCAGGAAGTCCGAGAGGGTCTGCATCAGCAGATTGTTGGAGGTCATTCCGCCGTCGACCTTGAGCGCGGTCAGCTCGACGCCGGAGTCCTTCGTCATGGCGTCGGTGATCTCCCGGGTCTGCCAGGCGGACGCCTCCAGCACGGCGCGCGCGATGTGCGCCTTGGTGACGTAGCGGGTGAGCCCGGCGATCACCCCGCGGGCGTCGGAGCGCCAGTAGGGGGCGAACAGCCCGGAGAACGCGGGCACGAAGTACGCGCCGCCGTTGTCCTCCACCGACAGCGCCAGGGTCTCGATCTCGGCCGCGGAGTTGATCAGGCCCATCTGGTCGCGCATCCACTGCACCAGCGAACCGGTGACGGCGATCGAGCCCTCCAGGGCGTACACGGCCTGCTCGTCGCCGATGCGGTACCCGACGGTGGTGAGCAGTCCGTTGTACGAGTTGACGGGGGTGCCGCCGGTGTTCATCAGCATGAAGGTGCCGGTGCCGTACGTGGACTTGGCCTCGCCCTTGGCGAAACAGGTCTGGCCGAAGAGGGCCGCCTGCTGGTCGCCGAGCGCGGACGCCACGGGGATCCCGTCCAGGACGCCTCCCCTGGCCGTGCCGTACACCTCGGCGGACGACCGGATCTCCGGCAGCACGGCTGCCGGGATCTCCATGGAGCTGAGGATCTTGGGGTCCCACTGCATGGTGTGCAGATTCATCAGCATGGTGCGGGAGGCATTGGTGACGTCGGTGACGTGCACACCGCCGTCGGTGCCGCCGGTCAGATTCCAGATGACCCAGGAGTCCATCGTCCCGAAGAGGATCTCGCCGCGCTCGGCGCGCTCGCGCAGCCCCTCGACGTTGTCCAGCAGCCAGCGGACCTTGGGCCCGGCGAAGTAGCTGGCGAGCGGGAGTCCGGTCTCGCGGCGGAAGCGGTCCTGGCCGACGTTGCGGCCCAGTTCCTTGCAGAGGGCGTCGGTACGGGTGTCCTGCCAGACGAGGGCGTTGTGGACGGGCTCACCGGTGTTCCTGTCCCAGAGAAGGGTGGTCTCGCGCTGGTTGGTGATGCCGATGGCCTTCACATCGGCGGCCGTGATGCCCGCCTTGCGGACGGCTGCCGCGACGACCTCCTGGACGTTGGCCCAGATCTCGGTGGCGTTGTGCTCGACCCAGCCCGGCTTCGGGAAGATCTGCTCGTGCTCCTTCTGGTCGACGGAGACGATCCGGCCGTCCCGGTCGAAGACGATGCAGCGGCTGGACGTGGTGCCCTGGTCGATCGCGGCGATGAACGGTCCATGCCCGCGGGAGAGAGGGCCGTCGGTGTGCGCTTCGGTCACGGTGTGCTCCTGCTCGGGGTCGGTGGGGCTGCGGCTGTACCTGTCATACCTGTGTCATACCGGCGCTTCGCGCGGAACCGCCGGTACGGAGTACGGCGAACGGGGGCACCGGCTCAGACGAACGCGACGTTGTAGACACCCGCGGCGAGGGCTCCACCGGCCAGCGGGCCCACCACGGGAATCCAGGCGTAGCCCCAGTCGGAGCCGCCCTTGTTCGGCAGCGGCAGCAGGGCGTGCACGATCCGGGGGCCCAGATCACGGGCCGGATTGATGGCGTACCCGGTCGGGCCGCCCAGTGAGAGGCCGATGCCGACGACGACGAACGCGGTGATCAGGGCGCCGAGTGTGCTCAGGCCCTTGCCCTCGGCGTTGAGCCCCTGGGTGAGCACGGCGAGGACCAGCACGGCGGTGGCGATGATCTCGGTGGCGAGGTTCTGCCAGGCGACCCGGATCTCGGGCCCGGTGGAGAAGATGCCCAGGACGGGCCCGGCGGTGGCGCCGTGGGCGCCCTCGACGGGCTTGTCCGCCGGGTCGCCGATGATCTCCTGGTCGGTGAGGTGGGAGCGGAACTGCCCGTAGTACACCACCCAGACCAGCGTCGCTCCGATCATCGCGCCGAGGAACTGGCCGGCGAGGTAGACGGGAACGTTCGCCCAGGTCCCGTCCTTGATGGCGATGCCGACGGTCACGGCGGGGTTGAGATGGGCGCCGGAGAGGGCGGAGGTCATATAGACGGCCGTCATGACGGCGAAACCCCACCCGAAGGTGATGGCGACCCAGCCGGCACCGCGCGCCTTGGAGTTCTTCAGCGACACGGCCGCCACCACGCCGCCGCCGAGCAGGATGAGGACGGCGGTTCCGACGGTCTCGCCGATGAAGATGTCTGCGCTGGACACCGCGACTCCTTTGTCCTTGGTCCAGGGATGGCGAACCCCCGGCTCCCGCCGGGGGTTCGCGCCCTCAACTGAGGGCGTTCCGGCCCTTGGCGCTGTCACACTCTAGCGTGAATTGCCGGTAGACGTTCGACAATGCCGACCGATGAACGGAAGTCTTTCTCCGCGTCAACATCACGTCAAGACCTGCGTGCCCGAAAATTCGATCATTATCCGATGATGCGCCCGAAAGGTCGGCTTTGCCCGGTCGCGGGGTGCGCGGGCGCGGGGAGGGACCCTCACCGCGCGTGCCGGGGGCTCGCCCGGCGGCAGGCCCAGGGGTCCGGGCGTCGGAGCCGGGGCGCTGCACGGGCCCGTGGGAGGAGGGGCGCCGGGAGGGGAACGGCCGCGGGCGGGCCGTGCGCCCGGAGTCACGGGGGCGCTGCGCCCGACCCGCGGGCGGAGCCGGGGCGGCGCGGGGAACGGGGCGGGCTCCGGGCCCCGCGGGGTGGCCGGGCCGGAGCCCGCCCCGGGCCCTCAGAACCGGCCGGCGCCCAGATCCCGGGAGACCGCGCGCGCACACTCCCGTACGGCGGTGATCAGGGCGGGCCGCAGCTCGGGGCCGTCGCAGACCCGCTCGACCGAGCCCGTGATCGCGACCGCCCCCACCGGCATCCGGCGGCGGTCGTGGATGGGCGCGGCGACGGCCGCGACCCCCTCCCAGGTCTCCTCCACGTCGGCCGCCCAGCCGCGGGCGCGGGTCCCGTCGAGCACCGCCTCGAACTCCGCCAGGTCCGTCACCGTCCGGGGCGTGAACGACTTGCGGTCGCCCTCCACCGCCTCGGTGTGGGCCACCGGGTCGTACGCCGCCAGCACCTTGCCCAGGGCCGTGGAGTGCAGCGGCTGCATGGCGCCCACCTCCAGGACCTGCCGGCTGTCGTCCGGCCGGAAGACGTGGTGGACGACGAGCACCCCGTGCTGGTGCAGCACGCCGAGGTGGACGCTCTCGCCGCTGGAGCGCGCCAGGTCGTCCGTCCAGACGAGGGCCCGCGCGCGCAACTCGTGCACGTCCAGATAGCTGTTGCCGAGCCTCAGCAGCTCCGCGCCCAGCTGATAGCGGCCGGACGCCGGGTCCTGCTCGACGAACCCCTCCGCCTGGAGCGTGCGCAGAATGCCGTGCGCGGTGCCCTTGGCCAGATCCAGCGAGGAGGCGATGTCCGACAGGCCCAGCCGGCGCTCCCCGCCCGCGAGCAGCCGCAGCATCGCGGCGGCGCGCTCGACGGACTGGATGTTCTTCGCCATCGGATCGGCCCTCTCCACTGCTGTTCGACAATGCTGAACACTATCGGTCGATGTCGACCGAGGTCACCGCTGAGTGAGTATCTCGCGCCGGGTGGCTTCACAGAAACCCCACAACAGGGAGGCACCCGGGAAACCCCGGCGCGACGGGCCTCCCGCTCCGGGGCCGGCCGGTGTCCCCGCCCGGGCGCCCGGGCGCGCCGGTGAGGGACATGGTGGGGTACTCGTGGAGAGCGCGAGGAGTGCGTCCGCCCCGTGGGACAATCCGCCCCGCGGCGCTCCGCCCGGTTACTCTGGCTCCGTGCGCCTTCCACCGGAAGCCGCAAAGCCGACAGCCGTCGCATCCCAGGGAGCCCGTTCATGGCCTCGTCGCCGTCCCCCTCCGTACCGTCCGCCGACAGCCGGACCCGCATCGAAGCACTCCGCGAGGCCCTCGCCACGCGGGTCGTCGTCGCCGACGGGGCGATGGGCACCATGCTCCAGGCCCAGGATCCGACACTGGAGGACTTCCAGGGCCTCGAAGGCTGCAACGAGATCCTGAACGTCACCCGTCCCGACATCGTGCGGTCCGTCCATTCGGCCTACTTCGAGGTCGGAGTCGACTGCGTCGAGACCAACACGTTCGGCGCCAACTTCGCCGCGCTGGCGGAGTACGACATCTCCGAACGCGTCCACGAACTCTCCGAGGCGGGCGCCCGCCTCGCACGCGAGGCAGCCGACGAGGCCACCGCCGCCACCGGACAGCAGCGCTGGGTCCTCGGCTCCATGGGCCCCGGCACCAAGCTGCCGACGCTCGGCCACGCCCCGTACACCACCCTGCGCGACGCCTACCAGAGCAACGCGGAAGGCATGATCGCGGGCGGTGCCGACGCCCTGCTCGTGGAGACCACCCAGGACCTCCTCCAGACCAAGGCCTCCGTCCTGGGTGCCCGCCGCGCGCTTCAGGCCACCGGCACGGACCTGCCGCTGATCTGCTCGGTCACGGTCGAGACCACCGGCACCATGCTGCTCGGCTCCGAGATCGGTGCCGCGCTCACCGCGCTGGAGCCGCTCGGCATCGACATGATCGGCCTCAACTGCGCCACCGGCCCCGCCGAGATGAGCGAGCACCTGCGCTATCTGGCCCGCCACTCCCGTATCCCGCTGTCCTGCATGCCCAACGCGGGGCTGCCCGTCCTCGGCAAGAACGGCGCCCACTACCCCCTGACGGCGGGTGAGCTCGCCGACGCCCAGGAGACCTTCGTCCGCGAATACGGCCTCTCCCTGGTCGGCGGCTGCTGCGGTACGACCCCGGAGCATCTGCGCCAGGTCGTGGAGCGCGTACGGGGAGTCGTGCCCACCGAGCGCCGGCCGCGGCCCGAGCCGGGAGCCGCCTCGCTCTACCAGAGCGTGCCGTTCCGCCAGGACACCGCCTACATGGCGATCGGCGAGCGGACCAACGCCAACGGATCCAAGAAGTTCCGCGAGGCGATGCTGGAGGGCCGCTGGGACGACTGCGTGGAGCTGGCCCGCGACCAGATCCGCGAGGGCGCGCACATGCTCGACCTGTGCGTCGACTACGTCGGCCGCGACGGCGTCGCCGACATGGAGGAGCTGGCCGGCCGGTTCGCCACCGCCTCCACCCTGCCGATCGTGCTGGACTCCACCGAGGTCGACGTCATCCGCGCCGGCCTGGAGAAGCTCGGCGGCCGGGCCGTCATCAACTCCGTCAACTACGAGGACGGCGACGGCCCCGACTCCCGCTTCGCCAAGGTCACCCGGCTGGCGCAGGAGCACGGCGCCGCCCTGATCGCGCTCACCATCGACGAGGAGGGCCAGGCCCGCTCGGTCGAGCACAAGGTCGCCGTCGCCGAACGGCTCATCGCCGATCTGACCGGCAACTGGGGCATCCATGAGTCCGACATCCTCATCGACACCCTGACCTTCACCATCTGCACGGGCCAGGAGGAGTCCCGCAAGGACGGGATCCACACCATCGAGGCCATCCGGGAACTCAAGCGGCGCCACCCCGACGTCCAGACCACCCTCGGCCTCTCCAACATCTCCTTCGGCCTCAACCCGGCCGCCCGTATCCTCCTCAACTCCGTCTTCCTCGACGAGTGCGTCAAGGCCGGACTGGACTCCGCGATCGTGCACGCGAGCAAGATCCTGCCGATCGCGCGCTTCGACGAGGAGCAGGTCGCCACCGCCCTCGACCTCATCCACGACCGCCGCAGGGAGGGCTACGACCCCCTCCAGCGGCTGATGGAACTGTTCGAGGGCGTCGACACCAAGTCGATGAAGGCGGGCAAGGCGGAGGAACTGCTGGCCCTGCCGCTGGAGGAGCGGCTGCGGCGCCGGATCGTCGACGGCGAGAAGAACGGCCTGGAGGCCGACCTCGACGAGGCGCTCAAGGAGCGCCCCGCCCTCGACATCGTCAACGACACCCTCCTGGAGGGCATGAAGGTCGTCGGCGAACTGTTCGGCTCCGGCCGGATGCAGCTGCCGTTCGTCCTCCAGTCCGCCGAGGTGATGAAGAACGCGGTCGCCTATCTGGAGCCGCACATGGAGAAGACGGATGCCGAGGGCAAGGGCACGATCGTGCTGGCCACCGTGCGCGGCGACGTCCACGACATCGGCAAGAACCTCGTCGACATCATCCTCTCCAACAACGGCTACAACGTCGTCAACCTGGGCATCAAGCAGCCCGTCTCCGCGATCCTGGAGGCCGCCGAGGAGCACCGGGCCGATGTGATCGGCATGTCCGGCCTGCTGGTGAAGTCCACGGTGATCATGAAGGAGAACCTGGAGGAGCTGAACCAGCGCAAGATGGCCGCCGACTACCCGGTCATCCTCGGCGGCGCCGCCCTCACCCGCGCCTATGTGGAGCAGGACCTCCACGAGATCTACGAGGGCGAGGTCCGCTACGCCCGCGACGCCTTCGAGGGCCTGCGGCTGATGGACGCCCTGATCTCCGTCAAGCGCGGGGTCCCCGGCGCCACCCTCCCCGAGCTGAAGCAGCGCCGCGTCAGGGCCACGGCCGTCGCCGAGGAGCGGGCCGGCGAAGCCGCCGAAGGCGCCGTACGCTCCGCCGTCGCCGTCGACAACCCCGTCCCCGAGCCGCCGTTCTGGGGCACCCGGGTGATCAAGGGCATCCAGCTGAAGGAGTACGCCTCCTGGCTGGACGAAGGCGCCCTCTTCAAGGGCCAGTGGGGCCTGAAGCAGGCCCGCGCCGGCGACGGACCGACGTACGAGGAGCTGGTGGAGACCGAGGGACGGCCCCGGCTGCGGGGCTGGCTGGACCAGCTCCACACCCGCAACCTGCTGGAGGCCGCCGTCGTCTACGGCTACTTCCCCTGTGTCTCCAAGGGCGACGATCTGATCCTGCTCAACGAGGACGGCTCGGAGCGCACCCGGTTCTCCTTCCCGCGCCAGCGGCGGGGCCGCAGGCTCTGTCTCGCGGACTTCTTCCGCCCGGAGGAGTCCGGCGAGCGGGACGTCGTCGGACTCCAGGTCGTCACCGTCGGCTCCAGGATCGGGGAGGCCACCGCCGAGCTGTTCGCCTCGGACTCCTACCGCGACTACCTGGAACTGCACGGGCTGTCCGTCCAGCTGGCCGAGGCACTCGCCGAGTACTGGCACGCACGGGTGCGCGCGGAGCTGGGCTTCGGGGGCGAGGACCCGGCCGACGTCGAGGACATGTTCGCCCTCAAGTACCGGGGCGCACGGTTCTCGCTCGGCTACGGAGCGTGCCCCGACCTGGAGGACCGGGCGAAGATCGCCGAGCTGCTGGAGCCGGAGCGGATCGGGGTCAAACTCTCCGAGGAATTCCAGCTCCACCCCGAGCAGTCCACGGACGCCATCGTCATCCACCACCCCGAGGCCAAGTACTTCAACGCGCGCTGAACGGAAAACGCGGTAAAAGGCGGTAAAGGACCGACCGCCGTACGGGTGGACCGTGTGATCGGGATCGCACGCGACATCGTGTGGTTCCCGGCAGCTTCGCCGGACGAGTCGTACACTGGTCGGTCCAACGCAGGCCGGTCGCCTGTCCCTGTGGGAAAGCCGTGGGGGAAGGCGGCCGGCCTTCTCGTCCCTCACGGAGGTGTGCCGATGACCAGCACGATCCCCGCGTCCCTCACCCGTACGGCCGAGGGCTCGGCACTCCAGGCCGTGCTGCTGGACATGGACGGCACCCTCGTCGACACCGAGGGCTTCTGGTGGGACGCGGAGGTGCGGGTCTTCGCGGAACTCGGGCACGAGCTGGACGAGGCGTGGCGGGACGTGGTCGTCGGCGGCCCCATGACGCGCAGCGCCGGGTATCTCATCGAGGTGACGGGCGCCGACATCACCCTGCCCGAGGTGACCGTGCTGCTCAACGACGCCTTCGAGAAGCGCATCAGCCAGGGCGTGCCGCTGATGCCGGGCGCGGAGCGCCTGCTCGCGGAGCTGGCCGCCCAGCGGGTGCCCACCGCCCTGGTCTCCGCCTCGCACCGCCGGATCATCGACCGCGTCCTCGGATCGCTGGGCCCGGAGAACTTCGCGCTCTCCGTCGCCGGCGACGAGGTCCCGCGGACCAAGCCGCACCCGGACCCCTATCTGCTCGCCGCGCGCGGGCTGGGTGCCGAGCCCACGAGATGCGCCGTCATCGAGGACACGGCCACCGGGGTGGCCTCCGCCGAGGCGGCGGGCTGCCGGGTCGTGGCCGTGCCGTCCGTGGCGCCGATCGCGCCCGCCGACGGCCGGGTCGTCGTCGGCTCCCTCGAAGAAGTGGACCTGGGTTTCCTCCGTACGCTCATCACCTCGATGAACTGATGCGTGTGCTGTCCGTGCATCTTGAATGCAAGAGAAAATCCGGCCGTTCCCACGGGATATCCCACCGCCCTGCGGGCCCTTTTCCGGGTCTCTTTCTCCACGGCTTGTCGACGTGACATTCGTCACTGTGCCTGCTCTGGACGGATGAGCACCGAGCGGCTCTCGCCGCCGGGCGCGGGCGTCCGGCGGTTCCTTGTGTCCGCATTGATGGATCCCTGCACCAAAGGTTCCGCGGCGCGGTCGACCACGCACAGGCATGCTTGATCACTGAGCGAATACGCCCCAACTCGGGTCCGGTGAAACCTCCCTGGCGTCTCCGACTAATCTCTTCGCGAGTCTTCGCCGCAACACCCGGCGCCCCGGCGGTCGTACAGCCGCCATGAAACAGGGCCGACCGTCCTGCCTCCCGGCCTTTGCGGAACCGCCCCGACCGGGCGGCCCGCGGCGAAGTCTCCCTTGCACGCCGTACCCAGTGCCGGATGAGGAGAACGTCCAGGATGAACCGTAAGACTCTGGTGCTGCCGGCCGTGGTGGGTCTGCTCGCACCCGTACTCGTCGCCTGCGGCGGTTCGGAGGGCGGGTCCGGTGGCGGTGGAACCATTGTCGTGGGCACCACGGACCAGATCATCACCGACGGCGAGAGCCCGGCACCGCTCGATCCGGCGTACGCCTACGACACCGGGTCCTGGAACGTGCTCCGCCAGACCGTCCAGACCCTGCTGTACGCCCCGCGCGGCGGCAAGCCGGTGCCCGAAGCGGCCCAGTCCTGCGAGTTCACCGACCGGGCCTCCCAGAGCTACCGCTGCGCGCTGCGCGGCGGGCTCACGTTCTCCGACGGCAGCCCCGTCACCGCCGAGGACGTCAAGTTCTCCATCGAGCGCCTGCTGGCCATCAATGACGACAACGGCGCCGCCGCCCTGCTGTCGAACGTCGACGCCATCGACACCAAGGGCTCCGAGATCGTCTTCCATCTCGCCACCCCCGACGCGACGTTCCCGTACAAGCTGTCCACCCCGGCCGCCGGGATCATCAGCAAGAAGAAGTACGACGGCCAAAAGCTCCGCCCCGGCTTCCAGGTCGACGGCTCCGGCCCGTACACCATGAAGGCCGAGGCGGAGAACGGCAAGGCCACCAGGATCGTCTTCTCGAAGAACAAGGCGTACCGGGGCGACGCCGAACTGCGGAACTCCAAGGTCGAGCTGAGGATCTTCAAGGACTCGAAGGCCATGACCGGCGCCCTGGAGAAGGGCGAGATCGACCTCGCCACCCGCGAGCTGGCCACGGAACAGATCACGGGCATGCTGGAGAAGCCCAAGAAGGGCATCGAGCTGACCGAGCTGCCCGGACTCTCCATCCAGTACCTCGCGTTCAACACGAACGACCCCTCGGTGAAGGACAAGGCGGTCCGCCAGGCGATGGCCTCCGTGATCGACCGCGGTGAGATCTCCAGCAAGGCGTACGGCTCCACCGCCGAGCCCCTGTACTCGCTGATCCCGGCGAACGTCCTCGCCCACAAGAACTCGTTCTACAACCGATACGGCGAGCCCAACCGGGACCAGGCCGAACGGATCCTGAAGAAGGCGGACATCACCACCCCGGTGAAGGTCACCCTCCACTACGCCAAGGACCGCTACGCGGCCACGGAGTACGAGGTCATACGGGACCAGCTGAACGCCACCGGGCTGTTCTCCGCCACCATCAAGGGCTCCGGGTGGTCCGAATTCCGCGCCGCGGCCCAGCGGGGCGACTACCCCGTCTACGGCCTCGGCTGGGTCCCCGACTTCCCCGACCCCGACAACTTCATCGCGCCCTTCCTGGAGAAGGACAACTTCCTCGGCTCGCCCTACAAGAACGACGAGGCACTGGCGCTCATCCCCCAGTCGCGCCGCCAGGCCGACCGGGGCGCCGCCACCAGGGCCTTCGGCAAGATCCAGGACATCGTCGCCGAGGACGTGCCCGTCCTTCCCCTGTGGCAGAGCAAGCAGTACGTCGCCGCCCGCACCGATCTCACCGGAGTCGAGCGGCTCCTCAACGCCAGCATGGACCTTCAGCTCTGGGAGCTGGGCACCGGCGTCAAGTAGCCCGGAACACCGCGCCCGGGCGGGGGGGGGGGGGGGGGGGGGGGGGGGGGGGGGGGCGGGGGGGCGGGGGGGGGGGGGCGGGCGCGCGCGGGGGGGGGGGGGGGCGCCCGGCCGGGGGCCGCGCCGTTCGCCCGCGCGGGCGCCGCCGGCCCGGACTTCCCGGCCGGCTTGTTC
>NZ_JBIALS010000069.1:0-14800 GCF_042873655.1 Streptomyces sp. NPDC004609 | reverse complement strand
CGCCGCCCTCCGGCCGCGCGCCCCGCCCCCCGCCCGCCCCGCCCGCCCCCCCCCCCCCCCCCCCCCCCCCCCCCCCCCCCCCCCCCGCCCTGCCTTATGCCTCGCTCCCGGGCCGCCCCGCCGTGAGTAGGCCGCCTTGCCGTGGCCGACTCCGGGGGCGGGCAGGGCCCGTACGCCGACGCGTGTCGTACCGGCGTCCGTCACGCCGACGCGCGCTTCCTCGGGGCTGTCTTCGCGGCCTTCCCCGCCGCGGCCTTCTTGGCGGCCGGCTTCTCCGCGGCGGTGCCCTTGGACCCCGTGCGTCCGGACGCCGCGGTCTTCGTCCCCGTCCCGGCCCCCGCCTTCGTCCCCGACGTCGCGGCGGTCTTCTTCGCCGTTCGTGAGGCCGTCTTCCCCTCCGCCGCCTTCTTCGCTCCGGCCCCCTCCGCCTCCTGCGCCGTCTTCTTCGCTGCGGCCCGCTTCCGGGGCTTGATGGGGGTCACCTCGGCCACGTCTCCGCCGCCCCGGGCCTCCTTCGCCGCCCGTACGCTGCTCTCCAGCGCGGCCATCAGATCGATGACCTGCCCGCCGCTCTCCGCGGGAGCCGCCTCCGGGAGGGCGCCGCCGCCCTCGACCTTGGCCGCGATCATCGCCTCGACGGCCGCGCGGTAGTCGTCCTGGAGGGAGTCCATGTCGACCTCGCCCAGGGTGTCCATCAGGGCGTCCGCCAGGTCGAGTTCCGCGTCCCGGACCGTCACCTCGGTGTCCGGGGCGACATCCTCCGGCCGGCGGATCTCGTCCGGCCACAGCAGGCCGTGCATCGCGATCACGTTGTCGACGACGCGCAGCATGCCGAGCCGCTCGCGCCCCCTCAGGGCGAACTTGGCCAGGGCGACCTTCCGGCTGCGCTTGAGGGCCTCGCGCAGCAGGGTGTACGGCTTGGCGGCAGGGACGCCGTT
The DNA here is from genome assembly GCF_042873655.1 of Streptomyces sp. NPDC004609. Taxonomy (NCBI): domain Bacteria; kingdom Bacillati; phylum Actinomycetota; class Actinomycetes; order Kitasatosporales; family Streptomycetaceae; genus Streptomyces; species Streptomyces sp. NPDC004609. Next base: position 13,862 of record NZ_JBIALS010000069.1, on the reverse strand, counting down.
GGCCGAGAGATAGTACGCGGCGTCCATCTGCAGCGGATCGATCGACGAGGCGGGCACGAACGCCACGATCTCGATCGTCTTCGCCGTCGGGAGCGGGAGTGACGCGAGGTCCTCGTCCGTGATCGGGATGATCGATCCGTCCGCGTCCTCGTACCCCTTGCCGATCTCCGCCGCCGTTACCTCCTTCTCCTCCAGCTCGCAGACCTTGCGGTAGCGGATCCGGCCGCCGTCGGCGGTGTGGATCTGCCGGAAGGAGACGGAGTGGTTCTCGGTGGCGTTCACCAGCTTGATCGGGATGCTGACCAGGCCGAAGGAGATCGCGCCGTTCCATATGGATCGCACGTGTGATCCCTTTCATCCGACTAAATCCGATGAGTTCATTTTGTTGGCATTCGTGGGATTCTCATCGTATGACGCCGATCACCGAGGTGGCGGGGCGACGGCTCGCGCTCAGCAATCTGGAGAAGGTCATCCACCCGGCCACCGGGACGACCAAGGGCGAGATCCTGCACTATTACGCCGTGACGGCGGACGCCCTGCTGCCCCATGTCCGCAATCGGCCCGTCTCCTTCCTCCGCTATCCGGACGGGCCCGACGGCCAGCTGTTCTTCACGAAGAATCCGCCGCCCGGTACGCCATCGTGGGTACGCACCACTCCCGTACCGCACTCCGACGACCCGGGCGCCCGCCAGGTCGTCGTCGACGATCTGCCGTCGCTGGTCTGGGCGGCGAACCTGGTCGTGGAGTTCCACACCCCGCAGTGGACCGCCGGCGCGCCCGCCGTGGCCGACCGGATGGTGTTCGATCTCGACCCCGGGGCCCCGGCGACGATCGCCGAGTGCTGTGCGGTCGCCCTGTGGCTGCGGGACCGGCTGGCGGCCGACGGGCTCGACGCGTACGCCAAGACCTCGGGGGCCAAGGGCCTGCACATCCTCGTACCTCTGGAGCCCACGCCCTCGGGCGAGGTGTCCGCGTACGCGAAGGGGCTGGCCGTCGAGGGGGAGGCGGAGCTGCCGAGGCTGGTGCTGCACCGGATGGCCCGCAATCTGCGGCCGGGAAAGGTCTTCGTCGACCACAGCCAGAACGCCGCCGCGAAGACCACGGCCGCGCCGTACACCCTGCGCGCACGGCGGGAGCCGACCGTGTCGACACCGGTGACCTGGGAGGAGGTCGGGGAAACGGCGCGCGGAGCACGCGGTGCGAAGGGCGTGCACGGGGTCGGGGCCCCGGGGCGCGGGCGGGACCGGGGAGGGGCGGTCCGGCGGGAGCTGTCGTTCCGGTTCGAGGACATCGCGTCCCGGCTCGACCGGTACGGGGATCTGCTGGCCCCGCTCCTCGAACCCGGCCGGGCGAAGGCGCTTCCTGCGCTCTCGTAGGGCGCGCGGGTCTCTGTCCTCAAGCGCCGGACGGGCTGAAAGGGCTGCCTCGCGCGCCCCTGCGCAGAGGGTCCGGGCCCCCGCGGCCTCAGGTCCGTCCTCAAACGCCGGACGGGCTGAACAGGCTGCCCACCTGCCCCTGCATCGAGGGCCCGGGTCCTCCAGGCGGAGGTCCGTCCTCAAACGCCGGACGGGCTGGAGTGGTCGCCCTGCACGGGCTGGGGTGGGCGGGCTGGGACGGGTTGGGGGGTGGTTGCGGTCAGGTCCGCAGCCAGGTGCGGCGGTCCCGGGCCGTCGCGTACAGCGCCTCGACGTCGGCGGGCTTGTGCACTCCGCCGAGGGACGCCAGCGCGGCCACCTCGTTCTCCCGCAGGATCCTCACGTCCGCCGGCGCGGGCCGTGCCACGTCCGGCCGGGCCGGACCGACGACGGCGAGCACCGGGCGTACGGCCGTGGCGAGCGCCCGGGAGGCCCGTTCGGCGCGGCGGCGGGTCAGCCGGAGCAGCGGGACGGGCTCGGCGCGGCCGACGCGCACATCCGGGTCGGCGATCGTCAGGCGCGGTCCGCGTGCCGTGAGGGTGTGCACGGCCAGGACCCCGCCGGGGCCGATGGCGAGATGGTCGACGCGGTCCCCGCCCGGCAGCGGGACCGCGTGCAGGACCCGCCAGCCCGCGGCTTCCAGCCGGTCCAGCTCGCCGCCCAGCAGCTCCTCGGCCGCGAGCTGGGCGAACCGGGCGCGGTTCGGGTCGCGGGAGAGGCGGCGGGGCGGCGGGAGGTGGTCCAGTTCGGCGTGGAGGGCCTCGCCGGGGCGGTTGGGGGCGAGATCGTCGTCGGGGTGCAGGGAGAGCCGGACGAGATCACCGGCGGTGGGCACGGGCGGCGGGCCGACCGTGTAGTCGCCGGTGAGATACGGGGCGAGCACCGCGAGCACCTCCTCGCGCAGCCGCTCGTGGACCAGACAGACCCGGCCGCCGTCACCGGTGTCGGGGTCCCCCCGGTCGTACCAGGCGACCTGCCGGCCGCCGGGCAGGGTGACGTGGATCCGGCCCGACCCGGCGCCGCGCGCCCCGCGTGCCGGTGTGACGCGCAGTAATGCTGTCATTCCCTCATCCTCAGCCGCCTGCCCTCGCCTGGCTCCGGGGACCATGGGACCAGTCGCGGGGCCTTCCGGGCAATATCCCCGCGATGTCCCGGCTGTGGTGCAGACTCTCCACGGGCGCGCGGGTCCGGCGCGAGTTCTCACGGAGTTCCGGCGGAGTTCCGGCGGAAAGTTCTCGTCGCACGGTTCTGGCGCGGGGCCCGTGAGCGCACGATTCTTGGGCCACGGTTCCCGGGCCGAGTCCCGGGTCACGCTCCCCGGGCGCGGGCTCCTGTGCGCGCTGCCGGGTACGCGACCGTGTGCGCGGTTCGCGGACGCGGTTCCCGTACGCGGTTCGTGCACTTGGGATTCGGATCACGTTCGCCGGACAGGGTTGTGGGCGCGGGGCTTGTGGGCGTATGCCTGTGAGCCTCGGGAGCCGAGGATCTCTGGGAGGAGGCAGGCGTGTTCGGGGGAATCGACGAGGTCGACTGGGCCGCACTGGAGCATGCCTACGGTCCGGCCGAGGAGGTGCCGGGCCTGCTGCACGGGCTCGCGTCCGACGACCCGGCCATGCGGGAACTGGCACTCGACGGGATGTACGCGACGGTTCATCACCAGGGCGATGTCTACGATTCGACGCTCGCCTGCATACCGTTTCTGCTGGAGCTGGTGGCCGACCCCTCGGTCCAGGACCGCGGCGGCATCGTCGAGCTGCTGACCAGCATCGGCGGTATCGATCTCGACGGTGACGACGAACTGGACCTGGAGGACGAGGAGTTCGAGTTCGCCGCGAACTACGCCATGGCCGCCTCGGCCATCACGGCGGGCGCGGACGTCTTCCTCGGGCTGGTCGACTCCGACGACCGCGGGGTGCGTCTCGCCGTTCCGCTCGCGCTGGCCACGCTGCACAGCGAACCCGAGCTGGTGCTCGGGCTGTTACGGGAGCGGCTCAAGGTCGAGCAGGACCCCGAGGTGCGGTTCGCCTGCGTGGAGGCCGGGGGGCGGATAGCGCTGCGGCACGACGGGCTGAATCCGGAGGTGGTCAAGTGGCTCATCGCGCTGACCCGGGTACCGCCGGACGCGCAGCCGTCGCTGTACGACCCCGAGGCGTATGCCACCGGCCCCGGCACCCCCGGCCCGGGCACCTCCGGCCCGGGCGGCGACGCCGAGCCGGCGGGGGATCCCTGGGGCCCGGCCGTCGACGACCCCCCGGCCCCCGGAGTCCCGCCCCGTGAGGGGCGCTCCGGTGCCTGTAGGACGCCCGGCGGACGGCCCCCCGGCGGACCGTCCCCCGAAACGCGGACAGCCGCCCCACAGGCCCGTGACGGCCTCCCCACCGCCGGTCCGGCCGGACCGCAGGCCCCACCCGAATCCACCGGTCCCGCCGAACGCGCCCGACGCGCCGAAACGAACGGACACACCGGGCCGCCCCGGCTCACCCGACCGTCCGGTGACACCTCGCCCGAGGACGCCCCGAACCGCGACCGCCCCTCTCACCAAGGCGGACCGAACCGCGGCCGGCCCTCCCCCGGCGGGCACGCCGACGCCCCGCCGCCCCGCCACGAGCACCCCGGCCGCGGGGGCCCGGACGCCACCCCGCAAGCCCCCGGCGGGCAGGGGCAGCCCCGCGGCCGGCCGGCCGGAGCCGGGGGACGGTCCTACGACGCCGGACTGCGGCTGTCCGCGCTGGCGCAGCTCGCGCGCTGCGCGCCGCACACCCTGCCCGCGGACGTGGTGCCGGATGTGACGGGACTGCTGCGGGAACTGCGGGCCGAGCCGGTGGCGGTGCCGCCCGGCGACCGTACGGCGCAGCCCCCGGGCCCCACCCTGCTGGGGCAGTTGCGCGAGTGCCGTGAGGCCGGGGCGGCGGGCCGCCCCGCGCCCTGGACGGGTGATCTGCTGCGCACGCTGCACTCCGGTCTCGGCGACCGGGTGGACGACCGGATCGCCCTGCTCGCGGACCAGCTGTGCAGCCCCGACCGGGGCCAGCGGATCGACGCCGTACGGATGAGCAGCGGGCTGCTGCGCACCTGGCGCGGCGAGTACGGCGAACTCGTGGGCCTGATCGGTGAGCAGCTCACCGACAAGGAGCCCCGGCTCGCGGACGCCGCCGCCGTCGCCCTCGGGGAGCTGTTCGAACTGGCGGAGCCCGCGGCGGACGCGCTGGCGGACTTCGTGGCCGCGGACCCCGGCTCCTGGGTGCAGGAGTGGGCGAGCGGCCCGCGCATGCTCGGCAGCGCGGTGGCGGCGCTGGCCAGAGCGGGCGACCGGCGGGCGGTGCCGGTGCTGCTGCGGATGCTGGAGCTGCCGAAGGCCCCGCGCGACCTCGGCTATGTGCTGGACCGTCTCGGGGAGGCGGCGGCCCCGCTCGCCCCCGCGCTGCGCAGGCGGCTGGGCGCGATCGAGCTGGACGACCGGCTGTACGACGTGGCCGGGCCGCTGCTGTACGGGCTGACGGCGCTGCGGGCGGCGGACGCCATGCCCGAGGTGCTGCGGGTGCTGCGGGGCGCGCCCGAGTACCGCAGGGAGTGGGTGGTCGAGCTGGTGCTGCGCGCGCTCACCGCCTTCGGGCCCGCCGCGCGGGAGGCGGTGCCGGATCTGCGGCAGCTGCTGGTGCGGGCGGCCCGCGCGGACTCGCTGTCCGTCACGTTCCCGGGCGCGGCCGGATCGCTGTCGTACGCGTTCGGGGCGAAGACGGCCGCCGCGCTCTGGGCGATCGAGGGCGACGCCGACTCCGTGCTCCCGGTGCTGCGCAAGGCACTGGCGGCGACGGACTCCGGGGCACGGCGCTCGGCGGCGGCCGTGGTCGGGACGATGGGCCCGGCCGCCGCCGTGGCCGCGCCCGAGCTGGAGCATCTGCTGTGGGCGGCCGACCCCTGGACCCGGGTGGACGCGGCGGCCGCGCTGTGGCGGGTGACGGGCGACCCGGAGCGGGCGTGGCCGGTACTGCGGGCCGCCTGGGAGTCGCTGCCGCTCACCCGGGTCCCGACGGCGGAGCGGCTCGCGGAGCGCACCGGCGCCGATGGTGTGACCCCGGTGGCACAGGAGGCGGAAGGGGCTGACGTGCTGCTGCGGGCCGAGTTGTCGCGCGTCCGGCGGCACAATGCGATGGACGGCGGGTACGGCAGTCATGACATCGTGAGGGACGAGAAGCTGCTGGCCCTCTGCCGGCGGGCGCTGACCAGGGAGAGGCCGACAGCATGATCATTTTTGGGACCAAGGGCTACCTCTACCAACTGGCGATACTGACCCTCGTGTGCGGACAGTGCGGCAATCCCGCCGCGCACACGCTCCGGAAGCGGGTCACGAAGTTCACGCTGTTCTTCGTGCCGCTGTTCCCGTTCTCGACGAAGTACGGGACCCAGTGCACGTTCTGCGGGGCCGAGCACCAGGTGCCCAAGGAGCAGGCCGATCAGCTGGTGGCCCAGGCCGCCGGCGCCGGCCAGGGCCTCGGGCAGGGACCCGTGCAGGGCTACGGCCAGCCGCAGGGCCAGCCCGGTCAGCAGTCGGGCGGGAACCCGTACCAGCGCTGAGGCACCGCCGCCGGGTACGGACGCGACGGCCCGGGAGGCGGCCGCGACGGCCCCGGGGGCCGGGGTTGGCGAGCCCGCGATCGGCGGGTGCGGGAGCGGGGTGCGCGGACGCCCGGCCGATCGCCGCGGCGCCGTTGCGAAGGCCGGGCAGGCATAACGGATTTCCCCTGCCAATAAGGTTGGCGGGAGACCCGACCGCCCGGTCACCGTACGAACGGCTCCGGGCCGCCCCGCCCCCGCCGAGGAGAATCTTGCGTCCGCGCCCCCACCGTCTGCCCCGTGCCGCCCTGCTGACGACGGCCGCCGCCGCGCTGCTGGCGGGCTGCGGTGACGCGGGCGGGCTGCAGAGCGCGGGCCCGACGCCCACGGCCGCCGGGCCGGTACGGCTGTGGCCCGATCTGCCGCCCGTCACCGCTCCCCCGTACGACTACGGGGAGACCGACACGGCACTGGTCCCCGGGGTGAAGGTGCCGGTCGGCGGCGTGCGCGGCCTCGATCCGGTGGCCGTCGTCCGGGCGGAGGCCGCCGCCCACCCGACCGCGTACGCCGGTCCGGACGGCGTTGTCCGGGAGACCGTGCCGGGACTGGACGACTGCGCGCGCACGCCGGACTCCTGCCCGGTGCTCACGCCCTACTACCGCGATCTGACCGGTGACGGGCAGGAGGAGCTGATCGTCGGGATCCGGATGCCGCAGCAGCAGACCGAGGTCCGCTGCTACATGCCCGGCCACGGAAAGAACCGGGGCAGGCTGACCCGGATCATGTCCGCCTCCGACCAGTTGGTGAGGGTGGAGCTCGCCGGCCGGGACATCGTGCTGCGCTCGGTCTCGGCGGGCATTCCCGGATACGAGTACCGGACGGCCTGGTCCTGGGACGGCCGGCATCAGGTGATGCTGCCGACGCGGGACGAGATCGTCCGGGTCAAGCCACGGTCCGACAAGGCCCATGGCGACGGGCCGGGCGATGAGCACCCCGGACCGGTGCGGGAAGAACGGCGATGAGACGGCGAACCCCGCACCGCCCCCGGTCGTCGCCGCCCCGGCCCCTCTCGCGATGGTGGCGGCCCCCGCGGCCCCCACGGCGGCCGTTCTCGCGGCGGTCCCGCCCGCCCGTCCGGCTGCGCAGGCCCCGCTGGACCGCGACCCTCACCTGGAAGGCCGCGGTCTTCATCACGGTGATGTGCTGCACCCTCGCCGCCCTGCTCGGCGTGCTGGTGCACGTCGGCGTGACCCGCCAGACCGTGAACGAGTCCCGGGAGAAGGCCCTCGGCCGGCTCGCGGACGCCTCCGAGGCGTACGAGGCGGGCGAACCGCTGCCGAGGTTCGCGAGCGTCGCCCCGGAGGGCCTGCCCGCCTCCCTGCGCGCCCTCGCCCGGAGCGGGGAGCACGGCACGATGGTGAGCACCTTCCGGAACCGCCCCACGATGTGGGCCGCCGGTCCGGCCGACGGCAGCGTGATCGGCGTACGGGTCGACTACACGCTCAGCGCGAAGACGATCACCGCGCTCGACCGGGCGATCGTCGGCTCGTCGGTGCTGGCGATCGGCGCGACGCTGCTGGTGGGCGCGTTCGCGGTCACCCGGATCACCCGCCGTCTCCATCTGACGGCCCAGGTGGCGCGGCGCATCAGCGGGGGTGATCTGGACGCGCGGGTCGGCGACCCCCGTACCGAGGACCCGTCCCGCCCCCTGGACGAGGTGGCCACCGTCTCCGGCGCGCTGGACACCATGGCCTCCTCGCTCCAGGCCAAGCTGCTGAGCGAGCAGCGCTTCACCGCGGATGTGGCGCACGAGCTGCGTACTCCGCTGACCGGGCTGACGGCGGCGGCGGAACTGCTGCCGCCGGGCCGGCCGGCCGAACTGGTACGGGACCGGGTGCGGGCGATGCGCGCGCTGACCGAGGATCTGCTGGAGATCTCCCGGCTGGACGCGGGCAGCGAGACGGTGGATCTGGACATGCACGAACTGTCGTCCCTGGCCGAGCGGGTGGCACGGGCGGCGGGGTCCGCGGGGCCGCCGGGTGCGGCCGGGACGCCGGGCGGCTCCGGTGCGACCGGGAGCTTCGGGAACGGGACCGAGGTACGGGTCGTCCGTGACGCGACCGTCGAGACCGACCGGCGCCGGCTGGAGCGGGTGCTCGGCAATCTGGTGGCCAACGCGCACCGGCACGGCAAGCCGCCGGTCGTGCTCACGGTGGACGGACCGGTGGTGACGGTGACCGACCGGGGGCCCGGCTATCCCGCGTATCTGCTGGAGCACGGGCCCGCGCGGTTCCGTACGGAGGGCGGCAGCAAGGGACATGGCCTCGGCCTCACGATCGCGGTCGGGCAGGCGGCGGTGATCGGCGCAAAGCTGCGCTTCCTGAACGCGGAGGACGGCGGTGCGGTGGCCCGTCTGACCCTGCGGACACGGACCGGGACCCGGACGGACGGGCCGGCAGGCGCCCCGAACCGGGCCGACGGGACGGCAGGCATCCGGACCCGGGCGGAAGGGGTGGTCGGCATCCGGACCCGGGCCGACGGGACGCAGGGCGACACGCCGTGAGGCGCACCCGGCTCCCCACCCCAGCAGGGCCGACATAAGGGACATAAGACTTATCTCTTGCTACGTTGCGGGGCATGACCGCAACGACGGTGGACGACCCCCCTCCCGCCCCGAGCCTCCCCCGCCGCCGGGGCGTCGAACTGTCGCTCCTCGTCGGCGCCGTGCTCATCTCCGTCTTCGGGTACGCGGCCGTGGGGCTCGCGCGGAACGGGGCCGTACCGCAGGACGTCCTCGGCTACGGAGCCGGTCTCGGTGTGCTCGCGCTGCTCGCGCATCTCGCGGTGCGGTTCCGCGCCCCCTGCGCCGACCCCCTGCTGCTGCCGATCGCGGTCCTCCTCAACGGACTGGGCCTGGTGCTCATCTACCGGCTCGACCTGGAGACCCCGGACAGTGTGGCCGCGCCCACCCAGCTGGTCTGGTCGGCGCTCGGGGTCGGGCTGTGCGTCACGGTCGTCGCCCTGCTGCCCGACCACCGGGTCCTCCAGCGGTACGCCTATGTGTCGGTCGCCGCGGCCCTGGCCCTGATGATCGCGCCGATCTTCTTCCCGGCGGTGAACGGCGCCCGTATCTGGATCCGGTTCGGTGAGCTGTCCTTCCAGCCGGGAGAGTTCGCGAAGATCCTGCTGGCCGTCTTCTTCGCCGCGTATCTCGCCGCCAATCACCACACGCTCGCCCTGACCGGCCGCCGCGTCTGGAAGCTCCAGCTCCCCACCGGCCGGGTACTCGGCCCGGTCGTCGCGATCTGGCTGATCAGTGTCGTGGTGCTGATCCTCGAACGGGATCTCGGCACCTCGATGCTCTTCTTCGGCCTCTTCGTGATCATGCTGTACGTGGCGACGGGCCGCACCGGCTGGATCGCGGTGGGCCTGCTGCTGGCCGCGGCGGGCGCGTTCGCCGTCGGCATGTTCGAACCGCATGTGCACGGCCGGGTCGACGACTGGCTCCACCCGTTCGCCTCCATCGAGGCGGGCGAGGGCCCGAACCAGATCGCCCAGTCGCTGTTCGCGTTCGGCGCGGGCGGCATGCTCGGTACGGGCCTCGGGCTCGGGCACTCCGGCCTCATCGGGTTCGCCGCCAAGTCGGACTTCATCCTCGCCACGGCGGGCGAGGAGCTGGGCCTGGCCGGGCTGACCGCGATTCTGCTGCTCTACGCGCTGCTGGTGGCCCGTGGCCTGCGCGCCGGGCTCGCGCTGCGTGACCCCTTCGGGCGGCTCCTCGCCACCGGACTGGCCTCGATCGTCGCCCTCCAGGTGTTCGTCATCACCGGCGGGGTGACCGGGCTGATCCCGCTCACCGGCATGGCGATGCCGTTCCTCGCGCAGGGCGGCTCGTCCGTCGTCACCAACTGGATCATCGTGGCGCTGCTGATCCGGGTCAGCGACTCGGCGCGCGAACCCCAGACCGAGATCGCGCCGGACCCCCGGTCCCTGACGCTCGTCCCCGGGGAGGGCCGGTGATCCGCTGCATCCGGCGCACCGCCGCCTTCTGCCTCGCCCTGCTGATCGCCCTGCTGGTCAACGCGGCACGGGTGCAGCTCGTCCAGTCCGGCTCGCTGGACTCGAACCCGGCCAACCGCCGGACCGCGATCTCCCGTTACGAGGAGCCGCGCGGGAACATCCTCGCCGGCGGGCGGCCGGTCACCGCCTCCCAGGACACCCGCCAGCCGCTGCGGTACGAACGCACCTATCCCCAGGGCCCGTTGTACGCGCCGGTGACCGGGTACTCCTCCCAGACGTACGGCACCTCTCTGGTCGAGAACGCGGAGGACTCCGTGCTCTCGGGCGCCGACCCCCTGCTGACCGCGATCCCGCTGTGGAACGATCTGAGCCGCGCCCGGCAGCCGGGCGGCGACGTGATCACCACCATCGTGCCCGAGATGCAGGAGGCGGCGTACGCGGGCCTCGGGGGGAAGCGGGGCGCGGTCGCCGCGGTCGAGCCGTCGTCCGGCCGGATTCTCGCGCTGGTCAGCAGTCCGTCGTACGACCCCGGGCTGATCTCCGGCACCGGTCCCGCGGCCGAGAAGGCGTGGAAGGGCCTCAACGCGCTGCCGGCCCAGCCGATGCTCAACCGGGCCATCCGGCAGACGTATCCGCCCGGTTCGGCCTTCAAGATCGTGACGGCCGCGGCCGCGCTGGACGCGGGCCTGGTCTCCGATGTGGACGCGCCGACCGGCACGCCCGAGCCGTACATCCTGCCCGGTACGCGCACCGAGCTCCCCGACGAGGCGGCGGGCTGCGGCAACGCGTCCCTCGCGTACGCCATCCAGTGGTCCTGCAACTCGGTGATGGCGGACCTGGGGGTGAAGATCGGGCTCACGGGGATGCTGGACGCGGTCACCGGGTTCGGTTTCAACGACCGGGGGCTGCGGATCCCGTCCGGTGTCGCCCCCTCGAACTTCGACACCCGGATGTCCGTGGACCAGCTGGCGCTGTCCTCGATCGGCCAGTTCAACACCACGGCCACCCCGCTCCAGATGGCGATGGTCGCGGCGGCGGTCGCCAACGGCGGTGATCTCCAGCACCCGTATCTGGTGGACCGGGTGACGACCAGCGGGGGCCGTACGCTCTCCCGTACCCATCAGCGCTCCTACCGGCGGGCCATGAACCCCTCCACGGCCCAGCAGCTCCAGCGTCTGATGCTGCGGGTCGTCGAGGAGGGCACGGGTTCCAACGCGGCCATCCGCGGCGCGCGCGTCGGCGGCAAGACCGGCACCGCCCAGCACGGCCTGGGCAACTCCGGGACCCCGTACGCCTGGTTCATCTCCTGGGCCCAGGCGGACGACGCCGTGCAGCCCGCGGTGGCCGTCGCCGTGGTCGTCGAGGACGCGGATGCGGTACGCGGGCAGATCAGCGGCGGCGGCGACGCGGCGCCCGTCGCGCGGGCGGTGATGGAGGCGGCGCTGAGGAACGAGGCACGCCGCTGAGGGAACGGCGGCGGGGCGGCCGCCCCCTCAGCGGGGTCAGCCGCCCGGCAGCGGCTCGCGGCGGTCCAGCCAGGAGCCGGGGACTCCCCCGACGCCCGTCGCCGCGGCCACGACCCCGCCGGTGATCGCGCAGGTCGTGTCGACATCTCCGAAACCCTCCGCCGTGGACCACAGGGCCGACTCCAGGTCGTCCCGGTGGCGGGTGGCCGTCCAGAGGGCGAAGGGCACCGTGTCGTCGGCCCGGATCCGCTGACCGCTGCCGAGGACGTCCGACGCCCGCCGGGGCGGTGTGGCGAAGGGGACCCCGTCCGCGCGCAGGAGTCCGTCGTGGACCAGGCCCGGCGGGGTGCGGTCCGCCACGGCGGACAGCGTCAGCTCGCCCCGGACGGAGAGCGCTGCGGCGACCGCGACCGCGATCGCTCCGGCGACGCCTTCCGGATGGTCGTGAGTGACCCGGGCGGACAGTTCGGCCTGGTGGGCGACCCGTTCGAGGTCGGCGGCGAACCAGGCGCCCAGCGGCGCGACCCGCATGGCCGCGCCGTTGCCGAGGCTGCCGCCCTCGAAGAGCGCGGGGGCCCGGGTGCGCCAGTCCCCCGGGCGCTCGCGGAGCCGGGGCAGCAGGAGGTGCATACCGTGGCCGTAGCCGCGCGCCGGATCGGCGTCGTAGGTGCGCGCGAAGCACAGCGCCAGCCGGTCCTGGTCGATCTCGCCGAACCGCTCCAGAACCTGATGCACCGCCAGCGCCATGGCCGTGTCGTCCGTCCAGTGCCACTCCGGCTCCTCGGGCGCGCGGCGGGCCCGGATGTCCCGGAGCGCGGGCTCCCGCTCACGGAACAGCGGGAACCAGCGCTCGCCGAAAGCGTCCCCGAGCGCGAGCCCTTCGAGACTGCGGCGAGCGGCCACGCGGTCCCCCCGGAAGGGTTCAGTAGTCATAGTGACCATTATCCCGGAGCGGGAAGGCCGCGTACATCCCTTTCGGGCCACCGGTGGGACCGATCGCGCCGCCGCGTCGCGCGCCGGTGCGACGGACGGAGGCGCCCGGCCGCCGGGCGGACGATGCGTCAGCACGTTGTACGCGGGGTCTTGACGCGCTTGCTGACACACAGTCTGATAAGGATGGCCCGCCCGGCCCGCCGCCTGCCGCTACGGCCGCCCCGGCCGCCCCAGCCCCGTCAGCCCCCACCGACGCTCGTGAGGTGCCCTCCGCCATGACGACCGCGACCGAACGCGACCTGCGGCTGCTCCGCGACGCCCTCGGCCCTCTCCGTGACCGCGAACAGGTCGCCCAGCGCCTCCTCGAAGCCTCCGCCCGGCACTCCTTCGACCCCGACAAGGACCTCGACTGGGACGCGCCCGCCGAGGACGGCAAGTGGTTCTGGCCCCCCGAACTGGTCTCCCTCTACGACACCCCGCTGTGGCGGCGGATGTCCGAGGAACAGCGGATGGATCTGGCCCGGCACGAGGCCGCGTCGCTCGCCTCCCTCGGCATCTGGTTCGAGATCATCCTCATGCAGCTGCTCGTACGGCACATCTACGACAAGTCCGTGACCAGCAGTCATGTGCGGTACGCGCTCACCGAGATAGCCGACGAGTGCCGCCACTCCATGATGTTCGCCCGGATGATCGAGAAGGGCGGGGCTCCCGCGTATCCCGTCCCCCGCGTCTACCACAACCTCGCGCGCGTCCTGAAGACCGTCTCGACCACGCCCGGCTCCTTCGCGGCCACGCTCCTCGGCGAGGAGATCCTCGACTGGATGCAGCGCCTCACCTTCCCCGACGAGCGGATCCAGACCCTGGTGCGCGGGGTCACCCGTATCCATGTCGTCGAGGAGGCACGCCATGTCCGGTACGCCCGCGAGGAGTTGCGCCGCCAGATGGTGACCGCGCCGTGCTGGGAGCGGGAGTTCACCCGGATCAGCTGTGGTCAGGCGGCCCGGGTGTTCTCCGTCTGCTTCGTGAATCCCCAGGTGTACACGGCCGCCGGGCTGGACCGCCGCGAGGCCGTCGCCCAGGTACGCGACAGCGGCCACCGCCGCGAGGTGATGCAGTCCGGCGCACGGCGGCTCACGGACTTCCTGGACGACATCGGTGTGCTGCGGGGCCCCGGGCGCCGCCTGTGGAAGCGGTCCGGACTGCTCGCGTGATCCCGCCGCGGGCCGCGCGTGGCAGCCCGGTGGCCGCCCGGCCGCCCCGCGGACAGGACCGGCCCCGCGCCTGCGAGGCCGCGACGGCCCCACCCGGGGAACCCCACGCCATCCGGGCCCGCGGGGCTGAGACAAGCACCCTCCCGGCCGGGGCGAGGGTCCGTCAGACTAGTGACCTGAGTCGGAGATTCGTTGGCAGTATGCGGCGACTTTGTCGAGGATCTCGTCGGCTGTCTTGGTCCAGACGAACGGTCTGGGGTGTT
>NZ_JBIALS010000068.1:0-15197 GCF_042873655.1 Streptomyces sp. NPDC004609 | reverse complement strand
GTTCTTGTTCCGCTGTGTTTCCGGGCCCTCGGCACCGAGTCCTTGAGTCTCCGGCTTCCGTGTTTCGGTGTTTCCGTGTTCTGTGGTTCAGCGATCCCGTGGTTCGGCGATTCCGTGGTTCGGCGGCTTGAGTGATCATTTGCTCCCCGGTGTACGGGGACAAGCCCTCCGCACCGGATCTCGCGGGCGCCCCCGGGTCAGCCACCCGTCCGCAGCGCGGCGTGCTCCCCGGACACGTCCGCCATGCGGGGCACCCCCAGGAGTTGCAGGGTCCGCGTGGCCTCCCGCCCGAGAATGCCGAGCGCGTGCCCGACACCGCGCCGGCCCCCGGCCATGAGGCCGAAGAGGTAGGCGCGCCCCACCATCCCGGCCGACGCGCCGAGCGCCCGCGCGGCCACCAGGTCGGCGCCGGAGGACAGCCCGGTGTCGATGAGCACCTCGGCCGTGTCCCCGACGGCCCGTACGACCTGCGGCAGCAGCTCCAGCGGGGCGGGCGCGCGGTCGAGCTGACGGCCGCCGTGGGTGGACACCACCACGGCGTCGGCGCCCAGTTCGACCACGGCGACGGCGTCCGAGACGTCCTGGATGCCCTTGACGATCAGCTTCCCGGGCCATCTGTCCCGTAGCCACGCCAGGTCCGCCGTGGTCGCGCCGGGGTCGAACATATGCTGGACGAGGTCCTCCACCGTCCCGTTCCAGAACGACATCGAGGCGAACTCCAGCGGTTTGGTGGTCAGCAGATTGAGCCACCAGGCGGGGTGGAGCGACATGTCCGCGAGGGTGCGCGGCGACAGGGTGGGCGGGACCGTCAGGCCGTTGCGCACATCGCGCATCCGCAGTCCGGCCACCGGGGTGTCCACGGTCAGCACCAGGGCCTCGACCCCCGCCGCGATCACCCTGTCGACGAGCCGGGCACTCGCCTCGCGGTCCCGCCACAGATACAGCTGGAACCAGTTGCGGCCCTCCGGGACCGCCCGCACGAGATCCTCGATCGAGGTCGTGCCCATCGTCGAGAGGGTGTACGGGACTCCCGCCTCGGCGGCGGCCCGCGCCACCGCGATCTCGCCTTCGTGGTGCATCATCCGGGTGAACCCGGTGGGCGCGAGGACCAGCGGCAGGGCGCTGCTCCGGCCCGCGACGTCCACCGAGGTGTCGACCGAGGTGACGTCCCGGAGCACCCGGGGGCGGAACTCGACGCTGTGATAGGCGTTGCGGGCCCGCCCGATGCCGATCTCGCTCTCGGCCGCGCCGTCCACGTAGTCGAAGACCGAGCGCGGAACGCGCCGGCGGGCCAGCGCCCGCAGATCCGCGATGGTGTGGGCGCGGCTCAGCCGCCGCTCGACGCCGTCGGCGATGAAGGGCCTCGGGCGCAGCAGCGGGCGGACCTCGGACCAGCGGGGGAGCTGCCGCCGCACCTTCCCGGCGCCGGTGTCCCTGCCGGCCCCGCCCGGTCCGCCCGCCGTGGTTCCCTTCCCGTCGTCCGCGCCACGACGGGGCTCGGGGAGCACATCAACCATCCCGTCGAGACCTTTCCCTGGGCCTGTGTGCCGGCGGACGCCGGCACCGCACCACTGTGACCGGGGACCGGCCCCGGCGGTACGGAACGCCGGTCGGAAATACGGCCGCCGTTCTACGACAACTGACTGTGTCGGGCCCCCGGGCGGATTTCTACGCTCGGTCGGAGCCAGCGACGGGGCCCACCGCCCACGTCCGGAATCAAGACTCCGGGAGATGTCCGCATGGATGCGCGCACCCTGCACCAAGACGCCACAGTCGTCGACACCCACAACGATCTGATCCTCCTCGTCGACCACTACGACCAGCGCTACCAGCGGCAGCACTTCGCCGAGTACTGGCTGCCCCAGCTGCGCCAGGGAGGTGTCGACGTGCAGGTGCTCCCGATCTGCATCGAGGAGCAGTTCCAGTCCGAAGGAGCCCTGCGGCGCACCCTCCTGCTCATCGAGCGGATCCATGAGCTCGCCGCCGAGAACTCCGGCGACGTCGCGGTCTGCCTGACCGCCGCCGACATCGACGCGGCGACCGCCGCCGGGAAGATCGCCCTGGTCATCGCCCTGGAGGGCGCCCACGCGATCGGACAGGACCCCCGCCTCATCAGGTCCCTGGAGCGCGTCGGCGTGCGGGTGGTGTCGATGGCCCACTACGGGCGTACCTTCCTCGCCGACGGCAGCGGCCTCGACGACACGTCGGGCAGCCGGCTGACCCCGCAGGGCATCGAGGTGTTCCGGGAGATGGAGCGCCTCGGTGTCGTCTTCGACATCAGCCATCTCGGTCTCGGCGGTGTGGAGGACGTCCTGGCGATCGCGACCCGGCCGTTCCTCGCGACCCACTCGGCGTGTCTGGCACTCACCGACATCCACCGCAACCTCGGTGACGAGCAGTTGAAGGGCATCGCCGAACTGGGCGGTGTCATCAGTGTCGCCGCGGCCATCCCCCACTTCATCGATCCCGAGAACCCCAGCGCCGAGCGGGTCGTCGACCACATCGAGCACATGGTCTCCGTCGCCGGCGTCGATCACGTCGGCATCGGGCCGGACTTCATCGAGGACTACTTCCAGAAGGCGTTCGACGGCTGGCAGCTGGTTCCCGGCTTCGAGGGGGGCTTCTCCGGCGCCGAGGTCGAACGTCCCGCCGATCTGCCGAAGATCACCGAGGAGATGGTCCGCCGCGGCTTCAACGAGACCGACATCAGGAAGGTGCTCGGCGGTAATGTCATGCGGGTGCTGCGTCAGGTCATGGGCGTCCCGGCCTGACGGGAACGGTGTCCCCCGCGAGGGGACCGCGGGGGACACCCCCGTACCCCGGTCACCGGGGTACGGGGAGCCGGGGTCACGGGTGCGGATCCGGCCGGGAACACCCGCCCGAGTCCGCACCCGGACCGGGCGCGGCCCACGGCGAAGACCTCCGTCGCGCACGGGAGGAGCCCCGGCTCCCACCGCGCGGCGGAGGTCTTCGTGTTCCCGGGGCGGCCGGTGCCTCCGGCATGGGCTCCCGCCCGCTGTCCCGGTGCCTCCGGCCGCGGGCCCCCGCCCGCTGTCCCCGGCGGCCGGCCCGCTATCCCCAGAGCGTCTCGACCCGGCCGCGCAGCACGATGTCCAGGCCCTTCGCGGGATCGAGGCGGGACCGGGTGTCGAGCCGTGCCTCGAAGGCCGGCCCGAACGGGCTGTGGTGCGTCAGTACCTCGTCGGCCCCCATCTCACCGTCCTCCAGGGCTGTCACCAGCCGCGCGCAGGTGCCCGTTCCGCACGGGCCCCGGTTGAGGACCGCGTTCCCCCAGACGACCGCGCTGCGGGTGACACAGCCGACGACGGGCTCGGTCAGCAGGAGCAGGGCGGGCGGGGCCTGCCCTGTCCGGCGGACGACAACGGCCGACGCCTCGCGCAGCAGGGCGTCGCCGCGGGTCGCGAGCAGTTCCTCCGGGGTGTCGTCGAGTCCGAGACCGACGGCGTCCGCGGGGACGACGAGAAAGGAGTTGCCGGAGACCGTCACGGTTCTGAAGGGCTGCGACGGCACGGTGACCGGATGGGAGACGGACGGCTCGTCGACGGTCGGCATACGCAGGGACACCGACCCGGCCCCGTCGTCCGTGCCGCGGATCGGCCCACCGGTGGCGGCGGTGTCGAAGACGACCGTCGATCCCGTGCCGGGCGAGCGGGTGGCACAGGCGAACATGGTGGCTTCGCCGCAGCCGCCCAGCACCCCGTCCGCGGTGACGAACAGCAGTCCTTCGTCGGCGTCCGGCCGGGCCGGCCGGGTCACCACGGCGACGATGGCGCCGGGGTCGCCCCGCATCCGGTCGAAGTAGGCGGCGCGGACCTGGTCGAGAGCGCCCGTGAGCGCCTCACGGGCACGGGCCATCGAGGACGCGCCATGGGCGAGGGAGGTGGCGTCGAAGCAGGCCACGGGTTGCCCGGAGGCGTTCCCGCTCGCCAGGAACGACGGCTGAGAAGTGTGGTTCACAGCCTTCATCGTGGTGACCGGGATTCCGCCCATCGACCGACGGGCGCCGAGAATCGGCCGGGCCGATTGCTACGTACCGCTGATGGCGCGAGCGCGTACGCCACGTACGTTCCGGGACATGACCAAACACCGTCTGATCATCGTGGGTGGCGGAAACATGGGTTCGGCGCTCGTCGGGGGGCTGCTGGCCGCCGGGTGGCCGTCCAAGGACATCGCCGTGGCGGAGCGGCTCGCCGGCAGGGCCGCGCACCTGCGGGGACTGTTTCCGGGTGTCACAGTGTCGGACGGAATGCTCCCGGCCGACGGTGTGGTCATCGCGGTCAAACCGCACGACGTGGCGGACGCCGTCGCCGCCGCGGGGGCATCCCGCCTGCTGTCCATCGCGGCGGGCGTCTCCCTCGCCACCCTGACCGCGGCCTGCGGTGACGGGGTCGCCGTCGTCCGGGGGGCGCCCAACACCCCCGCCGTCGTCGCCAAGGGCGCCGCCGCCGTCGCCGCCGGGCCGTACGCGACGGAGGACGATCTCGTCTGGGCCGAGGAGATCCTCGGCGCCGTCGGCACGGTGGTACGTGTGACGGAGCCGCAGCTCGACGTCGTGACCGCCCTCTCCGGCAGCGGGCCCGCCTATCTCTTCCTGGTCGCGGAGGCGCTGACCGACGCCGGGGTGCTCGCGGGACTGCCGCGCGGGGTGACCGAGCAGCTGGTCGGCCAGCTGCTCGCCGGATCGGCGGCCCTCTTCGCCGAGAGCGGCCGCAGCCCGGCCGCGCTGCGCGCGGAGGTGACCTCGCCCGCCGGGGTCACCGCGTCCGCGCTGCGGGTGCTGGAGGAACGGGGGATCAGGTCCGCCTTCCTGGACGCGGTGACGGCGGGAACGGCCCGCAGCCGCGAACTGGGCGCTGCGGCGGCGAGCGGCGCGCACTGAACCCGGGCGGCCACCGGACCGGCACCCGCGCCGGCCACCGGAGGAGCCGGTCCGGGTCACCACCGGACCGGTCCGGGACACCGCTCCCGGCGCCGCCCGCCTGCCCGGTCGCCCGGCGGCGCGGAAGATGTAGAGGTTTGTCTGCCCCAGCGGTGGCAGAGGCGCCCCTGCCTTCACCGGAGCGGGAAGAGGCGGGAGCGCGGGCGTGACCGTGGTGTTCCGGACTTCGGAACACCGCGTCGGACAGCGGTCCCCGGCCGGTGGAGCCGGCCGGGGAACCCGTATCGGACCGGTGAAGGGGACTGCTCCATGACGTCTGTACGACAGGTGGACACGGCGCGCTACGAGGCCGCGGAGAGACTGCTTCCGCACCATCGGCCGTCGCTGGTGCGGGGCGGGAAGGTGGCGCCCCGGTGGATCGACGGCGGCGCCCGGTTCTGGTACCTCTCCGGCACTCCGGCGGGTCACCGGTTCCTGCTCGTCGACCCCGCGCGGGGCTCCCGCGGCCCCGCGTTCGACCACGCCCGGCTCGCGGCGGCGCTCGCGTCCGCCTCCGGCGAGGCCGTGGACGGCGGGGCGCTGCCGTTCACCGAGATCGATTTCTCCGGCGCGGAGGTCGGGTTCGACGCCTTCGGCGCGCGCTGGCGGTGCCCCCTGGACTCGTACATCTGCGAGAGGGACGAGGAGTACCGGAGGCCGGACTTCCTCGACGTGCTGTCGCCGGACGGGAAGCGGGCGGTCCGCCGGCACGGCCACGACCTGTGGCTGCGTTCGGTCGCCACCGGGGAGGAACGCCCGCTGACCACCGACGGCACGAGCGAGCGCCCGTACGGCACCCAGCCCGACAGCCTGACGTTCGGCGCCCTGATGCGCAGGCTCGGGGCGCCCTCCCTGCCCCCGCTCGTGGTCTGGTCGCCGGACTCCCGGCGGCTGGTGACCCACCGGCTCGACCAGCGCGGTGTGGCCCTGTCGCACCTGGTGGAAGCGGCTCCCGCGGACGGCGGCCGGCCCGCCCTGCACAGCTACCACTATCCGATGCCCGGCGACGACGTGCTGCCCCGCGCCGAGTTCGTCGTCTTCGACGTCCGCGACGGCTCCGCCGTCCCGGCACGGGGGCGGCCCCTCCTCGTGCCGATGCTCTCGCCCGTCATGGCCAAGCGGGTGTGGTGGGCGCCGGACGGTTCCTCGGTGTACTACCTGGAGCAGCCCCGGGACCTCACCTCCCTGACGCTCAACGCGCTCGACCCCGGCACCGGCGAGGTCCGCGCGCTGCTGGAGGAGAGCGGTGGACCGCGCGTCGAGCCCGGCCAGGGCATGGGACAGACGATTCTGCACGTACTGTCCACGGGACGCGAGGTGCTCTGGTACTCCCAGCGGAACGGCTGGGGCCATCTGTATCTGCGCGACACCGAGTCGGAAGGCACCTGGCGCCCGGTCACATCGGGCGCATGGGCGGTGCAGCGGATCCTGCATGTCGACGAGAACGAACGGGTGGTGTACTTCGTCGCCACCGGTCTCGTGGAGCGCGACCCCTACCGCCGCCAGGTCTGCCGGGTCGGCCTCGACGGCTCGGGCTTCGCCCGGCTGTGCGACGACGACCTCGACCATGTGGTGACCGTGCCGGGGAACGGGCGGTACTTCATCGACTCCGCGTCGGCGAAGGACACCCCGCCCGTGACCACGGTCCGCGCCTGGGACGGATCGGTCCTGGTCGAGCTGGAACGGGCCGACATCACGGCCCTGCTGGCAACCGGATGGACCCCGCCGCAGCAGTTCACCACCAAGGCCGCCGACGGCGTCACCGATATCCACGGCCTGCTGTTCCTGCCGCCGGACTTCGATCCGGGAACGGCCTATCCGGTCGTCGACAGCCCGTATCCGGGCCCCCATCACGGCCGGCTCGACCCGTCCTTCGAGGGCTATCCCCACCTGGACTGCGAGGCGGAGGCGATCGCCGCCCTCGGCTGTGTCGTCCTGGTGGTCGAGGGGCGTGGTACGCCGGGGCGCAGCCGCGCCTTCCACGACTGCTCGTACGGGGAGTACAGCAGGGCGGGATTCCTGGAGGACCACATCGCCGCCGCCCGTGAACTGGCCCGGACACGTCCCTGGATGGACCTGGACCGGGTGGGTGTCTACGGCAGCTCGGGGGGCGGTTACGCCACGGTGCGTGCGATGTGCGCGTACCCGGATTTCTACAAGGTCGGGGTGTCCGGGTGCGGAAACCACGACCAGCGCTTCTTCCAGCTGGCGTGGGGGGAGACGTACGACGGGCCGTTCGACGCCGAGCGGTACGCGCGCTCCTCGAATGTGGAGCTGGCCGACCGGCTCACCGGCAAACTGCTGCTCATCCACGGTGAAATGGACGACAATGTGCATCCGCATCTCACGATGCGCCTGGTCGACCGCCTGATTGCGGCCAACAAGGATTTCGATCTGCTGATCGTGCCCGGTGCCGAGCACTTCTTCCTCGGCTACGAGGCGTACACCACCCGGCGCCGATGGGACTTCCTGGTCCGCCATCTCCTCGGTGCCGAACCTCCCGCCGGATACCGCCTCGCCGATTTTCCCGTCAACCCCGCGCTTCTGTCCGGACTGGGCTGATCCTCGGCGCTTTCACCGTTGACATTCGGTTTTGCGCGCTATAGGAACATGTGGAGATCCGGGATGGGAATGCCCGCATCCAGGAGGCTCGCCGTGACCACAGAACTGCAGCGCATCATCGACGGCCTGGGGCATCGACTGCAGCGGAACGTCAGCGTGGACGACTGGCGGCTGCGGCAGCTCGCCTTCTCCTCCCACGAGTACGGGGCGGTCGACCCGCTCCGGGAGCAGTCGATCTTCAAACGCGGGGTGCCCAGCGGCGCGGACACCTGGACCTTCGCCGCGGGCGCCAAGACGGCCGAGGGGCCGTTCCGCCCGCCGCTCGCCCCCGAGATCGGCGCGACGATGCAGCGGCTGTGCGTGCCGATCCGGGCGGACGGCACCCTCCTCGGGTTCATCTGGATCCTCGAAGGGGACAACCCGCTGAACGACGCGGAGACCGAGGGTGTCCTCGCGACGCTCGACACGGTGGCGATCCTGATCCAGCGCGATCAGCTGGCCCTCGAACTGCACCGCACCCGGTCGAGGGAGCTGCTGCGCGATCTCGTGGTGCAGGAGGACACACGGGCGCGTGAGCGCGCGGCCGCGGAACTCGTCGACGCCGACCTGTTCGTCGCCAGTGAACCGGCCGTCGCGGTCGTCCTCACCCTGCATCCGGGCGACCGGGCCCTGACCGACGGCGAACGGAACGTGCTGGAAGGCCGGCTGGAGAGGATCGGGGGACAGCTGTCGGACCGCCGGCACATCGGCCTGGTCCGCCGTGACCACGCACTTCTGCTGCTGTCGGACAAGGACCCCCTGGTCGGCGGGGACGCCAAACTGGCCCTGATCGAGGAGCTGGTGAGGAGCCTCGACCGGGATCTGCCGGAGGCGAGGGTGATCGCGGGCATCGGCGAACCCGTGCCGCACCTGCGCGACTTCGACCACTCCTACGGCCAGGCGGAACGTGCCGCGCGCGTGGCACGGGTGGTGGAGGGCTTCGGCAGCGTCGCCGCCTTCGGCGGGCTCGGCGTCTACGGGCTGCTCGCCCGGCTGCCCGCGGACGAACTCTCCCTGGAGACCCACCACCCCGGGCTCCAGCGCCTCCTCGACCTGGGTCCCAAGGGCGAGCAGCTCGCCGGCACCCTGGAGGCGTTCCTCGACCACGCCGGGGACGTACAGGCCGCCGCCGAGCAGCTCTACGTGCACCGCACGACCCTGTACTACCGGCTCCAGCGCATCGAAGAACTCACCGGCGCCCAACTGACCAGCGGTGAGGACCGGCTGGCGCTGCACCTCGGTCTGAAGATCGCCCGTCTCAACGGCCGCCGTCGCGACTGAGGGGCGTCGGCCCCCGCGGCCTCCCCGCCTCACAGCTTCCCGCGCCCTCCCGTATCCGGCACCGACCCGACCCGGCCGCCGGACCCATCGGCGCGTCCCGTGACCGCCGGCGGCCGGAACCACCCGACGACCGGACCGACCGGACCGGAAGGACCGACGACCGGACCGCCGACGCACCGGACGCCCCGCCCCGCACCACCCGCGGCCCACACTGCCCACCGGCCCGCGGGCCGCCCGGCGTACCACCGCCGCGGTCCCTCCGGCGTGCCGTCGCGGAGCCGGAATCCCTCCCCCGCGTACTCCGACAATCTGCTGTGCCGGAGGTCCGTCTCTTGCGACTTCTGTCGTTAGCGCCTGGTCAATGGCCGTACAACACTGATCCGCACCAGCTCGGCGCCGGCTGAGCCCGCCCCTCGATTGGAACATGGCCATGCACAGACGATTCAGCGTCCTCGCCGTGACGACCATGACGACCGTGACGGCCGCCGTGGCCGCCGGCTGCTCGGCCGGTTCGTCGGCGAACGGGAACAGCGGACCGGCCGGCTACGCCAAGGACGGGACCTTCACCTACACCATCCCCAGCGATCCGGGCGCCATCGACCCCTACCGGAACATCAGCTCGATCAACGAGATGGGAAGCCTCGTCTACGACCCACTGGTCAACGTGACCCCGGAGGGGAAGATCGTCTCCGGGCTCGCCGAGCGCTGGCAGGTCGACGCCCGAGGCGCCACCTTCACCCTCCGCGAGGGGATCACCTGTTCCGACGGCACCCCCCTGACGGCACGTCAGGTAGCCGCGGCCCTCACCTTCCTCAAGGACCCGAAGAACCAGTCACCCCTGTACGGCCTGCTGGTGCCCGCCACCGCGTTCACCGTCACCGCCGACGACACCGCCCGTACCGTCAAGGTGACGATGCAGGAGCCGTTCGCCCTGCTGCTCCAGACCATCGGCCGGACGCCGATCGTCTGCGACAAGGGCATGAAGAACCCCAAGAGCCTCGCCAAGTCGTCCGCGGGGACAGGGCCCTATGTGCTCAGCGACGTCGTACGGGGTGACCACTACACCTTCACCCGGCGCGCGGGCTACACATGGGGCCCCGCCGGCGTGGGCAACGACGCCCCGGGCACCCCGGCCAGGGTCGTGGTCAAGATCGTCCCCAATGAGACGACCGCGGCGAACCTGCTGCTCTCCGGCGAGGTCAACATGGCGGCCGTCCGCGGCGCCGACCGCAAGCGGCTCGAAGCCCGCGAACTGAAGCACTTCACGCTCTCCTCCACCCTCGGTGAGCTGTGGTTCAACCAGCGCGACGGCCGTCCCGGCGCGGACCCGAAGGTGCGCAAGGCGCTCATTACGGCGCTGGACCTGGACGAGCTGGCCCGGGTCTCGACCGGTGGCCAGGGCAAGCGGGCCGAGGCCCTGGTCGCCAACGACTCGCAGCCGTGCGCCGCGAACAACGTCGAGGGGCTTCCCCGTCACGACGCCCGGCAGGCCGCCGCCCTGCTGGACCAGGCGGGCTGGACCGCCGGCTCCAAGGGAATCCGCGGCAAGGGAGGCAAGCAGCTCAAGGTCTCCCTGCACTACAGCTCCAACGAGGGCAAGGGCAATGTCGCCGCGGCCGAAGTGGTGTCGCAGCGCTGGAAGGACCTCGGCGTCTCGGTCGAACTCGTCGGCGACGACCTCAACTCCCTCAACCGGGCCATGTTCGAGACCGGTGACTTCGACGTCTACTGGGCCGGATTCAAACTCAACCTGCCCCACCTGGCCGTTCCCTTCGCCTCCGGAGCGGTCCCGCCGGCCGGCCAGAACTTCACCGGCATCAAGAACCCCTCGTACGACAGCCTGGTCGCCCGGGCGGCCCGGACGGCAGGGGAGGCCGGCTGCAAGCTGTGGAACGACGCCGAGCGCTCCCTGATCGCCGCGTCCGACGTGGTCCCCGTCTCGGAGGCGGAAATCCCCTACTTCCTGAACAAGGGCGAGGCGAAGACCGAGGGCTGGCTCCAGATCCCCATCCCCACCAGCCTGCGCGTCCTGCGCTGACACACCCCCGCTCCGGGTGCCGTCCCGCGCCCGCCCGGAGGGTCACGCACACCCACACGACGATTCGACGGAGGTCCAGCCCGTGACCAGCGTGACGGAGAAACCCCTCGCGAGGGCCGGTGTCCCGCGACCGCGTCCCCCGGTGGCGGACATCCTGTCCGGGGCGCTGGACAACCCCTGGCTCCGGTTCGCCCTGCGGCGCCTCGGGCGGTTCCTGGTGTCCCTGTGGGTCCTGGTCACCGCGTCGTTCCTGATGATCCATCTGATCCCGGGCGACCCGGTGCGCGGGGCTCTGGGGCCGACCGCCCCGGTGGAACTGGTCGAGGAGCGCCGCCGTGCCCTGGGCCTGGACGACCCGCTGTGGGACCAGTACGCCGACTATCTGCGCCACTGCCTCACCGGTGACTTCGGTGTGTCGATGGTGACCGGTCTGCCGGTCTCCGAAGTCATCGGCGACCGGCTGCCGGGATCGGTCGAACTGGCCCTCGTGGCCTTCGCCCTGGTGCTCCTCGTGGCCGTGCCCCTCGGGGTGGTGATGGCGGTGCTCACCCGGGGCGGACGGCGCCGGGGCGGGGAACTGGCCTTCACCTCGACGAGCGTGTGCCTGGCGGCGATTCCCGAGTTCCTGCTCGCGGTGGGCCTGGTCTATCTCTTCGCGGTGCGTCTGCCGTGGTTCCCGGTCGCGGGCCAGGACGGGCCCGCCTCCTACGTCCTCCCGGTGCTGGCGCTGGCCGTCGGCCCGGCCGCGGTGATGGCCCGCATCGTCCGGGTGGAGCTGCTGTCCGTTCTGGACCGGGAGTACATCCGTACCGCACGCGCCAAACGGCTCCCGGACCGGCTGGTCTACGCCCGCCACGCCCTGCCCAACGCGCTCACGGCGACCCTGACCCTCGCGGGGCTGACGCTCACGACGATGGTCGCCGGCACGGTGATCGTGGAGAACGTGTTCGCCTGGCCGGGACTCGGCGTGACCATCGTCCAGTCCATCGTGCAGAAGGACTACCCGATGGTGCAGGGCGTCGTACTCGTCTACGGGGCGGGTGTGCTGCTGGTGAATCTGCTGGTCGACACGCTGATGGCGATGCTCGATCCGCGTTCGACGATCAGGGAGAGCTGATGCCCCGACAGCGTACGAAGTGGCTCGCCGCCGCCCGCAGCCCGGTGGGCGCCTGCTCGGCGGCGCTGCTGGTCCTGATCGCCGCACTGGCCGTGGCGGCGCCCCTCATCTGGGGTGACGCGGCGGGCGCGACCGACACGAGTGCCATGGAACAGGGGCCGTCGGGGGAGCATCCGCTCGGCACGGACTCCCTGGGACGCGACATCTTCCTCAGGGTCCTCGTGGCGACCCGGCTGTCCCTCGGACTCGCCCTCGCCGCCACCCTGATCGGGCTCGTCGTCGGGGTGCTGCTCGGCACGGCCCCGTCCATCCTGCCGCGCCGGGCCGGACGGCTGGTGACCGCGGCGGTCAACATCGCCGTCGCCTTCCCGGCCCTCCTGCTCGCGCTGTTCCTCGCCGTGATCTTCGGCGTGGGCCTGACCGGAGCGATGCTGGCGATCGGGATCGCGGGAGCACCGTCGTTCGCCCGGCTCACCCAGACACTGGCCGCGTCGGTGGCCGGCCGGGACTTCGTGTCGGCGGCGAAGGTGGCCGGAGTGGGCAGGGTACGCATGCTCGTACGCCACATCCTGCCGAACATCGGCGAGCCCCTGGTGGTCAACGCCACCATCGGCGCCGGGAACGCGCTGCTGGCGTTCGCCGGGCTGTCCTTCCTCGGTATCGGCATCCAGGCCCCCGACTACGACTGGGGCCGGCTGCTCGGCGAGGGGCTCGACCGGATCTACACCAACCCGGCGTCGGCGCTGGCTCCCGGCGCGGCCGTGGTGATCGCGGGACTGGCGTTCAACCTCTTCGGTGAGGCGGCCGCCGCGGTCGTCGGCTCACGCACGGCGGCGGTGCGCGGCGGCGCCGCTCCACCGCCCGCGACGCCCCACCCGGCCACCACCCCTGCCGCCGGCGCCTCGGCCGGCACGGAGACCGACGCGGACGCGAGCGCGGACCGGGACGCTCCCGTGCTCGCGGTCGAGAATCTGCGCGTCGCCTTCCCGCACCCCGCGGGCTGGGTGACGCCGGTGCGCGGGGTGAGCTTCACCGTGCACGCCGGTGAGGCGGTGGGCGTGGTCGGCGAGTCGGGCTCCGGCAAGAGCCTGACGGCGCTGGCCGTGTCCCGGCTGATCGAATCGCCGGGCGTGGTCACCGCCGACCGGCTGGACTTCCTCGGCACTCCGCTGCTGAGCACACCGGAGCGTGACCTGAGGGAACTGCTGGGCACCTCCCTGTCGATGGTCTTCCAGGATCCGATGACCTCGTTCAACCCCACCCGGCGGATCGGCCGGCAGCTGGCCGAGGTCTCCGAGCAGCATCAGGGGCTGTCCCGCCGGGCGGCCTTCGACCGGGCGGTCGACCGGCTGCGGGCCGTCCGGTTGCCGGCGGCGGAACGCCGGGCCCGCCAGTACCCGCAGGAGTACTCCGGCGGAATGCTCCAGCGCGCCATGATCGGCATGGGCCTGATGGGCGATCCGCGTCTCGTGGTGGCCGACGAACCCACCACCGCGCTGGACGTCACCGTCCAGCGCGACGTCCTGCGGCTGCTCTCCCGGGTGCGCGAGAGCAGGACCTCGGCCCTCCTGCTGATCAGCCACGACCTCACGGTGGTCGCCCAGACGTGCGACCGGATCCTGGTGATGTACGCGGGACGCGTCGTGGAGGACCTGCCGACCGCCGGGCTGAAGGACGCCCGCCACCCCTACACCCGTGCCCTGCTCGACACGGTCCCGGACATGGACGTCGACCGCGACCGGCCGCTCGCCGTCATCCCCGGCCGCCCGCCCGAGCCCGATCAGGTCCTTGAGGGATGCGCCTTCGCCTCCCGCTGCGGATTCGCGAGCGATCGCTGCGCCACCGAGACGCCCGGACTCGCCGGGGCGGGCCGGGCGCACCGAGTCGCCTGCTGGCACCCCGCCGACGGGCCTGCGGACGGTGTGCGCACGCATTCCGGGGCCACGGCCCCCGACGAACCCTTCGGAGAGCGCACATGAGCCAGCTGGTTTTCGACGAGGTGTCCGTGCACTACGGCAGCCGCCGCCGCGGGCTCACCGCGGTGGACCGGGTGAGCCTCACCGTGCCCGCCGGGGCGACCGTCGGCCTCGTGGGCGAGTCCGGGTCGGGCAAGTCCACCCTCGCCCGCACCGCCGTCGGACTGTCACCGGTCAGCGCGGGGCGGGTACTTCTGGACACCACCGACGTCCGGGAGTTCTCGCGGGGCCACCGGCCCCTGCAGATGGTGTTCCAGGATCCGTACTCCTCGCTCGACCCCCGGATGAGCATCGGTGAGTCGATCACCGAAACCGTGCCCCGCGGCGCCGTCACCGGGGCCGCGGCGAAGCGCGCCGAGGTCCGGCGGCTGCTGGAGCTGGTGCAACTGGACCCCGACCGCGCGGACATGCTGCCCGCGCAGTTGTCCGGCGGGCAGCGCCAGCGGGTCGCGCTGGCCCGTGCCCTGGCGGGCCGGCCCCGGGTGGTGATCGCGGACGAGATCACCTCGGCCCTGGACGTGTCCGTACAGGGGGCCGTGCTCAATCTCGTACGGGACGTGCAGCGCGAGATGAAGCTCACGATGCTGTTCATCTCGCACAATCTGGCCGTCGTGCGCTATCTCAGTGACATCGTCGCGGTCATGCACCTGGGCCGCATCGTGGAGGTCGGCCCTACGGAACAGGTCCTCGGCGACCCCCGGCATCCGTACACCCGGACGCTGCTGGAGGCGGTGCCCCAGCGCCATGTGCCTCTGCTGGACGGGTTCCAGGACACCACGACGGAGCCGGTGGACCCGCGTCACCCGCCGTCCGGCTGCCGCTACCGCACGCTCTGTCCCATCGGCCCCGAGGCCCATGCCGAACCCGCCGAACGCGAGCTGTGCGTGACCACGGATCCGGTCGCGGGCGCCGAGCGGCGCCCCCATCACGCGGCCTGCCACTTCGCCGGAACCCGTCCGGCCTGACCGGACGGAACGGGCGTCGGGAACCGGGCCGTACGGCCTGGCCACGAACCGCGCGATGGCACGTGGCACGAACCGGTCGGCCGGGTCCGCGCGGCCGGGCCCATGCGTACGCGCTCCGGGCTTGCGACAGGTGCAGAGCGCGCCGACCAGGGGTTACGACGCCTGTCGTTGGTGCTCGTCCCCCACATGGAAAAGGCTGGAGGGCGGCGGGCAGTTGCGTCGCCGACCTGCTGTACCGCCGGGTGGTGCCGAAGGCACCGTCACCGGCGATTCGACGGAT
>NZ_JBIALS010000067.1:0-15249 GCF_042873655.1 Streptomyces sp. NPDC004609 | reverse complement strand
ACCGGGAGACGGCTCCCCGAAACCACGCCCCCCCCCCCCCCCCCCCCCCCCCCCCCCCCCCCCCCCCCCCCCCCCCCCCAAACAAAAAACACCCCCCCCCCCCCCCCCCCCCCCCCCCCCCCCCCCCCCCCCCCCCGGGGCGGGCCCCCCCGACGTTACGTTCAGCCCAGAATTCGCCAACAGTGTCGCTGCAATGCCGAGGGGCGGCGGGGCGTTGCCAGATGATGTCCAGGACGGACAGGTGCCGGAGCGCCCGGTTGGTGAAATAGATGACGGACAGCTGGCCGACGGACGCGATGCGCACGTCCACGCCCTCGGGGTCCCCGGCGTCCCACTGGCCAAAGCCCAAGGCCGTGAAGTTATGGGCTGATCGTTGGTGTCAATATGTTGATACTGAGGGTGGCCGTGTAGGTGTGTCGGTCGACCTTGAGGCTCTTGTAGGCGTATCGGGACAGGGGTCGTTTCACTGCGCGAGGGCTGATGCGGAGGCGGCGGGCGGGCATGAGCTGGTCGAGGACGGCTCGTCCGATCGTTCCGACGAGGTCGATCACGGTGTCGGCGATGACGCCCGCGGCCTGGAGGATCTGATCGCGGGCGCATCGGAGCGCGACGCTGAAGCTGGCCCGGTCCGGATCGGCTCCGGGTGTGGTCTCGGTGGCGTCGGCGATCGCGATCCGCAGGACCTGGTAGGCGCTCAGCAGGGCGTAGACCTCCTGGGCGATGCCGGCCCGGGTCTTCGAGCGCAGGACCCGTCGGCCCAGCATCGTTTTCTTGATCGCGAAGTAGGCAGATTCCACTTCCCATCGCTCGTGATAGAGGCTGACCAGGTCGGATGCAGGGTACCGGTGGTGGTCAAGGAGGTTGGTGGCCAGTCGGTAGAGCCCGGTCTGACGGCCCTGGCTGGTGGTTATGGTGATCTCGCACTCGATGATGCGGACCTCGACGTCTCCGAAGCGCGAGAGGTGGGAGCCGTCGTCGAAGCGGGCCAGGACCGGGGGTTTGCGGCCGGCCGAGACGCGTGCCAGGAAGGCTGCCTCGGCGGTGGCGACGGCGGCCGGGAACGCGTTGCCGGAGAAGCCCCGGTCCAGCAGGACGATCATTCCGGCGTGGAGGGATCGCGTCAGTCGCTTGCCGTGGACGGTCTCGCCGCCGGACCGGGGGCCGAAGGCGGCGTCCAGGACCGCGCGGGTGCCGCAGGCCACCAGTGCGGTCAGGCAGATCTGTGGGTAGCCGGAGGTCGCGTACTGATTGGTGCCCTTGCCCAGGCGGGCCCGGTGCAGCGGGCTGTCGGGGACGTCGAGGAAGGTGCCGTCGATCGCGACGGTCAGCAGGCCCTTGAAACGGGCGCCGACGGTACGGACCGCCGTGGCCGGTCCGCGTAACAGGCCGAACAGGGCCTGCATGGGGCGGACACCGAGACGGGTCCGGGCGCCCCAGAGCCCCGTGCCGGTGACCTTCACGACCGGTACCGCCTCCAGTGCGGCGGTGAGCCTGCGCCAGACGGCCGGGTAGCCGCAGTCCTCGAACAGGGCTGCGGCGAGCAGCAGGTAGACCACCACCCGGGCGGGGATCTTCCGCAGTCGTTGCTGGACGGCGCCGGTCTCGGTGAGCGCCGCATCGACCATGTCGAACGGGACGATCTGGGTGAGTTCCCCCAGGTGTCCGGGGGCGAACAGGCCCTTGGCTACCGTGATTTCTCGCGTGATGACACACTGATCGGACAGCGGAGCCTCCGGTGCTGTGAACGGCTGTCTTGGTCGACTGCCAGTTCTACCGGGGCTCCGCTTCTCACGTCCGGAGTCGCCACGGATCAGAACACACTTGCCAACGCCCCCAAAGCCATAACTTCACGGCCTTGGGCCAAAGCCCCACGGGTCGGCCGCGGCGGCGTCCAGTACGTCCCACACGATCTCTTCCCGTGCTCGGGCAGTTCGGCGAGCACCTTCGCGGCCTGCGGGGAGAGGCGGACCGCGTACGGCTGACCGCTCACCGGCGCCTGCCCCGGATCTCCCCCAAGTCCACGAAGCCGGTCTCATCACGGCCGGAGGCGAGGAACGCGTCGACCGCCGGGGCGGAGGCGACGCGGGCCTGCCGGACCTGGACGACCTCGTGCAGGCCGGCGAGGGAGAAGGTCCGGCGCGACTCCTCCAGCGCCGTCGCCCACTCCTACTCGAAGGCCGGCACCAGGAGTCGGCGCGGCGGTCGGCGCGCCGCTGGGCGAGGCAGTTCGGCCGGAGCTCCCGGTGTGGGGGCGTACGGCGTGACGGTGCGTGGTCGGGCTGTGTGCTCATCGGCTGGTCCTCCCGACGGGTCGTACCGCCATGGCAGCCACCGCCGGGGGCTCGGATTCAGGAACGGGTAATTGATGCTCGCCACGCACATACTCCTATTCAGAAATCCAAGTCCAAATAGTCGATGTCGTTGATGGCGACGTCCGAGAGTCCCATGGCGCGGCCTCCGCCGTCCTGGAAGTACACGTCTTTGAATCCGTCGGCGATGATCTGTCGCATCTGCTGGTCGCTGGCTCCGGCGTCGCGGGCGTCGAACAGGCGCTGCGCGTACGACGCGGGAAGATGCACGGTGAGTCGCCGGAACCGTCCGTCGTCGGTGGTGCCGATCGGCGCGGTGTAGCCGAACCGGGCGCGGGTCTCGACGGTGATCCCGCCGGTGGCGGCGGCCTGTTTGCGACGGCGCTTGCGGACCTGGGGCTGCCAGCGGGCCCGTACGGCGGCGTCGATCCGGTCGGCGATGTCCTTGGGCGGGTGCTTGCGTTCGCCCTTGCGGTAGCGCTCCACGGAACGCTGGCTGACCCCGATCTCCGCCGCGACGGCCCTGGTCGTCTTGAACTGCTTCATCAGGAAGTTGATGCGGCCCTGGAGGGTCTTGGGCGGCTGGCGGGTGAACGCCTCCCGGTCGGCGCGCTCGATCGCGTCCTCGATCTCTCCCACGGTGGTGCTCAGCTCCTTTCGGGGGTGGGGTTCTGGCCGTCGAGGTCAACGAGCCGGAACCAGGTCTCGCGCGTCTCGCGCAGATCGTGCCGCCACAGCTCGAACCGCGGCGAGATACGGCGGGTGCGCGGGGAGAACTGCAGGGCCTCCATGCGCGCCTGAAGGCGGTCCAGCGCCCGCCCCAGCTCCGCACCGGCCTCCAGACGCGGCGGCGTCGTGCCGGTGCCTGCGTCGGGCACGGCCTACTCGCCCTCATCAAGGACGGCGTCGCCGCCCTTGATGTGCCGGGCCGGGTTGAGGCCTTTCTCCATCACGTCGACCGCCCAGGCCATCTCCTGCACCCCTTCCAGCTTCGCCAGGCCCGGCGTCGGGCCGAGGCGGAAGCCGCCGGGCTGCGGCTTGCCGGAGGTGGCGTAGGGCAGGAAGTCCAGCGGGCTCTCGCCGGGCGAGGGGTAGACGACGCAGTCGGACAGCACAGCGAGCGGGTACAGGCCCGTCATGTCCGCCATCTTGAGCAACTTGCGGTGCATGTTGACCCGCGCCTTGGAGATGACCGCGGCCCGGATGTCCGGGCGCCACGTCGGCCGCTCCAGCGCCGGCCACCGGTCGCCGTCCCTGTACTTCTTGCCCTGCGGGCCCTCACACAGCTTGCCCACGCCGCCCTTCACGGTCGCCTTGACCGCGGCGAGCACCGCGGCCAAGGCCGGATCAATCTCCTTGTGCCGCTCCATCGCCGCCAGGAACTCGGTGTCGTTGAGGTCCTTGGTGACGCCCAGGTCGGCGAGGGTGTCGACGTACGCGGTCTTGAGCCGGTCGTGCCACGGGTCCAGGTACGCGCCGGTCTCCCGCCGCAGGTAGGCCTCTTCCCGGTCCCGTGGTCCCGCTCCACGGACGCCGCAGTGGACGGGCAGTCCATGACTGCTCTCCTGCATCGCATCGCGGACGGCACCGAGCCGGTCTGGGAGCACGCGACCTGGACGCTCGACGGCCACGGCGCTCTGCCCACCGGCGCCTTCCCGCCGGCGGACCGGTGAAGTGCTGCGGTAAGCGCGGCGTCTGTCTGGCGGTCCCCCGAGGGACGGCACTACCGGCTGCGGTGGTGCCGGGGTGTCAGCGGCCGTCGCCGACCGGGCCGTTGCCCAGGATCCGGCGGCCGTGCCTCGGTGGTTTCGGGGCGACGGGTTCGACCCAGTCGCGGTCGGCGGCCCGCTGGGCGGCCGTCCGGGTGCGGGGATCCCGCTCCGGGGGCTCGGGAATCTCGATACCTGGGCCCAGCGGGCGGCGTGCGGAGGTCACCCCGGAGAGTCTCCCACCGGCGCTGTTCTGCTCGTTCCGGCGCGCTGTTCAGCAGGGCGATGCGGGGCAGTTGGGTCTGCCCTACGGAGTGGGGCCGGAATCGCCGCCATGTCAGATGACTCCTTCTGGGACGCCCTTGGTGCGATCGGCGGCACGCTGGCCTTCGGCGGCGTGGTGTGGCAGGGATCGCTTGATCGGGGCGAGGGTGTAGGTGCCGTCGAAGACGGCGGGACGGGGCTGGTACATGCGCAGCACGGGGCGGAAGCGGCCGGGCGGGGTGGGCAGCCAGTTGGCGGCGGCTCCCGGTTCGGTGGGGCGCTGCGGCTGGAGGTGCAGGGTCAGGGAGCCGTCGGGGTCGTAGTGGAGGCCGGGGGTGCGGTCGCCGATGGAGTAGCGGTCGATGGGGTTGTCGACGAGGTAGTAGTGGGGCAGGTCGTACATGGTGATCGACCAGAAGGCGTCCACCGGCGGGGGTGTGGCGAAGGTCAGAGTGTAGGCCTGGGTGCCGTCCAGGGGTCGGCCGTCGCCGTCGTTCCAGCTCATGGCGTAGGCGGCTTCGTAGCCGTGGTTGCCCCACAGGCCGGCGCGGGCGGACGCGGCGCGGACGGTCCGGGCGGTGGCGCGGTCCGCGATGACCCACTGGGGGGTGTTGAGGGTGCCGGTCTCGAAGAAGTCGAGGTTGTAGTCGAAGGCGTCGTAGGTCAGCTTCCACCCGTTCTGCTCGGGGCTGTCGCCGTGGGTGGTCGCGTATTCCACCCGTTCCTTGCCTGTGCGGTATCCGGTCGTCAGGGCTTGTGCCAACTCGGAGGCGGGAGCGGTGTAGGGGGTGTCGTCGGCGAGGAGGCCCAGCGGGGCGAACCGCTTCTGGTAGGCCCGGTCGGCGGCGGACGGCGGGAAGGCCCGCATCCAGACGCGCAGCTTCTCGAAGAACACCAGCTCGCTGCCGCCGACGCCGCTGTGCGGTGCGGGCAGTCCCTCGGGCGGCGGCCCGCCGGCACCGACGGGTTCGAGCGTCGTGGCCTGCTGCAGGGCGCGGACGGCGGCGAGGTCGCCCCGGTCGTCGCAGGCCCAGCGGCCCACGAGGGAGGCCACGGCGGTCGGCGCCGCGATCCGTGTGGCGCCCGCGGGCACGTCGCCGCTCCAGCCGGGGCCGGTCAGCAGGTAGGTCCCCGCGGCGGTGCCGGTGGCGCGCCGGCCGACGTAGGCGAAGTTGTTGGTCCACGCGTCGACGAACTGGAGCACGTAGTACCGCCCTGCGGTGTCGGGCACATGCAGCAGGAGCGGGCCGCCGCGCAGGTCGAGCTGGACGACGGAGTAGACGGTGTCGTTGTTGACGCTGACGAAGGTGTCCTCCGGCCCGGCCAGGCCGGCGGCGTGGCCGAACCGGTTGAAGGGGGCCGCGGGCAGCGAGCCCATGCCGCTGCGGGTGAAGCGGTCCACCTCCTCCAGGTTGAACACCATGGGAAAGCCGTAGACGTACGCCTCCGCCGCCAGCGCCTCAAGCTCCGACACCCCGCACCGCCTCTCTCGACCAGCTCGAACAGCCAGTCTCACCCCGTACGGTCTGCCCCGCCACCGGGACGACCCGACCGGCAAGCCTTCGCCAGGGCACCGTCGACAATCCGGTGATCCGCGGTCTTGTGTGGGTGCTCGAAGCAGCGCGCGTTGGCAGTAGGCCAAGCACCACCACCGCCGTCAGCGGCGCCTGTCGGCCCATGCCCCGCGGGGCATGCGCTTGGCACGCTTCGCGTCCCGTCCCACCGCAGTCGCTCAACGCCCGGACCGGGTGACGGCGGCGGTCAGTGTCGGGCGTCGCCCGGGGCCAGCAGGCTGGTCACCCGGGCGATGGCCTCCGGCGAGGGCTTGAAGTACCGGCAGACGTACTCCGCCTTCTTGTGCCGGGACTTGGCCATCAGCATCAGCTCGGACGCGCCCTGCTCGCCGAGGTGGGTCAGGGAGGAGTGCCGGTACTCGTGCAGGTCCCAGCCCGTGCCCGGCCCGGCCAGCGCGGCGAAGCTGCTCGCCACCTGGTAGGGCAGCCCGGCCTGCACGACCTTGGCGTACGAGATCGGCGAACCCGTCTCGGAGGTGACGGTGGCGGCGAAGTCGTCGATGACGCCCTTGATGCCGTCGGCGATCCGGGCGATCGCGGCGGCCCGCTCACTGACCGGCACCGCCGACCACTCCGGGAACGCGCGCTGCGCGGCCGCGACGGCCCGGTCGACGTCGGCCGCCGTACCCGCCGGCACGTCGGCGATCACGGTGGCGGTGGCCGGGTTCACGACGTCGATGCGCTCGCACCCGTCGCCTGCGGCCGCGGCGCCGTCGATCCAGTGCTGGACGGCTCGCCGCTCGCTCATGCGTCGATCTCCTCGCTGCGGAACGGGCCGTAGGGCTCGGCAGTGTCGATGTGGGTGATGCGGACGTCGAGCGCGCGATGGATGGCACGGATGGATTCGGCGTCGTCCAGGCCGCCGCCGGAGGTGTAGGTGCCGGCCATGGTCATGGCACCCAGGCCGATCCGGGAAACCCACAGGCTCCCCGGCATGGCGTGCTGCATCAGAGAACTCGTTTCTCGTCGAGAGTGTCGAAGGAAGGTGCATCAGAGGCACGTGGCGAGGGCCGGCGTTCGCGGCATCCGCGGGTACGCACGCAGACCCCTTCCGGGACGTGGGCCAGGCCCATCCCGATCTCATGGACGAGAAGGAGACGGCGCGGGCGGCGGTCCGCGGGTTCGAGTGTGCGCGCTACACGACCTTGGGCTTGTCGATCAAGCTGCCGACATCGTGGTAGAACACCCGATTCTCGACGATCTTGCCGCCCTTGATGGTGAATTGTTCGATGAAGTGGGTGAGCTCTCCGGTCGCGACGTCCGTGATGCCGACGCACGCCGCGACGCGGTCGCCGTCGGCGATGGTGTAGTGCACCGTGATCTTGGAGACGTCGAGGTAGTTCGGCAAGA
The DNA here is from genome assembly GCF_042873655.1 of Streptomyces sp. NPDC004609. Taxonomy (NCBI): domain Bacteria; kingdom Bacillati; phylum Actinomycetota; class Actinomycetes; order Kitasatosporales; family Streptomycetaceae; genus Streptomyces; species Streptomyces sp. NPDC004609. The sequence goes on along the minus strand of NZ_JBIALS010000067.1, from coordinate 8,043 downwards.
CCTGGGCGAGGCCGAGGAATTCGTCCTTGCCGTGGTAGACCTTCCCGAAGGGCAGGAACACCGGCTCGATGACCGCGACGTCCTCGGACAGATAGGAGAAGACTCCCTCGACGTCGCCGCTGTTCGCCGCTGCGAACATGGCTTCGACGATCGCACGGTTCTGCTCAGTCGGTGATGTAGCTGCGGACATGGCGTTTCTCCTCTGAGGCGAAGGCTCTCGTGCGTCGAGAACCCCGTTGGGGTTCGGTGTTTGGGCTGGTTGCGGCACACTCGTCGATGCTGGGTTCAGCGGTCGATCGAGGCCTCGTTGAAATCGTCGTGTCGGGCCCCGGTGGCCGGCGTGATGTTGTCGAGCCGCTGCAACTGGTCGGCGGTCAGGACGATGCCGTCGGCGGCGGTGTTCTCCTCGACGCGAGCGACTCGCCGGCTGCCGGGGATCGGGGCGATGTCCCCGCCCTGGGCCAGCAGCCAGGCCAGCGCGGTCTGTGCCGGGGTGGCACCGGCCTCGGCCGCGATGTTCCGTACCTCCCCCACGAGCCGCAGGTTCTGGTAGAAGGCCTCGCCGATGAAGCGCGGATTGGTCTTGCGCCAGTCGTCGTCGGGGATGTCGTCCGGCGTGCGGATCCGGCCGGTCAGGAACCCGTGCCCGAGTGGCGCGTAGGGGACGAGGCCGATGCCCAGCTCGCGCAGCAGGGGCAGCAGCTCGGTCTCGACGTCGCGGGTCCACAGGGAGTATTCGGTCTGCAACGCGGTGACGGGGTGCACGGCGTGGGCGCGGCAGATCGTGTCCGGCGAGGCCTCGGACAGGCCGATGTTCAGGACCTTGCCTTCGGCGATCAGCTCGGCCGCGGTGCCGATGGTGTCCTCGATGGGGGTGTTCTGGTCGACCCGGTGCTGGTAGTAGAGGTCGATCCGGTCGGTGCGAAGGCGCTTCAGGGAGCCCTCGACGGCGGTGCGGATGTTGGCCGGACTGCTGTCGAACAGGCCGGTTCCGTCCCCGGCATGGGACAGGATGCCGAACTTCGTGGCGACGACGACCTGGTCGCGCCGGCCCTGCAGCGCCTGACCAACGATCTCCTCGCCGTGGAAGGGTCCGTAGCTTTCAGCGGTGTCGATGTGGGTGACGCCGAGGTCGAGCGCGCGATGGATGGCACGGATGGATTCGGCGTCGTCCAGGCCGCCACCGGAGGTGTAGGTGCCGGCCATGGTCATGGCACCCAGGCCGATCCGGGAAACCCGCAGGCTCCCCAGCATGGCGTGCTGCATCAGAGAACTCGTTTCTCGTCGAGAGTGTCGAAGGAAGGTCCATCAGAGGGAAGCGGCGAGGACCGACATCCGGGCGTCGATCTCGATCTCGCCGGCATCCAGCCAACATCCGTTCACCACATCCCGACAGGCACTGAGAAAAGGGGTACTCACAGGGACCCCTTCCGGGACGCGGGCCGGGCCTACCCTTGATCTCATGGACGAGAAGGAGGCCGCACGGGCGGCGGTCCGCGAGTTCCTCACCACCCGCCGCGCCCGGGTCACCCCAACCGACGCCGGCCTTCCTCCGCAGGGCACCCGCCGTCGGGTGAAAGGCCTGCGCAGAGAGGAGGTCGCGTTGCTCGCCGGGGTCAGCCCGGAGTACTACGTGCGGCTCGAACGCGGCCAGGCAACCGGGCCCTCCGCCGGAGTCGTCGACGCCGTCGCCGACGTCCTGCGTCTGGACGATGACGAACGCGCTCACCTCGACCGGCTGCTCGCCGCTCTGACCCCCGCGGCCCGCAAGCGGAGCCGCAGCGCGGCGAAAGACCTGGTCACCCCCGGAATCCGGGTGCTGCTGGACTCCATGGACCACCTACCCGCAGTGGTCTTCAACGGCCGGTTCGACATCCTCGCGGTCAACACACTGGGGCGCGCACTCCTCGCACCCGTGTACGACCTGCCCGGACGGACGAACAGCGCCCGCTTCCTGTTCCTCGACGAGCCCAGGGCCCGGGACCTGTTCCCCGAGTGGGACCGGATCACAGCCGACACCGTGGCGATGCTGCGCATCGAGGTCGGCCGCCACCCCGACGACCCCGATCTGACCGAACTGATCGGACAACTCGCGACCCGCAGCGCAGAATTCCGGACGCGCTGGGCGACCAACGACGTACGAACCCCCCGAGCCGGCGCGAAGACCTTCCGGCACCCAGTCATCGGCGAGGTCACACTTCCCTACGAGACCCTCCGCATCGACGCCGTCTCCAGCCAGGTACTCAGTGTCTACACCCCCCAACCCGGCACCCCCGAAGCCGACGCGATCCGCCTCCTGGCCAGCTGGAACGCCGACAACCAACGGAACAAGAAACCAACAGCAGGAACAGGCGGCCGGAACCCCGAGGACCGACTTGATCAATAACCTGCGGCCGGTCCGTATCGACCCCGGCTGATCATGGGGACAGCCCTTGAATGATCATTCCGCTGCACCCGTCTGCGGCTCCGGCGCGCGGTAGGTAGCAGACCCGCGTGCCTGCGTCGCGTGGTGGTGTGCGAACTCCTCTGCCATGCCCTTGCCGTCCGCAGAACCCCTCCCGCTTCAGGGGGGTGAAAAGAGAGCCGCCATCCAGCGCGCGACGTACGGCCCGTCCCCGCTCTCCACCTTCCACACCCGGAACCGCCCCGAGATCGGTCCGCCCACGTCCCGTACGCGCGCCGGGCAGCCCCCATGGCGCCAGCAGCTCCGGCAGCCGCAGGTCCCAGTCGGCCTTCATGGCGGTCCTTCCCGAGGGGCGCGTTCGCCTCGGCATGGGGCGGATGCCCTCCGGGACGCCAGGTCCGGCGCGACGTCACAGCAACGTGCTTTTCCACCGGCCCGCCCCTTGGGCCCGACCACCCCACCACCTCACCCGAGGGCCCCGCCCGCCCCGGGGCCCACTTGCTCGACCTGTGCCCGCCCCGGGGACGCGGATCGTTACTCCACGTCGATGCCGTACTCCTGGATCAGTGCCTCCAAGCCCCCTCTGTACCCCTTGCCTCCGGCGACAAAATCCCAGTCGCCGTTCGCGCGGCGACGGAAGGACCCCAGTACGAGGGCGGTTTCGCCGGGGCGGCCGTCGGAGACCTCCAACCGGTCGAGTGGCGTTCGCTCGGAGTCCAACAGCCGGATACCGGCGTCGGTGAAACCGGACAGGTCGGCCGTAGGGTTGGCTTCGGGGTCGACGGCGGCGATCAGGACGAGGCGGTCGGCGCGCGCCGGCAGGGCGTCGAAGGAGACCTGGACGGCGGCCCTGTCCGGCGCGACCGGAATGAGCGCGCGGACCGTGCCGTCCGGCGTCCGGGGGTTGTTGAAGAAGACGAAGTGGTCGTCGTCCAGAACCCGGTTGCCGTGGCAGACGAGCGCGCACACGTCCAGGGCGACGCCGCCCGACCAGTACATGCCCAACACGTTGTGGTCGTCGGTGCCGGTCTCATCGTCCGGCGCGGTCCGCTGGGGCGGCACCGAGCGCTCGCCGCTGCCCAGTCGCCCGCGCAGTCCGTGCCGGTGGAGCAGATCGACCAGTTCGGAGCCCGCCACCAGTTCCAAGGGCTTGCCGTTGGCGAAGGTGTGTGATCCGGGACCGAAGCCGGACGTCGTCACCAGCACACCCTTGTTGGCGCCTGCGTCCTGGACCGTACCGTACAGGTCGCGGACGGCCGTCGGGGGCACGGTGTTGCGGTACCGCTTGACCTGCACGACGATCTTTCCGCCGCGGATCGGGGTCGGGTCGAGCGCGTCGACGTCCACACCGCCGTCGTTCGAACGCTGTGTGGTCACGGCCTGCATGCCCATGGCGCGGAACAGATCGGCGACCAGAGCCTCGAAGGCGATGGGATCCATCGCGTGCAGATCCGGCTCTTCGTCGCCTCCGTGAGTGACAACGGCATTGCCGACGTCCTCGGGGACCCGGCCGGGACGTACGGGCGCGTACTGATCGGGACGCGAGGACAACTGCCCCCGCAGACCGTCCACCAGGCAGTTGACGGCGTTCACCTGTTCCAGATGCAGGGCGGCGAACGTCGAACGCGACGCCATGACGGTGCCGAGGAACATGGATGCCCGTCTACCGGTCGTCGGGTCGTGATCGTCCACGAACCCGTTCAACGCGACCGATTCCAGCGCACCGAACTCATCGGCCGCGAAAAGATCACGCAGAACCAGCAGGAGGCACTGCGCGAGTACGTCGCGGTACAGGGCGCGGCGCTGGGTGACCGGCCGCGGCGACTCCTTCTCCTGGTCGGCGTTGATCATGTAGCGCACCGACTTCGCCTCCGGCACGATGTCGTACTTGGGCAGCTCCCAGTTGAGTACTAATTGGCGCGCACCGGGGTCGTACGCCGCTGACACCTGGCGGGGCAAGTCCTCCGGCCATCCGGTTGAGGCGTACAGGGCAGCGGAGAAATACTCCACCGCTGCCTCGGGATCTCCGTCGCGAAGCCCCGTCGTCATCTCGACGATGCCGGCGTTGTGCCGACGGATCTCGCCCAGCTGGGCATCGGCCCACTGCTGGTACTGCCGCTGGTAGGCGGCCAACTGCTGCTGCCGCTGTGCTTCCGCCGCCTGCGCGGCCTGCCAGTCGTGCTCGAACCTGGACCGGGCCTCCGCCTGCGCCTGGGCACGCCGTGCGGCGGTCCAACCGCCGCCCGGCTGGTATTGGTTCGGGTCCGGCATCCGAACGGGCTGCGCGAGCTGCCCGGGGGCGAACGGCTCGACCCGCTCCGCCCGCGTCAGCGCCCCCGCCCGGAACGCCGGAGCCCGGCACCCCGCCGCCAGCAGCCCCTGCAAGGACTCCACCCGCGCGTCGATCTCCTGCGTCCGCCGCCGCGCCTCCGCCTCCCGCAGCTCCCGGTACGCGGCCTTCTGCTCGCGCTGGCGGCGCGCGAGGTCTCGCTGGTGGGCGCGTTGCTGCCTCTCCTGATCCCGCTGATATCTGGCTTGCGCCTCACGTTGACGTTGCTGTTGGCGTTGTGCCTCAGCCCAGACACCGACCAACCCATTGGAGCGACGACTCATGCTCTACAGGCCCTCCCCACCAGCGACTCGGCGTGCGTGCACCAAGCCCTGACCCCATAACCAGCAGTGATGAACCGACTTTAGTCGGCAACCAGCCGCGCGCCCAAGCTCTTGCCACAGGTGACCTCTACTCCGCCCCAACCCGCTCAATGCGAGCTCACACGAGAGGCCGGGTGGGACAGGGCGGCGGGGTTGTAAGCGCGCACGTATCGAGACATTTCTGCCGCCGGATCGTTCCGCTATGGTCTCCACCATTCCCGGAAGTCCGGGCCGCCCTCGTAGGCAGGGCGATGGCAAAGTCTTGGTGACCTTGTAGGTGTACAGGTCAAGGTCGTGCGGCAGCCGGGTCAGCTCAGGTGAGGAGTTTCGCGAGCAGGGCCATCTCGGTGGGCGGGTCGATCACCGGCTGGATGAGGAGTTCGTCGACGCCGGCCTGTTCCAGAGTGGTGATGCGGGCGAGGAGGTCGTCACGGGTGCCGACCAGGGCCAGGGTGTTCATCAGCGAGGGCAGAACCAGGTCCCGGTCCTGCGGTGCGATGCGGCCGAGGTAGTTGGGGTAGAGCTTGGTGTGCCGGTCCGGCGCGGTGGCGGTAGTGCCGCGCCGGTCGAGGAGCCGCCGCACCGCCTCGCGTTCCTCGGGGCCGAGTTGCTCGGCGAAGGCAGGTGAGTCGGCGGCTGTGTCGGCGGCGAAGGCCAGCAGCGACAGGACGAGGTGGCCCGTCGCGTCCCGGGCCGCGTCGCCGTGGGGGTCCTCGTCCTCGTCGAGTAGGTGGAGCGAGGTGACCACGTAGGAGTCCGTGTGGGAGTCGGGGTCGCGGGGTGTGCCCTGGGCGGCGTGGCGGCGGGTGTCGTGCAGCGCGTGCCAGGCGGTGGGGTCCAGCAGGCCGAAGGAGACGAGGCCGGTGCCGCGGCGGCCGGCGACGGCGGCGGCCTTCGGTCCGAGCAGCGCGGCCACGACGAACTCGATCGGGTCGGCGGTGTTCACGTGCGCCCCGGCGTGCAGGAACCGGATGTCGCGGACCCGGCCACCTTCGCGGTACTCGGTCGACCGTCCGGCGCACAGGTCCTGCAGTGCGACGGTGAAGTTCTCCAGCCTGGCCGCCGTGGTCGGCCGCATGCCCAGGGTGCGCCGGGCGGTGTTTCCGGTGCCGACTCCGCAGATGATCCGGCCCGGTGCCAGGGCGTTGAGGCTGGCGAGCCCGCTCGCGGCGGCCGGGGCCGAGCGCAGCGCCGGTGAGGTCACGCCGATGCCGAGCCTGATGCGGCCGGTGGCCTTCGCACACAGGCTCAAGGCGACGAAGGGGTCGCCGTGGACCATGGGGGTGTCGTTGACCCAGAAGCTGTGCAAGCCCAACTCCTCGGCCCGCACGGCGAGGTCCTCCACACCGGGCTGCGCGGCGACGACGACGCCTGCACGCATCACAACCTCCAAGGTGTGAGGATCGAATCGAACCTGCTCAGCATGGCAGGTGCCGGCGCAGGGCCCTAGTAGGGCTTGGTCAGGTTTGGTTGTTGGTGGCGTGTCTGGATGTGTGGTTGTGTCGTTGACTGGGTGTGAAGCCTGAGGACTTGGCCGCGGTGCGGTGTGATCTGGAGGATTTCGCGGCGGAGATGTTCGAGCCGTTCGCGCGGAACGATCAGCGTCGGTGGGGGCAGGTCTACCTGCGTGGGCTGCTGACCGACGGGCAGCGCAAGTCGGTCGAGCCGATGGCGGCCCGGCTCGGGGAGGACGGGAACCGGCAGGCCCTGGCCCACTTCATCACCACCAGCCCGTGGGATCCGGCGCATGTGCGGGCCCGTCTGGCGTGGAAGACGGAGAAGGTGATCCGGCCAAGTGCGCTGATCTTCGACGACACCGGGTTCCTCAAGGACGGCAACGCCTCGGCGTGCGTGTCCCGGCAGTACACCGGCACCGCGGGCAAGGTCACCAACTGCCAGGTGGGGGTCTCGCTGCACCTGGCGTCCGATCATGCCTCGGCGGCGGTCGACTGGCGGCTGTTCCTGCCCGAGACCTGGGATCCCGCCTCACCGAAGGCGGACCCGGGCAAGACTGCCCGCCGCACCGCCTGCGGCATCCCCGACGACGTCCGGCACGTGGAAAAGTGGCAATTGGCACTCGACATGCTCGACGAGACCCGCTCCTGGGGCATCGAGGTGCCCCTGGCCGTCGCGGACGCCGGCTACGGCGACGCTGCGGCCTTCCGGCACGGCCTGCAGGCCCGCGGCCTGAACTACGTGGTGGGGATCTCCACCACCCTCTCGGCCCAGCCCGGCGGGGCAGTACCGGTGACCGAGCCCTGCTCCGGGAACGGACGGCCGCCGGTGGCGAAGTACCCGGACACACCACGGCCGGTGAAGCAGCTGGTCATCACAGCGGGCCGGAAGGCGGCGAAGCCGGTGCAATGGCGTGAGGGCTCCCGGCCCGGCACCGGCCGCAGCGGCTTCAAGCGGATGTACTCGCGGTTCGTGGCCATGCGGATCCGGCCTGCCGGACGCGCCGTCCGCCAGGCAGCCGACGGACCGGAACTGCCCGAGTGCTGGCTCCTGGCCGAGTGGCCCGCCGATCAGGTCGAACCCGTCCAGTTCTGGCTGTCCGACCTCTCCGTCGACACCCCGCTGACCACGCTGGTCCGCCTGGCCAAGCTCCGCTGGCGCATCGAACACGACTACCGCGAGATGAAACAGGCCCTGGGCCTGGCCCACTTCGAGGGCCGCACCTGGAACGGCTGGCACCACCACGTCACCCTGGTCTCCGCCGCCCATGCCTTCTGCACCCTGCAACGACTGGCCCGAGCCCCAAAAGACACGGCGCCGGACTGAGCCCCTACCGGATCGTCCGAGAACTCCAGGCTCTCCTCGCCACCTGGAACGGCGCCTGCCCCACCTGCCACCACCACACACCACAACCGATACCGACCTGACCAAGCCCTACTAGTGACCTGAGTCGGAGATTCATCGTTAGTTGGGCATGAGTCGTCCGGGTCCGAAGATTCCGCCGTTGTCGGTCACTGATGCCCAGCGGGCGG
>NZ_JBIALS010000066.1:0-17895 GCF_042873655.1 Streptomyces sp. NPDC004609 | reverse complement strand
CGCCCTCTCCTTCGACACCGACGGCACCGTCCACGGCGCCGCCGACCCCCGCCGCCTCGGCCGCGCCGCCGGCCACTGACCCCCACCCCCACACCTCCGAGCCACCACCCCCGGAACCCCTTCATCACTCCCAACCGCTCGAAAGGGCTGCCTCCATGACGACCGAACACATCCGTGGCGACGGTGCGCACCGGCCCGTGACCGACCGGGTCCGGGTCCGCCGCCGGGCCGAGCGGGGCTCCTACGACCCCGCTCAGGTGAACGCCATTCTGGACGAGGCGCTGATCTGCCACATCGCCTTCGTCGACGACGGCCGGCCGTATGTGCTGCCGACCCTGCACACCCGTATCGACGACACCCTCTACTTCCACGGCTCCCAGCAGAACGGGATGTTCAAGCAGATGCTCGGGTCACCGGTCTGCGCCGAGGCCACGATCATCGACTCACTCGTGCTGGGCCGTTCGCTGTTCCAGAACTCGATGAACTTCCGCTCCGTCGTCGTCCTCGGAAGCCCGTACGAGGTGACCGAACCGGACGCGAAGCTGCGGGCGATGGTGGCTCTGATGGAGCGCGTGGTGCCCGGACGCACCGACGAGGTGCGCCCTCTCACCGACCCCGAGCTGCGCAGCGTGCGCGTTCTCGCGCTGCCGCTGGAAGAGTGCTCCGCGAAGATACGCACCGGCCCGCCCGGCGACAAGGAGAGCGACGTCGACCTTCCGGTCTGGGCCGGTGAACTGCCGCTCCGGATCGTCCCGGGGGAGCCGGTCGACGACCCTGACCTCAGGCCCGGGAATCCGGCGCGGGAGCACATCCGCTCCTGGGGGCGGAGCCGTTCCGGTGTCTGAGCGACAGACGATCGGCGCCGGCCGACGCGGCGGCGCTGCCCGGGGGAAAGAGACCACGGTGCACAGCTACGGAACCTTCGCGTTCGGACTGACCGGGGACCAGGAGGCCCGCGCGGCGCGCCTGCACCGCGACAGCGTGATCTGCGACCTGCTGTTCCAGGGGCCGTGCTCGCCGGATGTGTGGACCGGGGAACTCATCGCCGAGATCGACGCCCTGGACTCGGACGATCTCTACGCGGTGGCCTTCTTCCTGAAGGAACGAGCCATCGCGGGCACATTCCCCGAGTACAAGGAACTCTTCGACGCCTCCGGCGTCACCACCGCGGTGACGGGCGGATATGTCCTGAAGGACAAGGCGTCGGTGCTCGACGCGGCGCATCTGCTCGCCCGCGAGCTGGAGGCGTTCCCCTGGCTGCGCCGGGCGCGTACGGCCGCCGACATCCGTGCCGCGCACGCGGCGGGCGAGCAGGCCGTGTGGGGTCTCGTGCAGACGAACCTGCTCGGTCCCGGCGATCTGGACCTCATCGACGCGGCCCACGCCCTGGGTGTCCTGCACACCCTCGACTGCGCCTACAACGTCATGAACTTCATCGGGGCCGGATGCACCGAGCGCTACGACCCCGGGCTGAGCCATTTCGGCCTGCAGTTCGTCCGCCGGTGCAACGACGTCGGCGTCATCGTCGACACGGCCCACACCGGCCGCCGTACGACCCTCGACGTCTGCGGAACGTCCACCGCCCCCGTCATCGCCACCCACACCTCCGCGGCGGCCGTGTACCCCCACGACCGCGCCAAGAGCGACGACGAGATCCGCGCGATCGCCGCCACGGGCGGGGTGATCGGTGTCTACGCCGTTCCCTTCTTCCTCGCCTCCCCGGACGCGGCGAATCCCACGATCGAGCTGGTCCTGGACCATATGGACCACATCAGCGCGCTCGTCGGCTGGGAACACGTCGCCATCGGCACGGACTGGCCGCTGGCGCTTCCGTATCACGTACAGGAGGCGACCTTCGCGAACAAGCTGGAGGAATTCGGCTTCAGGCCGGAACACGACATCGACAACGTGACCCGGACCCTGGACGGCTTCCGCGACTACCGCGACATGATCAACATCACCCGCGGGCTGGTGGCGAGGAACTACACCGACGAGCAGATCCGGGGAATTCTCGGCGAGAACTTCCTGCGTGTCTTCGAGGCCGTCAACGGCTGAGGGAACACCGGGACGTGGTGTCCCTGCGCCGCGCCGATCCGCCCCTCGCCCTGTCGGCGGGGAGCCGGGCCCGCGGCCCCGTCCAGCGGGGAGGCGGGCGCTCGGGCGGGCGGTGACGGCAGACCCCGCGACGTCGCCCACGCGTCGCACGCCTCGGGCCGGCGCGGGCGCGCCGGCACACACAGACTCCGGCCGCGGTGACCCTGCGGCCCGGGGAACGGGCGGGCGCGCGGTGCCGTACCACGGTACGCCGCGCCCATGACCGGGCCGTACCCTGCCCGGCCGCCCGGCTCGGCCACGGCTGCCCGGGTGGCCGTGGCCGTTCTGGGCAGACGAAAGAGCGCGGAGTGCCGACTCCGGGATCCGGGGACGGCCCTGGACCGCGCGTGCGGGGCCCGCGCGGAGGTCCGGCACTCGGCGGCAGAAGCGGCGAGTGCGGCGCCGGACGACCTGACGGCCGCTCCGGCGGGTGGCACGCGAAGGCCGGGTCTCAGGCCGCCCGGTCGCGCATCGCGGTCCGCAGCGGACGCGACCCCGGACCGCCGACGTGGGAGAAGGGCTGCATCCGCCAGTCCAGTCCCTGAGGCAGCGTCAGGAGCAGTCCCATCTCCTGCTCCTGGGCCTCCATGGTCTCGTCCGCGGGCCGCGCCTGGGACGCCGGCCGCCCGGTGCCCGCGCACACGGTCAGCCCGAACGGATTCCACGGGGTGGGGCACAGCGCGTGCTCCGGCAGTACGTCCTCGTCCGCGAGCAGCGCGATCGGCTGCGCGCAGTCCGGGCAGATCACCCGGTACATCTCGAAGGTGTCGTACTCATTCAGCTCGTCCAACTCGGCAGACCTCGCAGACTCCACCGGATCAACAGGCTCCGGTTCGGTACGGCCGGTGTTCTTGACACTCTGCATGGAGAATCTCCCCCTCGGGTGGGCCCATCAGGCTCATGTGGCCTCGACCACAGCAAGCACTTCCCCCTGGGCCCGGTGGGTAACCGTCAGGTCACGATAGAGGTGCCGTTGAGCCTGTGGTGTTCGTCACATGCCCGCCGCAGATGCCCCGCGGATGCCGCACGAGTGTGCCGGAAGGGACCCGGGCAATTAAGTTGATCCGCATGGAGGAGCTGGATCGTCAGATCGTGGAGTTGCTCGTCGGGGACGGGCGGATGAGCTACACCGACCTGGGCAAGGCCACGGGCCTGTCCACCTCGGCGGTGCATCAGCGCGTCCGCCGTCTCGAACAGCGCGGCGTCATCCGCGGCTACGCGGCCGTCGTCGACCCCGAGGCGGTCGGGCTGCCGCTCACCGCGTTCATCTCGGTCAAACCGTTCGACCCCAGTGCCCCCGACGACATCGCCGAACGCCTCGCGGGCGTGCCCGAGATCGAGGCGTGCCACAGCGTCGCCGGCGACGAGAACTACATCCTCAAGGTGCGCGTCTCGACCCCGTACGAACTGGAGAACCTGCTCGGCCGTATCCGTACGCTCGCCGGAGTCTCCACCCGGACCACCGTCGTCCTCTCCACCCCCTACGAGGCCCGCCCTCCGCGCGTCTGAGGCACTCCCTAGGCTGGTGCCATGAGCGAGAGCACCGCCCCCCCCACCGCCCGCGCCGCGGACCGCACCACGCTGCTGCGCGGGGGAGAAGTCCACAGCCCCGCCGACCCCTTCGCCACGGCGATGGTCGTCGAACGGGGCCATATCGCCTGGGTGGGGTCCGAAGGCGCGGCCGACGCCTTCGCCGACGGCGTCGACGAGACCGTCGATCTCGACGGCGCGCTCGTCACCCCCGCGTTCACCGACGCACATGTGCACACCACGGCGACCGGCCTCGCCCTCACCGGTCTCGACCTGTCGGGCGCGCGCACCCTCGCCGAGGCCCTCGTCCTCGTACGGGAGCACAGCGCCGCCCGTCCGTCGGACCGGGTCCTCATGGGCGGCGGCTGGGACGCGGCGCGCTGGCCGGAGCGGCGGCACCCGTCCCGCGCCGAGCTGGACGAGGCGACCGGCGGCCGCCCGCTGTATCTGCCCCGGATCGACGTCCACTCGGCCGTCGTCACGACCGCCCTGCTCGACCTGGTGCCCGGGGTCACCGGCCTGAACGGCTACTATCCGGACCGGCCGCTCACCGACGCCGCCCACCACGCCGTACGGGCCGCGGCCCACGGCGCCGTGACCCCCTCCCAGCGCGACGCGGCCCAGCGCGCCGCCTTCGACCGCGCCGCGTCGCTCGGTATCGGCACCCTCCACGAGTGCGCCGGGCCCGACATCTCCGACGAGGACGACTTCCGCGCCCTGCTGGCGCTCGCCGATGCCCGGCCGGGTCCGCGGGTGGTCGGCTACTGGGCCGAGAAGATCGCAGATGCGAAGGGTGCCCGGCGCGTCCGTGAACTCGGTGCCCGGGGCGCGGCGGGCGATCTGTTCGCCGACGGCTCCCTCGGCTCCCACACCGCCCACCTCCACGCCCCGTACGCCGACGCGGACCACGCGGGCGCCGCCCACCTCGACGCCGCCGATGTCGCCGCCCATGTCGCCGCCTGCACCGAGGCGGGGCTCCAGGCGGGTTTCCACGCCATCGGCGACGCGGCCCTCACCGCCGTCACCGAGGGCGTCCGGGCGGCCGCCGAGACCCTGGGGCTCGCCCGGGTGCGCGCGGCCCGGCACCGGGTCGAGCACGCGGAGATGCTCACCCCCGAGACCATCGCCGCCTTCGCCGAGTTCGGGCTCACCGCCTCCGTGCAGCCCGCGTTCGACGCCGCCTGGGGCGGTGACGGCGGCATGTACGCCGAGCGCCTCGGCGCCGCGCGGGCCCGCACCCTGAACCCGTACGCGGCCCTGCTGCGCGCCGGAGTGCCGCTCGCCCTCGGCTCCGACAGCCCGGTCACCCCGCTCGATCCCTGGGGCACCGTCCGGGCGGCGGCCTTCCACCGCACTCCCGAACACCGGGTGTCCGTACGCGCGGCCTTCACCGCCCACACCCGTGGCGGCTGGCGGGCCATCGGGCGTGACGACGCGGGGATCCTGGTGCCCGGCGCCCCCGCCGACTATGCCGTGTGGCGCACCGGGGAACTCCTCGTCCAGGCGCCCGACGACCGGGTCGCCCGCTGGTCGACCGATCCGCGTTCGGGCACCCCCGGTCTGCCCGATCTCACCCCCGGCGCCGAACTCCCGTTCTGCCTGCGCACGGTGGTCTCCGGACAAACTATCTTCGATCGTCCAAACGGGTGACGTACGGACATTTCGCACCGTCGATCACCGGCTGAACGGTTCCGCCGCGACCTGCGGATCTTCGGTACTGGTCCGGCGAATTGGGCAAACCGCGCAGATCGCACGACTGTTGACATGGAGCGCCCACGGGCGGGTAGGTTCGGCCGAGTCCACCACAGGACGTCCGACCGGTGAAACCTCCGAGCAAGTCGTCGAACGCCGCTGGGCCATGGGCAGTGCGCCGCACCGGAGCACTGCCACTGGGAGCCAGGTCCAGCGCCCGCGCCTCGGGGGCGAGGGAAGGTTTCAGCCGGCCGGCAGGTGTGACCCGGGTGGGGCCCGGCGTTCAGTAGACAACGGCTCTCGGTCGATCCGCAGCCAGCGGATCCCAGGTCGGCCCGAAGGACGCTGGGTCCCGATCCGTTCCCGTACACCCATACCTCGCATTCCGTACGTTTGAAACCCGGCCGTGCCCGCGCCCGACACCCCCGGCCCCGTACCGGCACTTCCCCTGCCCGGCGATCGCTAAGGTGGGTCCCTGTGCACGATACGAAGGGGCTGCAGTGAACGACGGCGGTAAGGGCGAAGCCCTCAGGCGGTACGGCCCGCTCGGACGAGTCCTGGTGATCATCCCGACCTACAACGAGGCCGGGAACATCAGGAAGATCGTCGCCCGGGTGCGCGCCGCCGTGCCCGACGCGTCCGTCCTCGTCGCCGACGACAACAGCCCCGACGGCACCGGAAAGCTCGCCGACGAGCTGGCGGCCACGGACGACCGGGTCCACGTGCTCCACCGCGAGGGCAAGGAGGGCCTCGGCGCGGCCTATCTCGCAGGCTTCGCCTGGGGCATGGAGCGCGACTACGGCGTCCTGGTCGAGATGGACGCGGACGGCTCCCACCAGCCCGAGGAACTGCCCCGGCTGCTGACCGCGCTCAAGGGCGCCGACCTGGTGATCGGCTCCCGCTGGGTCCCCGGCGGGCGGGTCGTGAACTGGCCCAAGCGCCGCGAGTACCTCTCCCGCGGCGCCAGTACGTACTCCCGGGTTCTTCTCGGCCTCGACGTCCGCGACGTGACCGCGGGCTTCCGGGCCTTCCGCGCGGACACCCTGCGGGGCCTCGGGCTGTCCAAGGTCACCTCCCAGGGGTACTGCTTCCAGGTCGACCTCACACGCCGCGCCGTGGGACTCGGCTACCACGTGGTCGAAGTGCCCATCACCTTCGTGGAGCGCGAACTCGGCGACTCCAAGATGAACCGGGACATCGCCGTGGAGGCGCTGTGGCGGATCGCGAGCTGGGGGGTCACGGGCCGCGCGGGCCGCTTCCGCGGGCGCTCCGCCCCCTGACCCGTACGGCTCCCGGCGATCACCCGCCTCCTCCGCTTCCGCGGCCCTGCAGGCACACTGGGAGCATGACGACCGGCACCCCGCCCCCGACGGCCCCCAAGCGCTCGCGTGCCCGCCGCTTCGTTCCGCTCGGACTCGCCGCCTGGCTGGTCCTGGAGATCTGGCTGCTGATCCTCGTCGGTGAGGCCGCCGGGGGAGTGGCGGTCCTCGCCCTCCTCATCGGCGGCGCGGTGCTCGGCGGCACGGTCATCAAGCACGCGGGCCGCAACGCCTTCCGCACCCTGTCCCAGACGCTTCAGCAGCAACAGGACGGCCGGATGCCGTCCCCCGAGTCCTCCGGCAGCACCGGCAACGGCTTCCTGATGCTCGGCGGTCTGCTGCTCATGATCCCCGGCCTGATCTCCGACGCGGCGGGGCTGCTCCTGCTGATACCGCCGGTCCGCACCCGCCTCGGCCGGTACGCCGAGCGCTCCCTGGAGCGCCGCATGCGGGAGGCACCCCCCGGCACCTTCGGCGACGCGTTCCAGCAGGCCCGTATCCACCGCCCGGACGGCAAGATCGTCCAGGGCGAGGTCATCCCCCAGGACCCCCCGCCTCCGCCGGACACCCCTCACCGCCCCTTGCACTAGGGCGTGTATCGGAAGTAGCGCCGTCCGCCCGGAGGGCGGGGCCTGAGGCGTCCGGTGCGTGCAGTCGCAAGGCGGAGGGTCGCCCTCGTACTGGACGTACTTGGGTGATTCCGACAACGCAGCGAGTGTGCGTGCTGGGCGTCGCAGGCCAGGCGGGACTTTCGATACACGCCCTAGAGGGCCTCTCGTTCGGATCCCGCCGGGCTCGCGTGCCCTGGGACCGCACGTGTCTCCCGTAGCCCTTGCGGGCACGGGTGGTGCCCGCGGCGCTGTCGTGGGGCCGGCGATGTCCCCCACGGCCTTCGGCGTGGGAGGTGCCCCCGCCCACAGCCTTCGGCGTGGGAGGTGCTCCCACCTAAGGCCCTTCGGCCAGGGTGGGGGGTCCCTCCGGGAGGCAGGGTGGGTGTCCCCGGGCACCGGACCCCGCGCTCCGGCCCAGCCTGATCCAAACGAAGAGGCCCCAGCCCTCGCGGGGCACCCGGGCCCGTACCGCTCGCGGGTCGCCTGTCCCCGGCCCTCCGGCGTCGAGGAGCGGGGTCCGGGGCGGAGCCCCGCGGTGTCCCACAGCGGCGGGCGGCGGGACGTCGGGCCGCCGGAGGCCCGGGACCCGTCCGGACCTCACGAGGAGCCGGTCTCCTCGGGGCACCCGCCACACACCCGAAAACACCCGTGGGCCGCTCCACACCATGTGTGAAGCGGCCCACGGCTCGGTCAGTCGCTCGGATTACCGCTAGTCATCGCACCGCGCACCACGCACACGGTGATCAGGAGATCCGGCCGCGAGGGTCAGGCCGACTTACGGCTGTCCCTCGGATGTACGGCGATGTTCATGGCGCCGGAGCGCAGGACCGCCAGCCTCTCGGCCAGCACCTCCTCCAGCTCCTCGCGCGTGCGCCGCTCCATCAGCATGTCCCAGTGTGTGCGCGCCGGCTTGCCCTTCTTCTCCTCGGGGCCGTCCCCGTCCACCAGGAGTGCCTGGGCGCCGCACGCCTTGCACTCCCACTCCGGCGGAATTTCTGCCTCGACCGAGAACGGCATCTCAAACCGATGTCCGTTCTGGCATGCGTACTCCACCGCCTGGCGCGGGGCCAGATCGATGCCGCGGTCCGTCTCGTAGCTGGTAACCACGAGGCGCGTGCCGCGGAGAGCTCGCTCACTCATGAATCGTGCCTCCCGGGCTTGTCGCCCACAGGACAGGTGTCGCTGTCGTCGTCATCCGGTCAACGTCCGGTCGGCCGTAAAGATTCCCGTTCCGGGTCATGCGTCGCCCGTCGTGCCGCTGGTTTCCCATACGTGGGGGTACCCACCAGTGCCCGGTTTGTCACATCTGACAGAAAGTGTCACCCAGGGACTTCGCTTTCTTCGTGCGCAGTAACGGTCCGCCTGGCAGGCCAAACGCGTACACTACCGCCCTTTCACTTCGACGTCTAAATTCGGTCCGGTACAGGATTGCCCGCCGCCGCCACCGCCCTCCGTACCGGGACCCGTGCGAGCAGCAGGAATCCCAGCGCGAAGAAGACCACGAGGGAGACGATCGCGTCGCGATAGCTGCCGGTCAGCTGGTAGGCGAGGCCGAAAACGAGCGGTCCGAGCCAGCTGAGCCCGCGATCGCTCATCTCGTACGCCGAGAAGTACTCCGCCTCCTTGCCGCGCGGCACCAGGTGTGAGAAGAGCGACCGGGAGAGGGCCTGGCTCCCGCCGAGCACCAGCCCGATCGCCGACGCGAGCGCGAAGAACCAGAGCGGGGCCCCGGCCGGCAAGAAGAACCCCGCGGCGAGGATCAGCGTCCAGACGGCCAGCGAGGCGAGGATCGTCCGTTTCGCGCCGTGGGTCCGGGCCAGCCGCCCCATGAGCAGCGCCCCCGCCACCGCGAGCACCTGCACCAGCAGGACCGCGACGATCAGGGTCGTCTGTTCGAGGCCCAGTTCCTCGGAACCGTAGATCGACGCCTGCGAGATCACCGTCTGGATCCCGTCGTTGTAGACCAGGTACGCCAGGAGGAACGACAACGTCAGCGGATGCCGCCGCATGTCCTTGAGCGTCGCCGCCAACTGCCGCCAGCCGGAACCGACCGAACCCTCCGTGCCGGGGGCGACCCGCCGGTCCCGCAGCCGTCGCAGGGGGATCAGGGTGAACGCGCCCCACCACACGCCGGCCGACGCCAGGCAGATCCGTACCGCCGCCGACTCCGACAGCCCGAACGACTCGTGGTTCGTGTAGAGGATCAGATCGAGCACCAGCACCAGGGCGCCGGAGGTGTATCCGAAGGCCCAGCCCCGCGAGGAGACCGCGTCCCGCTCAGCGGGCTCCGCGATTCCCGGCAGATAGGCGTTGTAGACGACCATCGACACCGACAGCGACGCGTTCGCGACGATCAGCAGGAAAGCGCCCAGCAGATACCGGTCGCCGTCGAGGAAGAACATTCCGGCCGTCGCGGCGGCCCCGGTGTACGCCGCTGCCGCCAGCAGCGGCTTCTTGCGGCCCGTACGGTCCGCCCGCGCGCCCGCCAGCGGCATCAGCAGCACGGCCACCACCACCGACGCCGAGACCGAGTAGGCGAACACCGAACCCGCCCGCACCGGAATGCCCAGCGGATGCACGAACCCGTCCGGGTCGGCCGCGGCCTCGGCCACCGACGTCAGATACGGCCCGAGGAAGACGGTGAGCACGCTCGTGGAGTACACGGAGCAGGCGAAGTCGTAGAAGTACCAGCCGTGCTGCTCGCGCCGTCGTTCCCCCGCGCCGGCCGCCGGCTCGGCGATCTCGGCAGCCATCAGCGCCCCCTCGCTCGTGCTGTGGTGACGTCGCGGGTCAGACCCAGTCTCCGCGGTCGGTGAGTACCGTGCGCAGCGTCTCCAGTTGATCGGTCATGATGCCATCCACCCCCAGCTCCAGGAGCCGGGTCATGCGATCCCGGTCGTTGACCGTCCAGACATGTACCTGAAGTCCCCTTTGGTGCGCGGCCCGTACGAATCCGCGGTCCACCACACGGATACCGTTCCGGGTCTCGGGAACCTGCGCGCACACCGCGCCGGCCCGGACCGCCACCGGGAGTCCCACCGAGCGCAGCCGCATCCCCAGCACACCGCGCACCCCGTACGAGGTCGCCAGCCGCGGGCCCGCGAGCCGCGCGGCCCGTGCCACCCGGCCCTCCGAGAACGAACCGACGCACACCCGGTCCCACAGCCCCGCCCTACGGATGAGGTCCACGAGCGGCATCAGCGCGGACTCCGCCTTGAGGTCCACGTTCCAGCGGGCGCCGGGAAACTCCTCCAGCAGTTCCTCGAAGAGCGGCAGCGGCTCCCGGCCCGCGATCCTGGCCCGGCGTATCTCGCTCCACGGCAGCTCCGAGATCCGGCCGCGCGCGTCCGTGACCCGGTCGAGCGTGGTGTCGTGGAACGCGACCAGCCTGCCGTCCGCGGTGGTGTGCACATCCGTCTCGAAGTAGCGGTAGCCGAGGGACGCGGCCCGCCGGAACGCGGCCACGGTGTTCTCCAGCCCGTCCGCCGTACCGCCGCGATGGGCGAACGGCAGCACCGAGGGATGGTCCAGGAAGGGGTGCCGGGGGCGCCGTGTGCGAGTCACCGCCGAAGTATCGCCCGTTTCGGTGTCCCGCCGGTGACCACCGGGCTGCCGCCGCCCTGATCCGGGACGGCGAAGAGGCGCAGGAACAGCTGGGCCAGCGGTCCGATCGCGAGCGCGTACGCGATCGTGCCGACCCCCACGGAACCGCCCAGCACGAATCCGGTCGCCACCACGGCCACCTCGATCCCCGTGCGCACCAGCCGGATCGACCGCCCCGTGAGCCGGTGCAGACCCGTCATCAGGCCGTCGCGCGGGCCGGGGCCGAACCGTGCGGCGATGTAGAGGCCGGTCGCCACTCCGTTCAGCACGATCCCCGCGACCATCAGCGTGATCCGGAGGGCGAGTCCCCGCGCGTCCGGTACCAGGGCGAGGGTGCCGTCCATCGCGATGCCGACGACGAAAACGTTGGAGACCGTGCCGAGCCCCGGCCGCTGCCGGATCGGGATCCACAGCAGCAGCACGGCGGCACCGACGACGATCGACACGACACCGATCGTCAGCCCGGTGCGCTCGGAGAGCCCCTGGTGCAGGACCCCCCACGGCTCCAGACCGAGTCCGCCGCGCACCAGGAGCGCCGCACTCACGCCGTAGAGCACCAGACCGACGGAGAGCTGCGAGAGCCTGCGGGTGAGACGGCCGGATCCCCGTGTCCGGCGGGCCCCCTGCGCCTCCCGTGTCCCCGGTGTCCCCCGAGCCGTCGTCCGGGAATCCGGCGCACCCCGGTCACCGGGCGGGTCCGGTGGGCCCGTGGTCTCCGCGCAGTCGGTCGGGCCCGCGGACTCGGTGTCTGGCACAGTGATGACCCCTCTGGCGACGGTGGACTGACTCGTGACACTCTGTGGCTATGGAACACACCTCAACCATGGCCAATTCAAGGAAGGTGGACTGATTTCCATGACTCGTTGGACCTCGGCGGTGGGTGCGGCGCAGCTCGCCCGGCAGCTCACCGCCCAGCAGCCCCGCCCGGCCGGGCCCGGCACCCGTAAGCCGCCCGCCTACCGCGCGCTCGCCGACGGCATCCGGCTGCTCGTTCTCGAAGGCCGCGTCCCCGTCGCCGCCCGGCTGCCCGCCGAACGCGAACTCGCGCTGGCGCTGTCCGTCAGCCGTACGACCGTCGCCGCCGCCTACGAAGCGCTGCGGACCGAGGGCTTCCTCGAATCCCGCAGGGGCGCGGGCAGCTGGACCGCCGTACCGGCGGGGAATCCCCTGCCCGCACGCGGTCTCGAACCCCTGCCGCCGGAATCCCTGGGTTCGATGATCGACCTCGGCTGCGCGGCGCTGCCCGCGCCCGAGCCCTGGCTCACCCGGGCCGTGCAGGGCGCGCTGGAGGAACTGGCGCCCTACGCCCACACCCACGGCGACTATCCGGCGGGCATCCCCGCGCTGCGGCAGATGCTCGCCGACCGCTACACCGAGCGCGGTATCCCCACCATGCCCGAGCAGATCATGGTCACTACCGGGGCCATGGGCGCCATGGACGCCATCTGCCATCTCTTCGCCGGGCGCGGTGAGCGCATCGCCGTCGAGTCCCCCTCGTACGCCAACATCCTCCAGCTGATGCGCGAGGCCGGGGCCCGGCTGGTGCCGGTGGCCATGGAGGAAGGGCTCGGCGGCTGGGACCTGCCCCGCTGGCGCCAGGTGCTCAGGGACGCGGCCCCCCGGCTCGCGTACGTCGTCGCGGACTTCCACAACCCGACCGGGGCGCTGGCCGACGACGACCAGCGCCGCCGGCTCGTCGACGCGGCGCGCTCCGCCGGTACGGTCCTCGTCGTCGACGAGACCATGTCCGAACTGCACTTCGACGACGGCATCGAGATGCCCCGGCCCGCCTGCGCCTTCGACCCGGCGGGCAGCACCGTCGTCACGGTCGGCTCGGCCAGCAAGGCGTTCTGGGCGGGCATGCGGATCGGCTGGGTCCGCGCGGCCCCCGATGTCATCCGCTCCCTGGTCGCCGCCCGCGCCTACGCCGACCTGGGCACACCCGTCCTGGAACAGCTGGCGATCCACTGGCTGATGCGGACCGGGAGCTGGGAGGAGGCGGTCGCCATCCGCCGCACCCAGGCCCGTGAGAACCGTGACGCGCTGGTGGCGGCGGTGCGCCGGGAGCTGCCCGGGTGGGAGTTCGCCGTTCCGGGCGGCGGGCTCACCCTGTGGGTCCGCACCGGGGGGCTGTCGGGCTCCCGGCTGGCCGAGGTCGGCGAGCGGGTGGGGGTACGGGTGCCGTCCGGGCCGCGCTTCGGGGTCGACGGCGCGTTCGAGGGCTTCGTACGGCTGCCGTTCACGGTCGGCGGGCCGGTCGCGGAGGAGGCGGCGGTCCGGCTGGCCGCGGCGGCGCGGCTGGTGGAGACCGGAGTGACGACGGGGACCGAGGCGCCGCGCACCTTCGTCGCGTAACCGGGGCCGGCGTGGGCGGGTGCGTGGCGGAAGGTACGTGCGTGGCGCAAGACGCGGGGCTGGGTGGAGGCACGTGCCCGGAAGGTGCGCCGGGACGGTGGGGGTGCGGAGCAGAGGCCGTCCGCCCGTACGGACGACCGCGTCACCGGCCGGTGAGGCGGGCCCCCGATCGGGGCCCCCGGCCCCGGTCTCAGCCTTCCGCGGGAACCGGATCCTGCGGCTCCGCCGGTGCGCCGACCGTCGGTGGCTCCGTGGCGGGCGCGCCCACCGTCCTCCGCTGTTCCGGGGCCACGGGAACGCGCTCCGGCAGCAGCTCCAGTACGGCCTGCCGGTGGGCCTCGCACGTGGTGTCGTCGTACGGGTCCGGGGTGGCCGGCACCTGGAGCCTGAGCACCGGCCCGGTGCCGAGCCGGGCGTAACCGCGGCCCGGCGGGACGTCGGGTGTCGGTGTGGTGTGCGGGGCCGCCCCGAGCACGGCCTCGATCTCCCCGAAGCCCACCGGGCCGAGTGCGACCCGGGCGCGGGTGTGGGTACGCACGGCGTCGGACAGGGTGTCCAGGCTGTCGTACTGCTCGGCCACCACCACCGTGACGTGCGCGGCCCGGCCGTGGCGCAGGGGCACCTGGAGCAGCTCCTGGGGGTCGGGGTGCCCGTCGGCGGCGGCCAGATGCCCGAGGATGCCGGGGCGGTCGACCAGGATCCACAGGGGACGCCTGATGTCGTCCGGGACGGGGAGCCCGCTCTGCCGGGCGCGGTTCGCGGCGATCAGCCGCCGCTCGGTCTCGTGCGTCGCCCATTCCAGGCTCGCCAGCGCCCCGCCCAGCGCGCATTCGACGGCCAGGACGCCCGAGCGCCCGGCCAGACAGGCGTACTCGCCGGTTCCGCTTCCCTCGACGATCAGCACGTCCCCGTACGGGAGCGCCTGGAGGGCGATCGAGCGCAGCAGGGTCGTGGTGCCGCTGCCGGGATCGCCGACCGCGAGCAGATGCGGCTCGGTGGAGCGGTGCCCGGTGCGCCAGATCACCGGAGGCGCGTCCCGGGTCTCCTCGCCGGCCGTCACGGGAACGGTCCGCTGCACCGCTCCGGCGTCGGTGAAGCCCAGCACGGTCTCACCGGGGACGGTGACGAAGCGCTGGGCGGCGATGGAGGTCGGCAGGGCGGGAAGGACGCTCATCAGGAGCTGGTTCCCCTCCTCGTGCCAGGTGAAGCGGTACTCCCGGCCGCGGCCCGACTTGGCGTGCAGCAGCTGCTCGATACGGGCCCTGGACTCCTCCTCGCCGTCGGTGAAGTACGCGGGGTAGGTGATGCGCAGCGCGGTGACGCGGCCGTTGCCGTCGAAGGCGGGGTCGCTGAAGGCGGCCGTCCACTCGCCGCCGTGGGTGAAGACCGGGGCCGGGTCCTCCGGTACCGAGAAGTAGGGCACCAGGGCGTTGTAGAGCGACTGGAGCCGCGCGGCCTCCGCCTCGTCGGGGCCGGTTTTCACCGGGGTGCGCCTCCGCCCCTTCCAGGCGGCCGCGCCCATCAGCGCGATCAGGGCCATCAGCGGCCCGAACGGGGTGAACGCGACCACCAGGACGACGGCCGCGGCCATGAAGAGCGTGGGACCACGGTTCTCCGCGGGGGTATCGGCCCACTTCCGGCGGGCGGCGCCCGCCAGCTCCCGCAGACCACGGGAGACCGTGATCAGCGGATGGAGGACGTCCGTGACGGTGTCGGCGGCCGTGCGCGCGATCTCCCGGACACGGGCGATCTGCGCGGATCCGCTGCTCAGAATGCGGGGGAGTGGTCGCCGACCCACATCGTTCTCCTGGAGGTGCCGGGGCTGGATGCGCGGGGAAGGGCGGCGGGGATCAGAACTTGATCCCGCCCAGAAGGCTGGCGAGGCTCTGGCTGCCGGCCGTGATGCTGGGGGCGATGGCGGTGCCCGCCAGGAAAAAACCGAAGAGGGCGCAGACGAGGGCGTGGGACGCCTTCAGGCCGTCCTTCTTGAAGAACAGGAAGACGACGATCGCGAGCAGGACCACGCCTGACATGGACAGGATCATGAGGGGCTCTCCTGGTTGAGGGGACAGTCACCATCAGTACTTCCAACCTCACCGCATGTACATATGTGATTAAAGGTGCAAATGGGTGAAAATCTGGGTAATTCACTGCACCGGCGGATGGGGGAGCGCGCTCCGAGGGGCACGCTCTCCGGTCACGGGGCACAGTTCCTCCCTGCGGGCGATCCGTGAGGATGCGGGCCGTCTTGCCAGTGGCATATGTCTCACTTGGGGTGGCCTCTTCGAGGGCGGGCCTCACCCGTCCACGGACACGCGCAGTACCCTGTCCGTTGCTCGTATGCCCGTACGGCCACGCCCGCCGTACGCGCAGGTCATTGCCGTGAAACGTGCAGCGAAAGGCGGTCCGTCCATGAGCGAGGCCCCCGATCCCGAGGTCATCGAACTCGCGACCAGGGTCTTCGACCTGGCACGCCAGGGAGAGACCGAGGCTCTCGCCGCGTACGTCGACGCCGGAGTCCCCGCGAATCTCACCAACGACCGCGGCGACACCCTCCTGATGCTCGCCGCCTACCACGGCCACGCCGCCTCGGTGGCGGCCCTCGCCGCGCGCGGGGCCGATCCCGACCGGGCCAACGACCGCGGTCAGACCCCCCTCGCCGGCGCGGTCTTCAAAGGAGAGGACGCCGTCGTCCGGGTCCTTCTGGAGCACGGCGCCGATCCCTCCGCAGGAACCCCCTCCGCCGTCGACACCGCGCGGATGTTCGGGAAGACGGAGCTGCTGGAGCTGTTCGGCGACGGCTGACACCGGCGGGGCGACGCGGGGCGGACCCCGTGTGTCCCCGCCGGCTCCGCACGGCCGTGGAGCGGTCCCCGGCCGGTCCCGGCGCAGTCCGGGACCCTTCCGGAGGGGCCCGGGACAGGGACGTCGTAAATGTGGTCGCGGTGGCGATATGGGTGGGTCATCATGACGTCGGGCCTTGTCCTGGACATCACCGGGAGTTCCCCTGGGGCCCACCGACGAGAGGCAGGAAGATGGTCTACACCAAGCGGAAGACGCGGACGACGACGGGCGGCTCCCCATGCAGCAGCGCGGCCTAGGCACCACCAGTCCCCGGTTGCGTCGAGAGCTTGATGTGAGGCTTTCCCCATGTTCGATCCAGTCATAGCGCCGAGCGGCACGCTGCTCGGCCTGCTGCAGAGGGGCCGTGGCGACGGCACGCTGCACGCGCTGGCAGCGCCACGCGCGGAAGCGCTCGCCGCCCTCAACCACTGCGTGCTCAACGACCCCCGCCACGACTGGCAGGTCGAGAACCGCTCCCTCTACTACGCACGTCTCTACCTGGATCTCCACGGCGGTCTGGACGAGATCGAGCGGCACCTGTGCGACACCGACGACCACCTCGACACCGACGAGGCCAGAACCGGCCTCGCGCTCGCGGTGCTCGGCCACCTCGCCTCGTACGGCAGACAGGACGCCCTGGCCCTGCTGCGCGGCTACGCCGCCCGCGGCTCCAACTGGGCCTGGGCCCTGGACGAGCTGGCCCTGCGCGACGACGACGCCGGGCTGCGCTCCCTCGCCGCCCCGATCCTCGCCCGCTTCCCGGCCACCCCGGAGGGCGAGGCCGAACTGGCCACCGCCGTGCGGGACGCGTTCGAGCCGCGGCCGTGGCGGCTGTGGGCCGACGACCCGCGCGAGACGGTCGGCGCCCGGGTGCGCGCGGCACGCGAGGCGGGCTCCTTCGACCGCTGGCAGCGCCAGATGCGGCCCACCGGACCACGTCCCGGCTGGAGCGTCCAGGCCGTCTTCGACTGGGCCGACGAGGCCGTCGAACGCGGTACCGCACTCCATGTCCCCGCCGCCCGCTGTCTGTCGGCGGTCGCGGGCGAGGCCGACCGGCCCGCCATCGTGACCGCGGCGCGCGAGGGCGGCGACGGGGCGCGCTGCGCCGCGCTCCACTATCTCGCCGAGTCACGGGACCCCGTCGTCCTCGATCTGATCGAGGCCGCGGTGTCCGCGGGCTCCAGCACCGTCGCCGACGCGGCGATCTCGGCCTTCGAGCGGATGTGCGGCGACGAGGCCGTCGACCGGGCCCGGGGCTGGGCGCACCGGCCCGACCCGCTCGGAGCGTCCGCCGCCGCGGTGCTCGCCTGCCGGGGTACCGCCGACGACGCCCACCTCGTCCTCGGCGCGGTCCGTGAGACCGTACGCGCCGACGGACCCGACGCCCCCCTCCTGTCGACACTCGTGGACGGCACCGGACGGCTCGGCATCGCCTGTGCCGCGCCCGTCCTGCGCCATGTGTACCGGGAGACCACCTCGTCCCGGATCAGGGGACGGGCGGCCCGTGCGCTGGCCGCCACCGACGCCTCCTTCGCCACCGGATTCGCCGTCGAATGCCTGTGGGACTGCGAGGAGACCACCCGCGAGATCGCCGCGCGGCACGCCGAGGCGGGTGACGTCCGCGTCGCCGAACGACTGCGCAGGCTCGCCGCGGATCCGGCCGAGGAGGCCGAGGTACAGACGGCGGTACGCAGCCGGATGGGCCCGGACGCGCCGGTCGCATGACGCGGACCGGACCCGCCCCGGTGTACGGGACGTCGCCCTCGGGGGGGGGGGGGGGGGGGGGGGGGGGGGGGGCGGCCGGCCCGCGGCGGGGGGGGGCGGCCGGGCGGGGGGGGGGGCGCCGC
>NZ_JBIALS010000065.1:0-18836 GCF_042873655.1 Streptomyces sp. NPDC004609 | reverse complement strand
CGTACCGGCCCAGCGCGGGGAAGCAGGAACCCACCGAGACGGTCAGCCGACCGTGGTAGGAATCCCCGGGCTTTAGCCCAGGGAGCGGAAGTCAAGTGATCCATCCCCGCATCGTTCCGCGCGGCGTCCGGCCCTGTCGAACGCGATTCCGCCCGGGAGCCGACACGCGAGGAGGCCGCGGCGCGTGCTCTGTCCGGTACCGGCCCGGCCCCGCAGCGCGTCCCGCGGTGTGTCCCGCGCCCCGAGCCCGGCCGACCCGTCCTTGAACCCCTGACGTGCGTCAGTTGGCGGGCAGCGTGTCGAAGTAGTTCACGCCGCTGTCCCGGAAACCCGCGGCTATGCGCTCGACCTCCTTGGCGGACAGTTTCACCCCCGCCTGGTGGTAGACCCAGTCGACCTTCATGTCCCAGACCCGGTCGCCCTTGAACGGCAGCTCCACGAACCAGGTGTTGAACTGGATGGCCATGTCGGCGCGCGGTGTGTAGTCCTTGCCGTTCCGGTACAGGGTCCGGCCGTCCATGCTGTAGGTGACGCCGTCGTCGTCGATGGTGATCATCATGGTGCGCCAGCCGGCCAGGCTCTCCTCCGTCTTGCGCGTGACGCGGTCACCCTTGTCGGCGTTGCGCCAGCTGGTGGTGTCCAGCTTCGGGCCGGGTGCGCCCCAGCCGCCGTTCGGCATGTACTCGTAGTCCAGCTCGCTGTACCTGGTCCCGGAGCCGCCGATGGCGAAGAAGGTCTGGTTGACGGGGTCGCCGTTCCGGCCGCTCGTCGGCCTGTCGGTGAAGTGGATGCGGGCCGCGTAGGTGCCGGTGCGGAACTTGGGCTCCTTCGACCCGATACCGGCCTGCCGGGTGCCCGTCCTGGTCCCGTCCGTGGAGGCGCGCAGCCGTACCGCCTGCCCGTCCAGCGCCGTGTCATCGGCGGGAAAGGACACGCCTTCGGCGGTCCAGGTGCCCTTGATTCCGGGCCCTCCCTTGCTGGTGCGTACCAGCCAGCCGTGCTTGAACAGCGCGGGGTCCTTCGGCCCGAGGTAGGTGAAGTTGTCGAAAACCGCCTGGTCGGGAAGGGATACGGCGGATGCGGCCGGGCGCGCGGAGCCGGCGCCTCCGCCCTTGCCGCCGGGCTCCTTGCCCCACACCAGCGCGCCGCGCTTGTAGGCGGTGATCCGGTCGAACTCCCGGTACGCGACCCTGGTGCCGTCGAACGACCAGTCGTTGTCCTGCTTCAGGGGCTTGTGGTCGGTCCTGAAGAGCTGGAGTTCCAGACCACGGCTGTTCGCGCCGGGCTTCAGGGCTCCCGCCTGCTTCGTGAAGCCGATCTCCAGGTAGTGGTCGGCCGTGTCGCTCGGAGACTCCAGGGCGACGACGGTGCCCGTGACGTTCGAGCAGCCCATCGCGGCCTCGGCGCAGTTGAACGCGTATGCCTCGCCTCCGTCGGCGGTGAAGTAGTACCGCAGGACGACCTCGCTCAGCAGCACGGACTTTTCGGATGTGTTGAAGATTTCCATCGACGGCCGGGCGGCATCCGCCTCGCCGTCCGTGGCCGTCCGGTACCGGACGGTGAGATCGGAGGGTCCGGAGAGTTCGGAGGGGTCTGGCTGGAAATGGCGCCAGAGGGGATAGGCGGCTGTGCAGGCGGCGGCCACCACCACCACGAGAAGGAGAACCTTCAGTTTTCTGGCCTTGGGGGCCTTGCGACGGCGCCGGGAGGTCGCCACGAGAACTCCTTGTCGGAAGGGGCGGAGGGCAGTGTGCCCGGGCAGGTGAACGTCGCGGACAGTACCGCGCGGACGCATCCCCGAAGCCGGGACGGACCCATCGGCGGGCCCCTCCGGGGCGACTGACGCACGGCGGCCCGCGAGGGTTGTATGCAGCCATTGTGGGATGCGAGGGCCGTAATCCACCGGTGATGATGCAGGGGCGCTGTTACGGTGGCCATCCATTTGTTCGAAATCATGGAAGCATGCGCGCCCGGCCGTTCCGGCCGGTGGCGCGTCGGGGTGGGATGCATCGCCGTGAACAGGACCGCCACAGTCGACCTCGTCGTCGTCGGACTCGGTTACGTAGGGCTTCCGTTAGCCCGCGCCGCCGCCGCTTCGGGCATGCGGGTCGTGGGCCTCGACCGCAGCGCGTTAGTGGTCGAGGGGCTGAACTCCGGTGCGTCGCACATCGACGACATCAGCTCCTCGGACGTACGCGCCATGCTGGGCCGGGGTTTCCGCGCGGTGGACCGGCCCGAGGTCATCGCGGACGCGGCGGCGGTCGTCGTCTGCGTACCCACTCCCCTCACCGAGCACGGCGCCCCCAACCTCGCGGCGGTGAACGCCGCGGCCGACGACATCGCGGCCCATCTGACCCCGGGAACCCTGGTCGTCCTGGAGTCCACCACGTACCCCGGCACCACCGACGAGGTGGTACGCCCCCGCCTTGAGGCGGGCGGTATGAGGGCCGGCCTCGACTTCCATCTCGCCTTCTCGCCCGAGCGCATCGATCCGGGCAACGCGCGCTTCGGCCTGGAGAACACACCCAAGGTGATCGGTGGCACCACACCGGACTGCACCAAGGCGGCCCGTACCCTGTACGAGGGCTTCGTGGGCGGTGTGGTGGAGGCCAAGGGCACCCGCGAGGCCGAGATGGCCAAGCTGCTGGAGAACACCTATCGCCAGGTGAACATCGCGCTCGTCAACGAGATGGCGATGTTCTGCCGGGAGATCGGCGTCGACCTGTGGGACGCCATCCGCTGCGCCTCCAGCAAGCCGTTCGGGTTCGCGCCCTTCTACCCCGGTCCCGGCGTCGGCGGCCACTGCATCCCTATCGACCCCAACTACCTCTCCTACAAGGTCCGTTCGCTCGGCATCCCGTTCCGCTTCGTGGAGCTGGCCCAGGAGATCAACCAGCGGATGCCGGCCCATGTGGTGGCGCGCGCCGCCGACCTCCTCAACGAGCTGGGCAAGCCGGTGCGCGGCTCACGCATCCTGCTGCTCGGCGTCACCTACAAGCCGGACATCTCCGACCAGAGGGAGAGCCCTGCCCTGGACGTGGCCGAGCTGCTGCTCGCCCGCGGCGCGGACCTGGCCTACTTCGATCCGCGCGTCGAGGGCTGGAACGTCGGCGGCACCGAGGTGGAGCGCGTCGACGACTACCTGGACGCCGCGGCGCAGGCGGATCTGACCGTTCTGCTCCAGAGGCACCGCGAGCTGGACCTCGACCGGCTGGCCGACCGTGCACGGATGCTCTTCGACACCCGGGGCAAGTCCGCGGACCATCCCCGGGTGGTCAGGCTGTGAGTGACCAGAGCGCCTACATACCGGGCGCCGTCGACTCCGACGTGCGGCGCCGGCATCGGCGCAAGAGACATCTGCGCGTCTCGTACTTCTTCTTCCTCCTCATCGCCGGGCTGATCCTCACCAAGCTGGACCCGGACTCGCTCCATCTGTACTCGTTCGGTGCGCTGGGCCTGCTGGCCCTCAAGATGTTCATGGCGCTCTTCTACCGGCCCGCCAAGGCGGGCCCGGAGGAGCTGCTGCTCCTGGACAAGTCGTGGGTCACGGCGGTCATCCCGATCTACAACGAGGACCCGGTGATGTTCGAGCAGGGCATGCGCAGCCTTCTGGCGCAGAGCCGCCTGCCCAACGAGATCCACATCATCGACGATGCGAGCGCCAACGCCTCCGGCATCAAGGTCGCCAAGAAGCTGCGCCGGGAGTTCGAGGCCCAGGGCGTGAAGTACACGGTCAGCGTCCAGCCCGAGAACAAGGGCAAGCGCGAGGCACTTGCGCTGGGCTTCGAGGCGGCCCCGTACTCGGACGTCTTCCTGTGTGTGGACTCCGACACGGTGCTCTCCCGGGACACCGTCCGCGAGTTGCTGCTGCCGATGGCCGACGAGCGGATCATGGCCTCCACGGGCATGGTGCTCGCGCTCAACCACGACAGCAACATCTTCACCCGCCTCCAGGACCTGCGGTACGGAAACTCGTTCCTGTTCGAGCGTGCCGCGTACTCGCGCCTGAAGTCGGTGCTCTGCTGCTGCGGCGCGCTCTCCGCGTACCGCGGCAGCCTGGTGCGCAAGTACCTGCCGGACTTCCTCGACCAGCAGTTCCTCGGCAAGCCCGCCGTCTTCGGCGACGACCGCCGGATGACCAACTACTGCCTGATGGAAGGACAGGTCGTCTTCCAGGAGACGGCCGTCGGCTACACCGCCGTTCCGGAGAAGCTGCCGCACTTCCTGCGCCAGCAGATCCGCTGGAACAAGTCCTTCTTCCGTGAGTCCCTGTGGGCCTTCACGCACCAGAAGAAGTACCGGCCGGCCTTCTGGCTGACCTGCATGGAACTGGCGCTGTGGCTGGTCTTCGGGTCGGCGATGTTCTACTCGATGGTCATCCTGCCGATCATGCGCCCCTCGCAGTTCCTCCACCACATCGGCGACTATCTCGTCTTCATGGTCCTCATGGGGTACCTGCGCAATGTCCGGTACCTCGACTTCCCGCGCCGTGGCATGGGCTTCGTCAAGCGGTTCGGCATGTTCCTGCTGGCTCCGCTGTACGGCGTCATCCAGCTGCTGCTGCTGACACCGCTGCGGTTCTACGCCCTGCTCACCCTCGGCCAGGGCAGCTGGGGCACCCGCCAGGGCGGCGTCGAGGTGTCGGTCGCGGGCCACGAGGACGAGGTCTCCGCGGTCTGGGAGGAGGAGGACCAGTACTCCGACCCGCAGGTCTCCTCCACGATCGAGATGATGCGCCTGGAAGGGCTCGTCCTGCCACGGACGATGCCCCACGCGATGCCCCGAAACGGGGGCCAGGAGTCGCACCAGGGCGAGCACGCCGGGGACGGCCTGCACGAGCTGGGCCGGAATGTGCCCCAGCAGCAGGTGATGTGGAACGGCGCGACACATCAGCAGGTGCCACAGACCGTCATCCCGGCGCAGCCTGTCCCGCCGTACGGTTCCGCGGCGCCCTCTCCCGTGCAGCCGGCGCACACCGGATACCCCGCGGCTCACTCCTACGGCTCCGCACAGCACGCACCGCAGCAGCAGTGGCAGGCAACGGAACAACAGCCCACCCCGTCCCACGACGCCACGTGGCAGACCACTCCGGTCCACGACGCCACGTGGCAGGCCACCTCGGCCCAGCATGGCGCGTGGCAGACCACCCCGGCACACGACACCGCCTGGCAGGCCACTCCGGCCCACAGCTCGTGGCAGCAGGGCCAGGTTCCGTATGTTCCGCAGCAGCCCCAGGCGTCGTACGCTCACCAGCCCGCCGACGGGCAGCCGGGCCCCGACGGGACCTGGCAGCAGCCGTGGCCGCAGGAACCCCCGCCGTACGGACATCAAGACGGCACGTACCAGCCAAGCGACTGGACCGGCCACGGCCCGTAGACCCGTACGAAGCGGGCGGGGCCCCTGGTCGCGCGCTCTCGGCGCGCGGACACCGAGCAGGTGGCGTGGGCGACTCACCGAGGACCGGCGGCGCCCCAACGACAGGAGTGCGGCACCCAAGCAGCTGCGGCCGGCCGCTGATGGGCGGCCGGAGCGGCTGAACCGTCAGTGTGTGTCCGCGCGTGAAGGCGCCGCTGGCGTGCGAGCAGGCGGGGCACCAGCGGCCGGGGATCAAGGCGGTGTACCAGCATCCGACGCCGCAGATGCGGCGTGAGCGGCTGGGCGGGTTGCAGAAGATCTACGAGCGGGCGATGAGGAACATCGGACGGCGGACGTTGTGGGGGCGGGCGGACCTGGTGAAGGCCCCAGTGGAAGATGATCTCCTCAATCTCTCCTAAATGATCAGAGCGGAGCCCCGGACCGATCTCGGTCCGGGGCTCCGCTGCTGGTCACTGCTGTGCCCCCGGCAGGATTCGAACCTGCGACACCCGCTTTAGGAGCTCCCTGGGCGGGGATGTGACCTGCGGAAATGTCGACTGCAGCGTGTCTGACCTGGGGAAACCGTCCTCCGCAGTTCTCGCGTCTTCACGGTGCTTCCCGTTCCCGTGTGTGCTGAATACGTGCAGTGGATGCTGTCCGACGAGGGCACGGGTTGCTCAGGGGAGTCGGCGAGTGGTCGCAGTGAGGCATGGGCGGCGTCTCGTCAGACCTTCTCCATTCGCACGGAGTGTCCCGCGAGGAGTTGATTCATGTCGTCGGTGTCGGAGGTGAAGACGGTTGCCTGAGCTCCCCGCACCGCTTCCCGCCCGGCCACAGCCGCCAGAATGGCGTCGATGGCGTACTTATGCCCATGCAGGCCGGCTGCTTTCAGCATGTCGCGCGCTATGGCGATCACTTGGTCGTCAGTGTGCACGATGCGGATCCGGGACAGCGTCCAGTCCCACAGTGCCTGCCTCGACGTTTCGCGAGGGTCCCATGCCTCCAAAGTCGTGAGCGCCGAGGTGACGATCGGGATGTCCAGCCGCGGAGCCGTCTTGATCAGCGCAGTCATCTCCCGATCGCCCTGAACAGCCTTGGAGAGAGCCTCGGAGTCGAACACAAAGACACGCTGTCGCGGCCGGTGCAGCTTCGCCCGGGCGGTGCGGCTCACGCGGCCGCGTCCGAACTCGATCGCTGCTCGTCATGCCAGCCGTCGATGGCGGCGATGCGGTCCAGCGCTGCTTGCTGCTCGTCGTCCGTCACGGCGCCGTGCTCTTCTTCGAGACGTTCGGCCAACTCGCGTAGTCGGTCCATGGCGTCCTGATGAGCGGCGGCGGCTGCGATGTAGCCCGATACCCCGCGCGCGTCAACGCGCTCCTTGATTGATTCCACCAGCTCTTCCGGCACAGTGATGGTGATCTTCCGGGTTGCCATACTTCAAGTATGCCAGATCTTGTTCGGTGCGGCCCGGCCTCTTCGGGTCCTCACCTGCCCAGCCACCCCTCCCGTCGGATGCCGTGCAGGTCTGCGAGGAGTGCGTCCAGGGCGTGCGTGGGGATGTGGACTCTCCGTGGACTCCAGGCGTGAGAAATGCCCCCCGTCCGAATGGAACGAGGGGCCTGGAACTCCCTTACCTGCGGTGCAGGTGGTGCCCCCGGCAGGATTCGAACCTGCGACACCCGCTTTAGGAGATTTCTCGGTGCAAGGCTGTGACCTGCGGGAACGTGGACTGTAGGGCGTCTGGCCTGGGGAAACTCCTCTCCCTAGTTCCCGCGTGTTCGCGCGGTTTCTCGGCCTGATGTGTGCCGAATCCGTTCGCGGGGAGCTTGCTCCACCACCAGTCGGACTCGGGCTTCGGTGCGGGCAATAGCGGGTGGCGCCGAGAAGGGTCACCCAGGCGCGGTCCGGCCGACGGGTCGAGGAGCAGAACGAGCCCGCTGCACTGGCCCTTGGGAACAGAGTTTTGAGCAGGTATCGAATTGGAACGACCTGCTTCATCGGCCCGACAGGTGTCGGGAAGTCCACAGTGCTGAGAGCCCTGGACTGGTTCTTCAACGGGGAGAAGTCCGTCGCGCTCAGTACGGATGATGTGCACTCGGCGGCGGAAGGCGGGCGCATCTCGGTAGAGGTCGAGTTCGATGGCCTCACCGACCACGATCGTGCGACCCTCGGACGGTACGCACCGGAAGGTGCGGAGTCAGTGAGTATCTGGCGGACGTGGCAGGACGGCGAGGACAAGATCACGGGCAAGGCCCTAGCGTACGCGCCCTTCGAGGAGGTGCGACGGCACCAGAAGGCGACCCCGTTGCGGAAGGCGTACAACGATCTGATGGAGGGCGAGCCGAGCCTTGGGCTCCCCAAGGTCGGTAGTGCGCCAGCAGCGGAAGAGGCGATGAGGAAGTGGGAGCTCGCGAACCGTGAGCGGCTCACCGAGTCCGAGGTCGAGGACACGCACTTCTTCGGTTTCGCGGGCCAGAGTGTGCTGGCACAGTTGGTCGACTTCGTGTTTGTCTCGGCTGATCTGCGAGCCTACGAAGAGGCGGACGATCAGAAGGCGACGGCGCTTGGCCGCATCCTTGATCACGCGGTGGACCGGACGGGTGCGAACGAGCAACTCGGCCAAGTCGAGGAGAGCGCGCACTTGGCACGCGAGAAGATTCACGCTGAGGTGTACGGCCCCGTCCTCGACGAGCTTTCCTCCGCGCTCTCTTCGGAGGTGGAGAAGTTCACGACCGGCCGCCGTGTGCTGGTCACTCCTGTCGTGCAGCCACCGAGGCCCGCCCGGACCGCCTTCAGCGTGACCATCCGCGACGGTGCGGCCGAGACCTCGGTCCACCGGCAGGGGCACGGGTTCCAGCGTGCACTCATTATCGCCGCGCTGAAGTTCCTGGCGGACCGTCGTCGGCCCGAGTGCGGGACGCGAACCTTCTGCCTGGCCATCGAGGAGCCCGAGCTGTTCCAGCACCCTCCGCAGGCCCGTACCTTTGCCGGAGTCCTACGCGAGCTTGTGTCCGCATCGCCCCCAGGGTGCACCCAGGTGATGTACGCCACCCACAGCCCCGTGTTTATCGACCCGACCGGGTACCACCAGATCCGGCGCCTGTGCCGAGCGTCCGGTCAGGAGCATCCGGTGACCGAGGTCTGGCAGGCGACCGAGGAAGAGCTGTGCCGGACCCTGGACGGGCTGGTGGACGCAGACTCTGTCCGACGGCGCATCGCCGGGCAGCTGACCACCGCGTTCGCGGAAGGGTTCTTCGCCCGAGGCGTTGTGCTGGTGGAGGGGACGGGGGACGAGGCTGTCCTCAACGGGTGCGCGGAGCGCGTGGGCGTAAACCTCGGCGCCAACGGGATCAGCATCGTCGTGGTCGGCGGCAAGGACAACATGATGATCGCCCACGCGATCTTCAGCGCCTTGGGAGTGCAGTGCCACGTGGTGTTCGACGGCGATGCCCACAAGGAGGGAGCGAAGCGGGAGTCCGTGCAGCACTTGTTGCCCGAGCAGCGCCAAGCCCAGGAGCTGAAGGCGGAACGTGAAGCCCGGCACACCCGCATGAAGAACGCCGACCTCCTCGGGTATCTGGGCGCACCGCCCTCGCCGCGCCCGGCCGACGAGTCCACAATCCGCTACACGGTCTTTGAGGGTGACCTGGAGACCTACCTGACGGAGTACTGGCCGGGATGGGGCGTGCGCAGGCAGGAACTAATCGACCAAGGGGAGGGCTTCGGAGCCAAGAACGCGGCAACGTACCGCGCAGCGGCCCGAACGGCAGCGACCGCGCCGCTGTTCCTCATCCACGCACTGCTGGAGAATGTTCAGATGATGGCCTGAGCCCTCTGACGGCTTTCGAGCGAGGGAGGATGAGCCCGGGACACTTACAGGGAAGAGGCTGCTCCAGTCAGTAGGGTCCGTGTGTTCCAGGCCGGGGGTCACCCTCCCAGAGACGGGTCTGGGCCGAAGTCAGTGACCGTCATGGACGCGGTCCCTCCGGGCGGGCTCGTCAGAACGCCGCGGACGCGGACCGGGATGCCGGCGTCGTGGCAGTGGACCGCCTCGTGATAGCTGGCATCGGGGAGATCCATCCACACAGTGCGGCTGCGGCGCTGGATGAGGGCTTGTACGCCGACGCGCCCGGTCTCGTCGTCCGGGTGGCGACTGAGGTCGGTCACCAGGCCGTAGATCACGTTCTCGCGGCTGTAGACGCTTGTCTTGAGTTGGTCGGCTACCCGTTCCACGACGGCGATGGCGTCGTGGTTGAACTCGACCTCGCGAGGGGTCCCAGGGGGTGCCGACGCAACCCGGGACCAGTTGAAAGTGACGTCCAGGCTGTCGACTGCCTCGCTGTTCACGACCCTCGACAGGGCCTGGCACAACTCGTACGAGACACCTTCTCCGATGGAGTCGGTGATCTCACTGGGTGTGGGGAGCCGGTCCGACTCCGCCATCTCCTCCAGGACGCCCAGTGCTCGGGACATCGTGGCGGTGACGCGCCTGTCGAACAGTGTCTCCTCGACCTCGACGTCGATCTGGTCCTGGCCCCGTTCGTACACGTCAATGGGGGACCGGGCCTGGCTGATGATGGGCACAATGTACGACCCCTTGCGGGTTTGACCGAGCCTTACGTCCCGGGCTTGTTCCCTGGCGCGGACCGGAAAGTTCCGGAAGTGGCCCTGCCGACGCAGGGTTGCCGCAGCCGAGGCCACACGCAGCCTTTTTGCCGATTGGAAGAGCTCGAAGCCGGCGTCCAGAGGGATCGACCCGTCCCGAATAGTTGGGTGGGAGGCCCTGAGGTCCGTCACGTCGTGGAAGACGGAGCTGATGGAGTCCGTCACGGTCCGAATGCCCACACCACTGATCCGGGCGAGGTCCGCGACGAGCATACGAGCCCTTTTGTCGAAGTCCGGGGCACCCGGCTTCATGGGGACGAGGACGATCTCCTCGGCGGGCCCGGGGAGGCGCCAGAGTTCCGCGACGTCACCGCCGGACACCGTAGACCAACCTGTCACTTTGAGGTAACTGCGGATCTCAGCGGGCCCGAAGGGGAGTTCGTCGGTGACCACGTCAGTTCTCACCCGAGCTGCCGACGAGAAGGATGCTTCGCGCCATGTCGAACATGGACCGCATGGACTTCACGGTGAGTTGTTGTTCCTCCGGAAGGCCGATCGCAGTGGTGGCGCGGC
This sequence comes from Streptomyces sp. NPDC004609, assembly GCF_042873655.1. Classification (NCBI taxonomy): domain Bacteria; kingdom Bacillati; phylum Actinomycetota; class Actinomycetes; order Kitasatosporales; family Streptomycetaceae; genus Streptomyces; species Streptomyces sp. NPDC004609. The sequence goes on along the minus strand of NZ_JBIALS010000065.1, from coordinate 8,303 downwards.
TATTCACCGGTTCCCTGCCATGCAGGCAGGCCCAGTACCCGTGACAGGCGAGCACAACGGAATCAGGGTGCTGGGTGACCCAGAGTTCCAGATTGGGCGGCACCACAAGGAGAACCAGGTGCCCGGGCGCCGAGCGTTCTCTGCTGCGCAGCTTGTCGTAGGTCTCGACGTCCAAGTCGAAGCTGTATCCACCGCGAACGGCGCGTGGGCGCTGGGTGCACTTGAGTTGGAAGTCGACCATGAGGCCGCGGTCCCGAAGCGTGACGTCCACCCCGTCCTTGTCGACGTTCCAGTCCCCCACCGTGTACCCGCCCTGGGAGGCGAGGGCGTGCACGTACGCGCGGCTGATCTGTTCCTTCTGCCAGCTCGTCGCTTCCCCGGTCACGCATGCCCCTCCCCGCCGCCTGACCGCGAGGATAGATGCGTGCGGAGCGTCTGGAAACAGGGCGTCGAGTTCCCTGGAACCGGCTTCGGCCAACAGGGCCACCTGAGATCCCCCGGCTAGGAGGTCACTGAAAATCTTGCTGTGGGGCGGCCCACGGGTGTGGGGTCGCCCTCCGTGCTTCACGGAGTGGCTGGGGTCAGGGTCCAAGGCGCGCGGGGTGCAGCGCCCATTTTCTGGTCCGCGAAGGCGAGTCGCTCAGGCGTCCTCGTAGGACCATGCCTGCCCGCTCTGCCGGTATTCCTCCACGGGAATCGGCGTCGCTCCGGCTCGCATGTGGGCGGTGTACAGGAGGCCGTCGAGGTGGTCGATCTCGTGGTGGATGAGGCGGGCGAGGCCGTGTTCGTACACGGTGGCTGCTGTCTCGCCGCTCAGGGCCGTGGTCTCCACTGTGATCTCCAGCGGCCGTGGGACGAGGCCGCGGACGTCGAAGAAGCTGAGGCAGCCCTCGTACTGCTCGTCGCTCGCCTCCGCGTGGGCCGTGATCCGTGGGTTGAGCAGGATGATCGCGGGGGCGTCGCCGGGGGGCTGGACGACGGCGGCGGCGCGGCCGATGCCGATCTGTGGGGCGGCGATGCCCATGCCCTTGGCGAAGGGGTGTACCTGGCTGATGCGGTTGAGGGCAGCGAACAGTTCGTCCACGATGTGCTCGGCCTCGTCGCGCTCGCTGGGCAGGTTGAAGGGGCGGGCAGGTGTGGTGAGGATAGCGGCGCCCTCTTGGACGACACCGAGGTCGCGCATCTGCTGGCTGGGCCGAACGTTCGTCAACTGAACTCTCCCTGGTCCGTCTTGTGTTCGGATCGTGCCCGGAACCGCCACTCCAGACGGTACCGAGCGTGCAGTGCGGGTGTGGTCGTGATCCACGTGAAAGCCCGCTGTTCACCGTCGTCATGGCGGACGGGTGGGGTGCGGAGCGGGGCGGCTTCGGCGGTCATGGAGGTCTCGGTGCCCCAGACCACGGGGTTGAGGGCAGCGGGGAAGACGAGCTGGACTTCGAGCTGTTCCGTGGGCAGGCGAACGGCACGCTGGAACCAGTTGCCCCATTTGTCGTCGCCGACGGTGTAGGCGTACTCGATCCAGACGGATTCGCCGGGGTAGAGCGGGAAGCGGCCGTGTTCGTTGTCGAACAGCAGCCAGATCTCCTTGAAGGCGTCACGGTCGTGCTTGGCCTGCCAGCGCATTGCCTCACCCCGACAGGTGGCGGTGAGGTCGAGCTCGTCCCAGGTGAGCGGGTGGGCCCGGTAGTGGGCGTTGGACTGCTCCGGGTCGCCGGGGTAGCGGTCGACCGAGATACGGATCAGATAGCGGGTGACCGGTTCGGTGCCGGTGTTCCGGAGGCGTCGTCGCATAGTGAGCCGGTAAGCGCGGCCGTCGTAACGGAGCAGAAGCGTAAGACGTTCGTCATCGACTTCGCCAACAAGCCCGAGGACATCAAGACGGCCTTCGAGCCGTACTTCAAGAACGCGACCCTGGAGACCGAGACCGATCCCTACGTCGTCGTCCACCTGGCTAACAAGCTCGCCCAGGCCGGAATCTACACCGAGGACGACGTCCGCAAGGTCGCCGAGCTGTGGGTAACCCGGAAGGGCAACAACGCGCTCTCGGCGGCGATCAGCCCGGCGCAGCACGACTTCCGGCGCCGCTACGCGCGGGCGATCGAGGAAGAGGACAAGGTCACGCTCAACGCGCTCGACCTATTCCGCAAGGATGTCTCCACCTACGTACGCCTCTACGACTTCATGTCCCAGGTCGTCGACTACGGCGACGCCTACATGGAGATGCTCTCGATTTTCCTGCGTCTCCTGGAGAAGGTCATCGCAGAGTCCGCCTGGGCCGCCGACGTAGACCTCTCTGACGTGGTGCTGGTCGGGGTCAAGCACAGCAAGGCGATACCTGTCGACATCTCCCTCGTGGGCGACGGGCAACTGAAGGGCATCAGCGCCGCCGGCACGGGCACGAAGAAGGAACCGAAGTACGTCGCGCTCCAGGTCGTCATAGGCAAGATGAACGACCTCTTCGGCGCCGAATCGTTCGCTGAGTCCCAGGTCAGGGAGTTCGTACAGGGGCTCGTTCAGCGGTTGCTCGCCGACCCGAACCTGATCAACCAGACCAAGGTGAACTCCAAGAAGCAGTTCGTGGAGTCACAAGACTTCCAAGCAGCCGTTACGGAGGCGGTTGCAGACAACCAGGATGCCCACAACACGATGGCTGACTACTTCTTCACCGATGGACCGGCTATCAACTCGATCATCGTCGCCCTGGCGGATGCCTTCTACGAAGCAGCGGTCGATCAGCAGGTGGATTCTTAGACACGGCAGCACGCATGTCCCGCGCGCCCCAGCCTCAGCAGACCAACCGCGGTCCGGGGCCGGTCCGGGCAGCTTTGCCATGAATCCTCTTGCCCTCACTCCGTAGCGGCCAATTGCTACGCCAAGCGGGGCGCCGGATCACCGCTTCCCACACGGCACGGTCGGACTCTGGCTCCTCGGCCTCCAGGCCGGGCCACCGCGATGCTGGGCGACGCGGGGACCGTACGGGTCGCAAACGAGCAGGCAACCGACCGTTGAGAGTACGTCGCCCCCGATGCCCAGGACCAGCTCGGCGGCCTGTTCCCTTGCGTTCCCGAGAAGCAGCTCTACGACACGGTGGAGGCGGCTGTAGGCAATCCCGACCTGCGGAGGGATGAGCCGCCAGCTGACTTCTGAACGGCCCCAGAGGCGTGCAAATGAGCCCTGGGAAACGGGGATTCCGCCCCATAGCGGGGCCCTCCTCAAGCCCCTGCTTGTGGCGGCTCGCCATGTTCCAGGTAGACGGTCACGCCGTCCGTGCGGGCCTGGATGCCGGCGGTGATTCTGCGTACGAGGCGGGGGATGGTGAGCTCTGGTAGCCGTTCGGCGTGGTGGAAGTCGTAGCTGCGGAGCTCGTCGGCTTGCAGTGCGACCCGGTGGCGGTGGTCTGTGCTGAGACGGCCGCCGTCGAAGAGGTAGAGGACCTTGTCCCCCTCTCCTGGATTCGGCGCCCAGTCCACGACGAGCAGGCGGCCGATGCGGGGTGTGATGCCCAGCTCCTCGTGGATCTCGCGCGCGCAGGCTTGCAGGGGTGACTCGCCTCGTTCGACGTATCCACCCGGGATGTCGCGGTAGTCCTTGTAGGACGGTTCGACGAGCAGGACGCGATCGGCTTCGTCGAAGAAGAGAGCGCCGGCTGCCATGCGGGGGTGGGCCATCTTCGCCTCGTGCTCGTTCACAGGATGGACTCTAACCGCCTGTGATGATGTGAAGCCTGCGGGCCAAGTCCGCTACGGGCTGGGATGGGCGACCTCTTGTGCCGCGAATCCAACCGATGACCAGTTCCCGGCTCAGGTAGTGGTGGCGCACCTGTTCAGGCGCGGCCTGTTCGGCGTCCAGCAGGATGGACAGAGCTTCGTCGGTTCGGTTCCAGGCGCTGAGCGCTCGGGCGACTTCGAGGCTGTGGCGTACTCGCCGCTCCACTGGCATGTAGCTGGTGTCGATTCGCGGTCCGAGGTCCGCCGCTATCTGTAGGTCCCCGAGCTCTCTGGCCGTTGCCACGCAGTGGATGGCCACGTTGGTTGGGCCGCAGGCTGTCCACAGGTGGTTGGCGTCGGTGCCTAACCGGTGTGCGGATTCGTCAGCTTCCCGGAGGAAAATCTGCGCTGTTGCTCGGTCCTCTGCTCTTGCGGCTGCCATCGCCCCGGCGAGGAAGAGTGTGCCGTACACCGATAGATACTCGTCGTTCGCGCTGCCCAGTTCCGGCTGCATCACGGCTGCTGCGTCGTTCACCAGCTGGATCGCTGAGGTGAAGCGGCCAGTGGCCAGCAGGCAGTGTGTGACTGACCGGATGAGCGAGCCTGTTACCGCGCTCCGGCCGCTGTGCTGCGCAGCTACCAGACCGCGATCGGCGGCGATCCACGCCAACTCTGTCTCCCCGACCTTGCCCAGCACCATCGCCGTGCCCTGGTAGGCCAGGGCGAGCAGGGCATGGGCCTCCTCCCGTTTGTGCCCCGAGTGTGCACGGGATGCGGCGAGGGCACCGGCAACGACGAAAGGAAGGCGTCGAGTGGCGAAGCCGTAGCGCGATGCCTGGTAGGCGTCGAGAACCTCCTTCACGTCGGCCCGGAGATCCTTCAAGGTGGGAGGTTCGTCATCGGGAGGAGACCCCAGCAAGGGCGTGAGCTGCTTGTAGTCCATGAGCGCTTCGCGCAACGCGGGGATAGTTCGGCTGCCGCTGTCGCTGGACCAATCCATGAGGGTCGGCTCGGCAAGCAAGGCCCCGGGAGAGACATCGAGGGCCTTGGCGAGTGAGGTGATCACCGAGAGGCGGTCGAGTTCGATCCGGTTGTTCTCCGCTTTGCTCAACCAGTCCGTGGTGCGTCCGACAAGGCCGGCCAGGACTTCCTGGGAGAGGCCGCGTCGGCGCCGGTACCAGGCGACGCGCTCGCCGGTGGTCAGGTTCTCTGTCATCCCTCGCATGTCCTGAGTATCACCTCGTGGCCAAAAGAGACCCCGGAAGGTTTTTCCGGGGTGCTGCGGGGTGCTTTGCCTACTGTCGCACCAGATCGAGAAGGCCACCGAGGAATCGGTCAACACCCCTTAACGCTTGTGGCTTTGGCGATCGGTCCCGCTTCTGGGTCGGGCAGACCACGGCCCACTCAAACGGATGCTGGAGGTCCGACATGTATTCCGCCGCACGCTGCCTTGTGACACGGCCCCGTCGCTTACGCCCCGATGGTGAAGCGATCGCGAGCATGACTTGGTGGGCCGCTGTAGCGACCGGGTTTGCGTTGTTGGGGGTGATTGTCCACGGCGATCTGGCGCAGGCGCACATCAGTGCGACTGGGAGTGCGCTGGGTGGCAATGCAGCGGCAGACGACCAGGACACCGTCACCTAGATGTGGGCCCGTTCCCGGCCTGCACCAACCCAAGGCCGGTGCCCAACCGCACTTTGGGCGATGAACATGCCCCGCTCCACTTCACTCCGCACACCCGCGCATCGGGTTTCCGAGCCGATTGCGCACCACAACCCCTTGGGAGAGGCCAGTGAACACCACACGACCCGTAGCCGATGCACCAGCAGTCGACTGGACTGCTTTACGCAATTTCGCCGCTCTGCGAGGGCAGCTAAGGGTGTCTTTGACGCCTCGCTGCAACATCGCGTGCTTCTTCTGCCACAACGAGGATGATGTTCCGCCGCCGCTGACCCGTATGGATCGCAGCCAGCAGCCTCGTGCGCGCGTTTACCGGGCTGAGCACTTTCTGACCGTCATCTCCTCGATGATGACAGCGGGCCTCAAGCGTGTGTACTTCACGGGTGGAGAGCCTCTGAACTCGCCCGTGGCCCGCGATGTGCTGACGGCTCTGCCGCCTTCCGGCCCTGATGGCTCGTACACGCTGATCACCAACGGCACTCAGGTCCGCACCCATCAGGAGTGGCTCGCCAGGACGCCGCTGGACAAGGTCAAGGTGTCGCTTCACTACTTCTCCGATGAGTCTCTGCGCGCCATCGCGGGCACTCGCATTGGTATCGACACAGTGCTGGACGGTATTGATGCGTCCCGGGAGATGTTTGAGCGGGTCGAACTGAACTGTCTACTGCTCAAGGAGAACGTCCACGAGGTGAAATCAATCCTCAAGTTCGCGCTGAACCGGCGGATGCCGGTGCAATTCATCGAACTGGTGCCGACGGACTTCAACGATGGCCGCGCCGATACCGCGATCTCCGCCGAGGGAATCATCGGGCATCTGAGGACCCTCACCCAGGACGAGCATGTCGAGGTGACCGGGGTCGGTCAGGGACGGCGGGTCTTCCGCGTCGACGGGGTGGAGATCGACGTGATCCACCGAGATCTGGGCCGCCACCATGTCGGCCAGTGCGGTACCTGCCCGGTCCGCACCAAGTGCGTCGAGGGGTTCTGGGCCCTGCGTGTGGACCACGCCGGGGGCATCCAGCCCTGCCTGCTCCGCGGGGACCTGCGCCTAGACGTCAAGGACGCGATTAAGGAACCCGAACGGCTCGCCTCCGCCGTTGCCGGACACATCGCGCAATTCACCGAGGGGACCTTGTGATGCTGCCCGCCGCCTATCGGCCCATTCCGCGCGTTGAGAGCCGCCAAGCCCCATTCGTCGTTCTGGAAGGCGTTTCCGGTATCGGCAAGTCCACTTTGACCGCTCTGCTGGCTCGCCGTATGAACGCGACCAGCCTGCACACCTTGGCCGACCCGCACACCGGATGGAGCCTGGAAGCAAACGAACAACTGCGGTCGCTGCCTCAGTTCGCGTTCTACCTCTCCGGCTTGCTGCACGCTTCCGATCGCGTTCGTCAGGCCGCAACCCTCGGCCCGGTCGTCGCCGATCGCTATGCCTCCTCGGTGACGGCCTGCCATGCCGCAGTCCACGGCCTTGACCCCGCCGAAGTAGCCGTACTGATCGACCCCTTCCGTCCCTACCTGATCGTCCCCGATGCCACGTTCTACCTGACCTGCTCCGAGGCGACCCTGCGTAGCCGAATGGCCGGCAAGCTCGACATCAAGCAGGACGACACCGATTTGTTCGATGTGGCCGGCCGTTACAAGCAGCTCCTGGAGAACTTCGAGCAGGTCGCTGCCAGTGACTCCACGGCCGTGGTCCTTCCCACCGATGACCAGAGTCCCGACCAGCTCGCCGACAGGATTGCGGCACATCTGGAGGAAGCCCGTGCTTAATCCCATCGACGTCGATACCGTGGTCCGCGACGGTGGAGCGCACGGCCGATTCCCCGGCCAGATCCACGCCGGGGTCGCCTGGTGGATGGCGGCCTGCTTCGTCGTCACCGTGCGTGCGCGCCGTTTGGTCGTCGCCCACGACGGCAAACCCGCCTCCGTCGAGTTCTTCGACCGGCTGTGCCAGGGCGCCGTCAACGCCCAGCACTATGCCTGCCAGGTCCTGGATCGTGGCCAAGCCGACGAGGTCGCGCTGCTGGCCGCCATGCGTCAGGCTGGAGACGCCCCCGGCATCCTCGTCACCACCAAGGAGACGGGCGGCGACACTGTACAGATCTCGATCGCCCTGTACGGCCGTGGCGGCAAACCGCTCGATGAACCGGGCGGGCTCGCCGCGATCCGACGGATGATCGCCGAAGACCGGGTGCCGGTCCCCGTCAACGAAACCTCCAAGGGCAGAGTCCAGCCATTCACGACGGCGAGCGGTGAGGACACATCAAGTGATCAATGCGGCTGACGCCATACTCGCCGGCACGAACATCCTGTTCGTCACCCTCGACTCGCTGCGCTACGACGTCGCCCGTATGGCCCTGGACGAGGGCCGTACTCCCCACCTCGCCCGGTTGCTGCCCGGCGGAGGATGGGAGCTCCGGCAGACTCCCGGCACGTTCACCCTTCCCTCCCACATGGCCTTCTTCTCTGGGTTCCTGCCCAAGCTTCCCCAGCCCGAACAGCCACCTCGCCTGTGGGAATGTCGCCCGCCGTCGTTCAAGACCGTGCCGTCTCAGACGTTCCTGTTCGAGGCACCCAACCTTCTCGAAGGGCTGAACCAGCACGATTACCGCACGGTGTGCGTCGGCGGTGTCACCTACTTCTCCCGCGAGACCCCACTCGGCGGCGTACTGCCGGACATGTTCGACGAAGATCACTGGCGGCCGGAGTTCTGCTCACCCGAACCGGACTCCACCCGACACCAGGTTGACCGGGCCCTCGGTCTGGCCGACCAGTACTCCGGGCGTCCGCTGTTCCTGTTCGTCAACATTTCGGCCACCGGGCCTTGACCCCGAATCCTGAACACACGAGAAACTGGATCCTGAGGATCTGAGAACGGACATCTCGTGGTCATGAAGAACTACCCGCCGGAGT